>JAUYFW010000083.1 GCA_030690835.1 Sulfurimicrobium sp. | reverse complement strand
TCGCGGAAAAACACATAGCTGGCATTGACGTTAAGCAGTTCGGTCAGTTTAGCCGGATTGCGTTTGGCCCAGTCCTTGATGCCCTGCATCGAGGCCTTGTCGAGCGTCAGCTCGCCGCGCTCCACCAGCGTCTTGCCGATGGATTTGTAGGGATAACCGTTCTGGTCGGCATAGCCGATGCGCATCATCTCCCCACCCGGCAGCCTGATCTGGCCGGAGCCCTGAATCTGCAGGAAAAACAGGTCCACCGCCTCATCCACCCAGAAAAGTTCCTTACCCTTCAGCGGCGCCGCGCCATTGTCGATCTCCGCCCGACTGAAGTAAGGCACGACCCGGTTGCCCTGCAGGCGACCGCGTAAGCGCATACCCTTCAACTCGGGATAAATGGAAGCCAGATCAATCACCAGCAAATCGGCGGGTGAAGCATAAAGGGGGTAACGGAAACGGCTGGTGCGGGTACGGCTACCATTCAGCAAGGGCTCGTAATAACCGGTGATCAGGCCATTACTGCTGTTATCGGGATTGGTCACCTGATAGGGGATGAAATTTTCCTCGAAGAAGCGCCGCAAGGAATCTGGCTGAGCGGGTTGCGCGGCCGCCATGTCGCACACTGTCTTCCAGGCCGGCTGCTGCTTCAGTCCGGCACAACTCTGCAGGAACGCACCCCAGGCCTGTGCGGGATCATCCTCGCTCCAGCCGGAAACGGCATTCCACGCTGCCGCCTGCAGAGGGGGTGCCGCGATAATGGCCGTAGGAGGAGGAATGACAACCACCGTAGCAGGCGGGGGCAGCGAAGCGCAGGCGGAAAACAGGGTCAGCAGAAAATAAGGGATTAAACGCAGGATTTTCATATTTCGAAGGTGCAAGTAAAGCCGTTGCGGCTTTTAAAAATCGGTCAATGCAACACCCGCGGCACCGCCAGGGAAAACTCCGCCACCCGGGCCTCAAAATGGGTGCCGTCCTCGGCCACCATCTGGTAGCTGCCGCGCATGGTGCCCACCGACGTCGCCAGGGGCGTGCCGCTGGTGTATTCGAAGCGCTCTCCCGGTCGCAGCAAGGGCTGTTCGCCCACCACACCGAGCCCGCGCACCTCCTGCACCTGATTCGCCGCATCGGTGATGACCCAGTGCCGGCTGACGAGTTGCGCCGCCTCGGTTCCGGTGTTGCTGAGGGTAATGGTATAGGCAAACACATAACGCCCGCCGCTCTCATCCGATTGATCGGGAAGATAGGTAGCCTCGGTATCCACCTGGATTTCGTATCTTTTGCTGTCTGCCATAGGTTCATTATTGCACACGAATTCGTCCCACCAGGCAAGGAAATCATTGGGACGCTCGCCAAGCGCTTCAATTTCCATACACGCTGGGGTAGAATCCGAACATTCAAATGGGCCGATAGCTCAGATGGGAGAGCGCCGCGTTCGCAATGCGGAGGTCGTGAGTTCGATCCTCATTCGGTCCACCACATACTACCAAGCGCTCCTGATTACTCAGGAGCGCTTTTTCTTCCTTGATTCTCGACATTCTGCAGGGACTAGAATCTAGTGCCAACTCTGAACTGGATCGGCAAAGAAGCCGTCGTCAAACACCACAAGGAAGTGCCGTTCCGCCTGCGGGAACCGGTGCCGGAACTTTCCTGCTCCCCTCGCCCTCCGGGAGAGGGGCCGGGGGTGAGGGAGAGCGGCAACCTGATCGTGCAGGGCGACAACCTGCATGCGCTCAAGGCCCTGCTGCCGCGCTACGCCGGGCAGGTCAAGTGCATCTCATCGACCCGCCATACAACACCGGCAACGAGGGCTGGGCCTACAACGACAACGTCAACAGCCCGGAGATTCGCCGCTGGCTGGGCGACGTGGTCGGCAAGGAAGGCGAGACGCTGGATCGGCACGACCGCTGGCTGTGCATGATGTATCCGCGGCTGGTGCTGCTGAAGCAGTTCTTGCGCGAGGACGGCGTATTGCTGATGTCATTGGATTCGAATGAGCATCGTTACGCCGAACTTCTCATGGATGAGGTATTTGGTGCCGGGAACCGCGTAGAAACACTGGTATGGAAGAAGAGTTATGGCGGGGGAGCAAAATCGAAACAGGTTGTGAATCTTCACGAGTACATTCTTTGCTTTGCAAGGAATAAAGAGTCACTTGGAGCGATTGAGCTACCGCCAGATGAAAATGTGCTGCGGTACTACAAGTTCAAGGATACTCAATTCGCGAACCGCGGCCCCTATCGTCTCCAACCTCTTGCTACAAACAGCATGGACCCGAGGCCGAATCTTCGGTATGCAATCCCCTTCGAAGGCGAGGAAATTTGGCCAGAAAAGCAGTGGCAATGGTCAAAAGAAAGAGCGCTAGCCGCTCTTGCAAATGATGGATTGGTCATTCGCAATGTACGCGGCGCATGGTCAGTTAACTACAAACAGTATCTGAAAGATGAGGACGGCGAAGAGCGAGCATCAAAGCTCTATTCGATTATCGACGGAATTTATACTCAACAAGGAACGAATGAGATTAAGGACCTGTTCGGTGACGGAAAGACTTTTTCGTTCCCGAAACCACCAGCATTGATTCAGCGTCTGATTCAGGCGTTTACAGACAAGGATTCGCTGATTCTCGACAGCTTCGCCGGCTCCGGCACCACCGGCCATGCAGTGCTGAAACAGAACGCCGAGGACGGCGGCAGGCGCCGTTTCATCCTGGTCGAGATGGATGGAGACATCGCCCAGAATGTGACGAGCGAGCGCGTCAAGCGCGTTGCCAGCGGCTCACCAACGTCAAGGGACAAGCCGTCGAGGGCCTGGGCGGCGGCTTCCAGTTCTGCCGCCTGTCCAGCGAACCGCTGTTCACCGCCGATGGCCAGATCCGCCCCGACGTCGGCTTCGCCCAACTGGCCGAGTTCGTCTGGTTTGCCGAAACCGGGGCCGCGCACCCTCACCCCGGCCCTCTCCCGGAGGGCGAGGGAGAAAAACTGTCGCCCTTGCTGGGCATCCATGAAGGCCGCGCCATCTATCTGCGCTACAACGGCATTCTCAAGGACAAATCGGTCGGCGGCGGCAATGTGCTGACCGGCCCGGTCTTCGATATATTGTCGAAGTTCGACGGCTCGAAGGTGATCTACGCCGCCGCCAACCGCATGGGCGCGCGTGCGGCGCGGGAGTGCATCACCTTCAAGCAAACGCCTTACGCGCTGGCGCCGTTCGCGCCGGAAACAGCGGCGATTCGGGCCGGGCGGGTGATGCTGCAGGAAATGGCACGGCATTTTTCGGCACGCGAAAATTTTGCCTCCGAAACGACCCTCTCCGGCCGTGGCTATTTGCACCTGATCGAGCAATGGCAAAAAGCTGGCTACCGCGTCAAGCTGATTTTTCTGCAACTGGCCAGCCCGGAGGAAGCTATCGCCCGCGTAGCGCAACGAGTCGAGCAGGGCGGCCACCACATTCCTGAAGATGTGATCCGGCGCCGCTTTGCTGCCGGCCTAACGAACTTCCAACATCTATATGCCCCCAAGGTGGAGCCTGGATGCTTTACGACAATGCCGGCACCCAACCGGTACTGCTGGACTGGAGCGATAAGCCATGAACAAACAACCGATCGAACAAGCGCAAGACCCTGACCTGCGGCTTTCTGTTGCCGCGATGCAACGTGCGGCTCTGCGAGCACGCGAATTGGCGCGGAAGACCGGCACCCGCATCGTTGTGAGTCGAAATGGGCTGATTGAACTTCTTGAACCGGATGCGCCGGAACTTGAAACGCCCAGGGTTCAGGAGCCCGTCGCGCCATATGGGGATCAACGATGAGCAGCTTTGCCCCGAAAACCTACCAGTCGCAGGTGCTGGAGAGCATCGAGGCCTATGCCTTTGTGGTTTCGCGCAACTTCGCGGAAACGGCGAGCGCGTTGCGCGACCGCCTGGTGGCCGGGGCAGGATTCGAACGACGCGAGGTGACCGAATTCGTGACCGCCGCCCGCGCCGATCAGGCGCGGTTTGATCTGGACAATAGCCATGTGGTGTTCCAGCCAGTGCCGATAGTTTTGACCGAGAAACCCAACCTCAAGGCGCTGCCAAAAACCATCAAAGACAAATTGCACTGGGAGCCGAAACACAACATCTTGACCATCAGCGCGCCACTGACCGAGGATGAAACGGAAGCGCTCAAGGCATCCGTCACATCCGATGCCGCCGTTACGGCCATTGCGGACGCGGCCGAAATCAGCCGCACCACGGCCATAGAGTTTTTTCAGACGCCGGCGGAACTGGGCGAGCGCTTCCATATTCCGCAACTCGCCCTGCGCGTGCCCTCACCCCCAGCCCCTCTCCCAGGGGGCGAGGGGAGTCAGTTTGTTTTGTTCGATGACCCGGAGGTGCTGGAGTACCCGTGGGATCTTTCGCCCTACGATGCGGCGCCGACCGCTGATGACCTGCCGGAGCAGTCGCTCACCCACGGAGCCAAGCAGGCCTTTGTGGCCGCCTGGCTGGCCGAGTTGCTGCGTCGTGACGGTTACACCCTGGCCCGTGCCAATTTGCAGAAATTCCTGATCCGCAACCTGATCGAAGCGCGCATCCGCGACTTGCGCAAACAGGCCGTAGGGTCAGCCTTTCAACAGGTCTTGTTCGGCGACGATGCGGCTTCCCGCGTGGCCGTCAGCGACTTGCACCCCTTCGACTTCCACCCCCAGGCCTATGCGCCCAGCCGCGACTACGACGGCCGCTTCGGCCACTTCGATTTCCGCAAGCACTTCTACGGGCGGATGGGTGACTTCGACAGCAAGGAGGAATTCGAATGTGCTTGCTGGCTCGATATGCAAGCGCAAAAAGGGCGTATCCAGTTCTGGGTCCGCAACCTGGTACGGCGGGAAGGCAGCTCCTTCTTCCTGCAGAAAGCCGACGACCGTTTCTATCCCGACTTTCTGTGTTGTGTGCCGGGTGCAGGCGACCAGCCGGGCGCGATCCTCGCCGTCGAGTACAAGGGAGCCGACCGCTGGACAGATGCAAAGGATGACCGTCTGATCGGCGAACTGTGGGCCGAGCTTTCTGGTGGGCGCTGTCGCTTCGTGATGGTGAAGGAGAAGCGCTGGGACGGGATCGACTCCTTGCTGCAATTAGCCTCGACTACGCCACCCTCGACCTGCTGCGCCAGAGCCACCCGGCCTGGCGGCTGTTGCGCTCGGATCACGCGCCGCTGGTGGCGAGTTTCCTGCAGCGGGTGTTCGTCGCGCCCAATGTGCGGGTGATGGCACAGGCGGATTTGGCCGAGGCGCTGGATGACGAGCTGTTTGCCTTGCGTGAGCGGCTGGGAGTGGAGGCTTTCCCGAAATCCACGCTGGATTACCTCAACGACTGGGCTGCCACCGAGAAGGGCTGGCTGCGCAAATTCTACGTCCACGGATCGGACGAGCCGCATTTCGATCTGACCCCTTCGACCGAGAAGGCGATTGCCTGGCTGGGGACGCTCACCGAGCGCAGCTTCGTGGGCACCGAGTCGCGCTTGCTCACGCTATTCGAGCTGCTCAAGCAGATGAGCGAGGGCTCGGAGACCGACCCGCAGGCGCGCATTGCGGAATTGCACAAGCGGCGCGACGAGATTGACGCCGAAATCGCCCGCGTTCTGTCCGGTGACATCCCGCTGCTGGACGACACTGCGTTGAAAGACCGCTTTCAACAGTTCATGGCGCTGGCGCGCGAACTGCTCAGCGATTTTCGCGAGGTGGAGCACAATTTTCGCGGGCTGGACCGGCGCGTGCGGGAACGCATCGCGCTGTGGCAAGGCTCGAAAGGCGCGCTGTTAGAGGAAATCATGGGCGAGCGCGACGCCATTGCCGACTCGGATCAGGGCCGCAGCTTTCGCGCCTTTTGGGATTTTCTGATGTCCAGCAGCCGGCAGGAGGAACTGTCGGTGCTGCTTGAGCGCGTGCTGACCCTGCCCCCGGTCGCCGAACTCAAGCCCGACGCCCGCACCCGCCGTGTGCATTACGACTGGCTGGAGGCCGGCGAGCATACCCAGCGCACGGTGGCCCAGCTCTCGCAGCAGTTGCGCCGCTTTCTGGACGATCAGGCCTGGCTGGAGAACCGCCGCATCATGGACATCCTGCACGGCATCAAGGCCAAGGCACTGGCGCTGCGGGAATCGCCGCCGCCGGGCGAGGTGACGCGCATTGCCGACACCGCCGCCGACATCGAGTTGCCGATGGAACGGCCGCTCCACACCCCGGCCATCAAGCCCTTGATCGCCGACATCGAGCTGGAGTCAGGCGATACCGAAATAGACGCGGCTGCGCTCTACGCTCAAGTGGTGATCGACAAGGCGCAATTGGCCCGGCACATCCGCCACGCCTTGCAGGATCGTTCGCAAGTCACCCTGCGCGAGCTGTGCGAGATGCAGCCGTTGACGCATGGCCTGGCAGAGCTGGTGGCGTACCTGGAACTCGCGGGCAATCCCTTCAAGGCCGTGGTGGATGAAAATGCGAGCGAGGCAGTCATCTGGAGAGGCGCGGGGCCCGATGGCCAGGAACAAGCGAAGCAGGCGCGTTTGCCGCGCGTTATTTTTGTGAGGTGAGCATGTCAGAACAAGAGCCTGAAAATGCCTTGGCAACGAATGACTTGTCGGCCCTGGTCATCTATTTGCTCAAGGGCGTGATCTACCAGGAAGCCGACGCGAGCCTTTGGCATGCCTTGCTCAAGCTGCAAGCCCGGGTGCGCGACTACGTGACGGTGCTAGGCCTGGAGCTGGCGCTCGACGAGGCCGAGGGCTATGCCTTCCTGCGCGCGCGCCAGGAAAGCGAGGACGATGCTGCGCCGAAGCTTCCGCGCCTGGTGGCACGGCGTCCGCTGTCATTTCCGGTTAGCTTGCTGCTGGCGCTGCTGCGCGAGAAGCTGGCCGAGTTCGACGCCAGCGGCGGCGATACGCGGCTGGTCCTGAGCCGCGACGAGATCGTCGAGCTGGTGCGGGTGTTCCTGCCTGAAAGCAGCAATGAGGCCAGGCTGATCGACCAGATCGAGACGCATCTCAACAAGATCGTGGAACTGGGATTCCTGCGCAAGCTTAAACCGGGCGCGGGTCAAATGGTCGCGTTCGAGGTGCGGCGCATCCTCAAGGCCTTTGTGGACGCGCAGTGGCTGGCGGATTTCGATGCGCGGCTGGCGGCGTATCAGGCTCAGCTTGGTGCCAGTTCGGAAGGAACCGCCGATGAATGACGCGCAAACCCTGGGCTTCGATTTCGTCGCCGACGATGCGCTTTCGGGCTTCCGCCTGCAGCGCCTGGAAGTGTTCAACTGGGGCACTTTCGATGGCCGCGTGTGGGTGCTGAATCCCGGCGGCAAGAATGCCTTGCTCACCGGCGACATCGGTTCTGGCAAGTCGACGCTGGTCGATGCGGTCACCACGCTGCTGGTGCCGGCGCACCGCATCGCCTACAACAAGGCCGCCGGCGCCGACAACAAGGAGCGCACGCTGCGATCCTACGTACTCGGGCATTACAAGTCCGAGCGCAATGAAGTGTCTGGCACCGCCAAGCCCGTGGCGCTGCGCGACCACAACAGCTACTCGGTGATCCTGGGCGTTTTTCATAACGCGGGCTACGACCAGACGGTGACGCTGGCACAGGTTTTCTGGATGAAGGATGCACAGGGGCAACCAGCACGCTTCTTCGCCGGCGCGGAACGCGACTTGTCGATTGCGACGGATTTCGCCCACTTCGGCTCGGACATCGCTCAGCTGCGGAAAAAACTGCGCGGACAGGACGCGGAAGTGTTCGACAGTTTTCCACCCTACGGCGCCTGGTTCCGTCGTCGTTTCGGCATCGAGAACGAACAGGCGCTGGAGCTGTTTCACCAAACAGTGTCGATGAAGTCGGTGGGCAACCTGACCGACTTCGTGCGCAGCCACATGCTCGAACCCTTTGACGTTGCGCCACGCATCACAGCCCTGATCGGCCATTTCGACGACCTGAACCGGGCGCACGAGGCGGTGTGCAAGGCCAAGCGGCAAGTGGAACTGCTCACGCCACTGGTCAGCGACTGCGAGCGCCATGCGACCCTTGTCGCGCAAGCCGAGGAACTCCGCGCCTGCCGCGAGGCGCTGAGGCCCTACTTCGCGGGACTGAAACTTGGACTTTTGGAAAAGCGCATCGCCGGCCTTGCCGACGAATGGGCGCGGCAAGACACTCAGGTCAAGCGCCTCGGGGAACGCCGAAACGCGCAGCGTATTGAAGAGGATGAACTCAAACGCAGCATTGCCGACAACGGCGGCGACCGCCTGGAACGGCTGGCGGTCGAAATAGGCAACAAGGATCAGGAGCGCCAGGCGCGTGAGCGCAAGGCACAGCGTTACGCCGAACTGGTGCGCGCTGTCGGCGAAAGCCCATCCGGCGATGAGCCCGGTTTTTTGGGCCGGCGACAGCATTTTTCGGCCTTGGCCGAAGCGGCGCGGGAACAAGATGCCCGTCTGCAAAACGACCTCACCGAGCACGGCGTGAGCTTGCGCCAGGGCAAGCAGGCGCACGACGAGCTGTCCGCCGAGATCAACAGCCTGAAAGCCCGGCGCAGCAACATTCCCGCGGAACAGGTGGCGATGCGCGCCGCGTTGTGCAAAGCCCTCGATTTGTCCGAAGCGGATATGCCCTTTGCCGGCGAGCTGCTGCAAGTGCGTGACGACGAGCGCGACTGGGAAGGCGCTGCCGAACGGCTTTTGCGCAACTTCGGCCTGTCGCTGCTGGTGCCGGACGAGCATTACGCAGCAGTAGCGGATTGGGTCGATAGGACGCACCTGAAGGGACGCCTGGTCTATTTCCGGGTGCGCCAGAGTTCTCGAAGCGAACTGCCGAACCTGCACCGGGACTCCCTGGCGCGCAAGCTGGCCATCAAACCCGATTCTCCTTTTTACGATTGGCTGGAACGTGAACTGGCTCACCGTTTCGACGTGGCATGCTGCGCGACGCACGAGCAGTTCCGTCGTGAGACCCGCGCCATCACACGTGCAGGCCAGATCAAGGCGCCCGGCGAGCGTCACGAGAAGGACGACCGCCACCGCCTGGATGACCGCAGCCGCTACGTGCTGGGCTGGACCAACACGGCGAAAATCGCCGCGCTCGAAGTCCAAAAACGGACGCTGGAAGCGCGCTTGGGCGAGCTGGGCAGCCGCATCGGCAAAATCCAGGCCGACCAGAACACGCTCAAGGAACGCCTCACCGCGCTGTCGAAACTCGACGAGTACGCCGATTTCCGCGAGCTCGACTGGCAGTCCCTCGCCGTGGAGGTGGCCAAGCTGCAGGCGGAAAAGCACAAGCTGGAGTCGGCATCCGATGTGTTGCAGCAACTGACCGAGCGCCTGACCGCACTTCGCAATGCACTCGCCGATACGGAAACCCAGCTTGCGGAAAAAACCCGCGAACTGGGGGCCACCCAGGCCAAGCGCGAAGACGCCGAAGATTTGCGCGACCAGACCATGACGTTGGTTGATACGCCCGAGCAAGCGAGCCATTCCACATTGTTCGGGCGCCTTGACGCCATACGCGGCGAGGCCTTGGGCGAGCATCAAGTCACTGTCAAATCCTGCGATAACCTCGAGCGCGACATGCGTGGCTGGTTGCAGACCAGGATCGATGCCGAAGACCAGAAGCTCAAACGCCTGCGTGACAAGATCATCCAGGCGATGGCGGCGTACAAGGAAGAATTCAAGCTGGATACGGCAGAGGTTGATGCCGGCATCGAAGCGGCTTTCGAATACCGCGGCATGCTCGACGCTCTTCAGGCCGACGACCTGCCGCGCTTCGAAGCGCGCTTCAAGGAACTGCTGAACGAGAACACCATCCGCGAGGTGGCGAACTTCCAGTCGCAGTTGGCCCGTGAGCGGGAAACGATCAAGGAGCGTATCGCGCGCATCAACGAGTCGCTCACCCAGATCGACTACAATACCGGCCGCTACATCGTGCTGGAAGCCCAGCCGACGCCGGATGCCGACACCCGCGACTTCCAGACCGAGCTGCGCGCCTGTACCGAAGGGGCGCTGACCGGCTCTGACGACAGCCAATATTCCGAAGCCAAGTTCCTGCAGGTCAAACACATCATCGAGCGCTTTCGCGGACGCGAGGGACTCTCCGAGCAGGACCGCCGCTGGGCCACCAAGGTCACCGATGTGCGCAACTGGTTCGTGTTTGCCGCCAGCGAGCGCTGGCGCGAGGACGACAGCGAGCACGAGCACTATTCCGACTCGGGCGGCAAGTCGGGCGGTCAAAAGGAGAAACTGGCCTACACCATCCTGGCGGCGAGCCTGGCCTACCAGTTCGGCCTCGAATGGGGCGCCGTGCGTTCCCGCACCTTCCGTTTCGTGGTGATCGACGAAGCCTTCGGGCGCGGCTCGGACGAGTCCGCGCAATACGGCCTGCGCTTGTTTGCCCAGCTCAACCTGCAGCTCCTGATCGTCACGCCCCTGCAGAAAATACACATCATCGAACCTTTCGTCTCCAGCGTGGGCTTCGTCCACAACGAAGAAGGCCGTGCCTCCAAGCTGCGCAATCTCTCGATTGAAGAGTACCGCCTGGAAAACGAGCGCAGGCGAAGTTTCGGTGGAGGCTAACGTGAGCGTAGCGAACGTTAAGGTCGCAGTCGCGACCGGCCGGAACCAAAAGGCGAGGATGGCCGGATGAACTGGACAAGGCCGGCAGACCTGCGTGCCCAGGTGCAAAAGCTGTGGGAGCGGGGGGAACTGCTGGCCAGTCTTGTCACTGGCGAACCGTTATTCCCGAAGCGTTTGGTGCTCAAGGGACCTACATCGACCGAGATGGCAGACCACTTTGACGAGGTACGCACTTGGGTCGCGGAACTTCGGGCGATGCCTCGCTGCCGGGTGGAGATGCGGGAGTTCAGGCACCGGGTATTCGGTGCAAACGCCGTGCCCCAGGAAGCATGGATCGATAGCGTGGAAGACGCCTTGGCGCTCATCGGCAAGCAACGCGATATCGCCCGCTTTGCCGCGTTGATCGACGTGACGCGCAAACACCAGCCGCCATTGCTGGGCTGGTTGGCCAAACGGCCCCTGCGTGCGCTGGAGCTGGTCGACGTGTGGAATCGGCTGCTGGAAATCATCGCCTGGCTGCATGCTCACCCACGCCCTGGCCTGTTCCTCAGGCAGGTGGACATCCCGGGTGTACATAGCAAATTCATCGAATCCCAGCGCGGCGTACTCATGGAGTTGCTGGATATCGTCCTGCCGCCCGAGGCAATAGATCCGACCGCATCCGGCGTGAGCCAGTTCGCAAAGCGGTACGGGTTTCGCGACAAACCGGAGCGCATCCGCTTCCGCGTTCTCGATCCGGAGCACGCGCTGTTGCCGGGGAGCCTCATGCAGGACATCAGCCTCGACGCCGAAAGCTTTGCCCAGCTTGACTCCAGAATCTCGCGTGTTTTCATCACCGAGAACGAAGTCAATTTTTTGGCCTTTCCGCAGGTCAAGGACAGCCTGGTCATTTTCGGTGCGGGATACGGTTTCGAGATGTTGCGCAAGGCCGAATGGCTTGCGCGCTGCCGCATTCATTATTGGGGTGATATCGACACCCACGGCTTCGCGATCCTCGACCAACTGCGTAGCCAGTTCGATCATGTGGAGTCGTTCCTGATGGACCGCACCACCTTGCTGGCGTTCGAATCGCAATGGGGTGAAGAAGAAAAACAGACGCTGCGCGACCTGCCCAGGCTGGGCTCTGAGGAAAGGTCGCTATACGACGATTTGCGGGACAATCGCATACGCAGGAATCTGCGTCTTGAGCAGGAAAGAATCGGTTTCGGCTGGGTGGAGTCCGCGCTATCGGCGCTCACGTAGATTCAGCCTTGCCATTCTGTTCCGGGCTAGTTGTACCAGGATTTCGGCTGCTCCTTTTCCCAGCCCTTACGTCCCAGGGAGATTAACCAGCCGGTATAGATAAGCGCCTCGAACATCAGGAATGCCAATCCCCAGAGAAGAACGTTCAGCAGCGAATAGTCACCGACCCTGGCCGCGACTCCCCAGGCCTGGGTCGGGTTGATCGAATGAATCAACCACGGGCCAAGCAATGGCCCCAGCAGGCAAGCGAGCGTTATCATGGCGATGAAATGGATCACCAACTGCCGGCTTGAGGGCAAATATTTTGAAAGCGCGCTTTGCTCGTTTTGCTGATCCATGACACCACCTTTTTAGTTTCGGCTCACCGCACAAACTGGAAAATATGACCCCTATATTAAACCCGGATTGCCCATCAGACGGAACAACAACGCATGACCGCGCTGAGGACAGGACAAGCATGTCAGAACCGATCTCTCCACGGCACGTCATTGAATTCTGGTATTCGGAAAGGATGCGGCAACGCTGGTTTTCTTCCACGCCGGAACTGGACGCCGAAATCCGCTCAATATGTTTCGCGGCGAGGCGGTAAGTTTCAGCACCGGGCAGAAAGCCGTGGTATACGGCAAATATTGCATCTCGCAATCCTAATTCTTGGCAGGGATAGCAGCGCGGAGGAAATCAAGTATCTGAATTCGGGGCAGGCTTTTCTGGGGTAGCGCAGCGAGGGCTTTACGCCTCCGGAATGTCCGCAGCCGGGGGTGAAAAGTGGGCGGCCCGTTGTCCGCCCACCCATGGGTATTACTTGGTCTTGGTGCCAGCCACCGCATCTTTCAGCTTGGCGCCCACCTTGAATTTGACGACCTTCTTGGCGGGGATGTTCAATTCTTTTCCGGTAGCCGGGTTGCGGCCAGTACGTGCAGCGCGCTCCTCGACGGCAAAGGTACCGAAGCCGATCATCTGGACATTGTTGCCACTCGACAGCGCGTTCTGGACAACTGCCATGAAAGCGTCAAACATTTCCCCGGTCTGGGATTTGGAGTGCTGCGTCATTTTAGCTACAGCATCAATCAGTTCGCCCTTGTTCATATTTTTGACTCCTCATTTATGGTTGAAAGATAATGAAATTGCGGAAGACATTTAAGATACTCACGCCACGTTGACAACACGCAACGGCTATTTGTAACTCTAAATGATTTTTGACAAAAAAACCTTGATAAAGCGCTTTTTTGAACGTCATTTTTTAAGGCTTTGCAGCTTTTCGCGGACATTCAGCCAAACGCAGTTAAAATGACGCCCTTTTCCCGTCCCCCTGGCGGATCACATCCATATGCATAATCGAGGCCAGCAGGCTGATCAAGAGGCTATTGCATGAAATCGCAACTCTCCCATTTCTACGGATCCTTCCTGTTTTGCGTGCTGGCCGTCGTTGCCGCCTATTTCATCGCCGGCATTCAAGGCGCCATCACGGTGGCTTTCCTCACCGTACTGGAAACCTCGCTTTCTTTCGACAATGCGGTCGTCAACGCCGCCGTTCTCAACAACTGGGATGCCGTCTGGCGCCGCCGCTTCCTGCTGTGGGGCATCCTGATCGCGGTTTTCGGCATGCGACTGGTGTTTCCGCTGCTGATCGTCGGCGTGGTCGGCGACATGGGGCCGTTCCAGACGCTGGACCTGGCGATCAATGCCCCGACGGAATATGCCCGGATCATTGCCTCGGCACAGCATCAGATCGCCGCTTTCGGCGGCACTTTCCTGATGATGGTGTTCCTCAAGTTCTTCGTCGACCGCCATAAAACGGAGCACTGGCTGGCGGTGCTGGAAAAACCGCTGACCCGTTTCGGCAAAATGGAAGCGATCGAGGCCGCACTCACCCTGACCCTGTTGATGCTCATGGCAAGCCTGCTGGATGCCGGCTTGCGCGGCGAATTCATCGCTTCCGGCGTATGGGGTGTGGTCACTTACATCCTGGCCAAGGGTCTCGCCACGCTGGTCGGTGGCGATGACGGCGCAAGCGTTCAGGTGATCCGCCAGGGCGTGGGCGGGTTTCTTTATCTGGAACTGCTGGACGCGAGCTTCTCGTTCGACGGCGTGGTCGGCGCCTTCGCGATGACCAACAATCTGTTCATCATCACCCTGGGCCTGGGCGCCGGCGCCATGTTCGTGCGCAGCTTCACGCTGCTGCTGGTCGAACGCGGCACGCTCAACACCTACCGCTACCTCGAACACGGTGCGTTCTGGGCCATCGGCGCGCTGGCGGTAATCATGCTGGCCGGGGCGAAATATCACATCCCGGAAGCCGTGACCGGTATGGTGGGCGCGGCGCTGATCGCCCTTTCGCTGGGCAGCTCGATCTTTTCCAACCGTAAGGACGCTTCGAAACAGGATTGATTCGTGAGTCGCAGCCATTCATCCACGACAGGGACGCTGATCCAGCCCGAGCCAGGAAATTAGAACCCGGCTCGCGTAACAACGGCCCCTTAATCGGGGGATTTACCGCAACACTGCTTGAATTTCTTGCCGCTCCCACAGGAGCAAGGGTCGTTGCGCCCGACCTTGGGAGATTCGCGACGCATGGGCGCGGGTGAATTACGCTGCGCCTGCCAGAAGCGGTAAATATCGTGAATGGTGCCCGGAAACTCTTCTTCAGCCTTGGCCAAGGCCTTTTCTTCCTCTTTACTGTTTAGCCAGGGCTCCTTGTTTTTCTCGGCGTCTTCCTTGAGCATCCCGCTCAGCAGAAAGAAAACCTCCATCTTTTCGCTCAGGTCAGGCGCAAACTCGCCGGCTTCCTCGAACCAGTTCACCTCGCCGATCTGCGCGCCGTAGACGTAACCTTCGCACCACGCGGCATAATCCAGTTGCTCCGGGTTATCCTCTAGGCCATAAAGAAACAAGTCGAAATCTTCACCGCTGGAAAGCGACGAGGCAATCGCATCATGGAACTTCATGACCAGGCTGGCCACTTCTTCAGCCTGCTCACTGGATTCATACTCGGGTGACTCGCCCAGCGCCAGCGGCATCCACACGCCCGGGGCAATGGTTTCCGGCCCGCTGAGCGTGGCGCAGAGAAATCCTTGCAGGATATCCAGCGTCATGGCTTCGTTCTTGAAGGCGTCAGAGGCAAGAAGGTTTTCCAGCCGGTCCATTTCCTGCTCGCTCATGGTGGTGATTTGCATTGTGGGCTCCTTTCCGGAAATACTAGTAATGAGGCGGCCGCTCGTTAATGACACCGCCTTCCGCTGCGGCCTCGGACAGTTCCTTGACATGGTCGATCAGGGAGTTACAAATTGCCTCCAGACGAGCGATCTTTTTTTGCTGCTCGTAAATGGTTTTATTCAGTTCCTGGAGCAGGTCTTCCTGAAAGGCAATCTTGCTTTCAATATCGACTAAACGATCGTCATTCATCATTTTTGGTGCCCCAAGGCCACTGGTCGTTACCGGGCCGTAAAAACCAAAATCCCCTTGCAATCTGATTGATTCACAAGGGGATTATAATTTGGCGGAGAGTGAAAGCAAAGATATCGAACAAAAATGCCTTTAATTCCAATAGCCTGGCAAATTTCACTTTCCGAGATGTAACACCAGCAACTGTCTTAGCTTCTCACATTCGAAAATCAAATTCAATACCTAATTGACCTATCATCCCTTACCCAGCCAGCACGTGTCGGGGGCGGAGTACCCTCTCAATCAGGGCCTGACCATCGTTGAGGGCGCCTACAACTTTCCTTGGGGCGCATGCCATGCGCGTAACCGCCGATTACCGCGCCGGTCGGTAGGCCCAGCGCAGCATGGCAATGCCGACGATGATCATGGGTAGCGACAGCCACTGGCCCATGGAAAGGCCTAATGACAGCAGGCCAAGAAAATCGTCCGGTTCGCGGCTGAATTCGGCCAGGAAACGGAAGCCACCATAGCCGATCAGGAACAGCGCCGAGACGGCGCCGAGCGGTCTCGGTCGGCGCGAGAAAAGCCATAGCAGGGCGAACAGGGCCAGGCCTTCAAGGGCGAATTCATAAAGCTGCGAAGGGTGACGCGCCACGAGGTCAACCTGCGGGAACACCACACCCCAGGGGGCATCGGTGGGCCGCCCCCACAATTCGCCGTTGATGAAGTTGCCGATACGCCCGGCACCCAGCCCCAGCGGTATCAGCGGCGCGATAAAGTCGGTCACGGCCAGCCAGGGTTTTCCTGTTTTTCGGGAGAGCAGCCACATCGCCACCAGTACGCCGAGAAAACCGCCATGGAAAGACATGCCGCCTTGCCACACGGCGAGAATCTCCAGCGGATGCTGCAGATAATAACTCGCCTTGTAAAACAGGATATAGCCCAGGCGCCCGCCCAGCACTACACCCAGCACGCCATAAAACAGCAGGTCGTCCAGTTCGTTTTTGTGCCATCCGAGATCGGGGCGGGCATTCAGCCGGTAACGGCCAAGGCCGAGAAACAGGGCGAAGGCTGTCAGGTACATCAGGCCGTACCAGCGGATGGCCAGCGGGCCAAGGTGGAGTGCGACGGGGTCAAATTGAGGGTGAATCAGCATGGCGTTTGGGAGGGGCGAATAAAGGCCGAAATTTACCACAGCAGCGGCATGGCGGAGCACATATTAATGTGTTCCGCCATGCTTGCGCGTGCAGAAACGCTCAGTTACCGCCGTCGAAATGCCGCGCCATGGCTTGCAGATTTGCCGCTACATGAGCCAACTCTTCGGTGGCGCGTCCCATCTGGATGGCGCTTGCCGTGCTTGCACCGCTGAGGGCGGAGATCCGTTCCATATTGGAGGCCACCTCGTCTCCCGCGATGGAATGCTGGCTGGCAGCGCCGGCTATGTGTTGCGCCATTTCGGTAACCCGCTGGGATGCGCTCGTGATTGCCTTGAAACTTTCGCTGCTTGCCTGAATCAGGGCAAGCCCGGATTTTACCTCGCACACGGCTTGTTCCATGGAGCCGGTCGCCGCGCCGGCGGTGTTTTCGATTTCCGCTACCATGCGGGAGATGTCGGCGGTGCTGGAGGAAGTGCGTTCGGCGAGCTTTCTGACTTCATCGGCCACCACGGCGAAGCCGCGCCCCTGTTCGCCGGCGCGCGCTGCTTCGATGGCGGCGTTGAGGGCCAGCAGGTTGGTCTGGTCCGCGATGTCCCTGATCGCCTGGGTAATCGCGCCGATTTTAAGAATGGCTTGACTCAGTTCGGTGATGGCGGCGCCGGAAGTCTCCACCGTCTGAACCACGCGGGAGGAGGCTTCCATGCTGCGCGCCATCTGCGCATTGCCATGGTTCACTTCCTCAAGGGTCCGCCCCGCGGCGTCCGAGGTACCGCCCGCGTGTTCCGCCACTTCCCGGATGGAAGCGCTCATTTCCTCCATGGCAGTGGAAACCTGCATGATCCGATCCGACTGTGACTGGGACCGCGTGATGACCTGCGACATTTCCTGCTTCAGGCGATCGGTATGCGTTGCCAGCACGGCGGATGCCAGCGCGACTTCGTCCAGGATGACCTTGATGTGAACCTGCATGCAGGCGAGCGAGTTCAACACCCTGCCCGCCTCATCCTGGCCGCCGATGTCGATTTTGTTGTTGAGGTTGCCTTCGGCGATCTGGTCGAAAATGCCGATGATTTTCTTCAGGCCGCGGTCGATGGCGCCGGAGAGGAAAATGCCGAGTCCAGCTGAAAACAGCATACCTACGGCAGTCAAGGCAAAGCCGAGTTGGTGCATGCCATGGTAGCCAAGCAGGTTGCCGCCGAGCAGCATGAGATTCATCACCACGATCAGCGTGATCAGGGATGCCTTGACGGACAGGCTGCGCGACTTGGGCAGGATCAGCGGCTTGCCGGCGTTGAGTTGCTTGTACAGGGCGTCGGTTTCGGCCACTTGCTGCCGCGTGGGCGGGGAGCGCACCGACATGTATTCCACGATTTCGCCTTTTTTCTTCACCGGAACGACGAAGGCTTCCACCCAGTAATGATCGCCGTCCTTGCAGCGGTTCTTGACGATTCCACGCCACGGCTGGCCGGTCTTGATGGTGTCCCACAGCCAGGCAAAAGCCGCTGGCGGCATGTCCGGGTGGCGCACGAGGTTGTGGTTTTTGCCGATCAGCTCTTCCCGGCTGAAACCGCTCAAGTCGACGAAGGCGTCATTGGCGTAGGTGACGGCGCCCTTGAGGTCGGTTTTCGACACGATGGTGCCGCTGGTAAAGGGTTTTTCGATGCCGCTGACAGGCAGGTTGATTTTCATGGGTTCGGGTTCTTATTTATCCATCATGCGCGGGTTGCTGAAACGGTCACCAGACTTTCCACCATTGCTTGCGCTTGGGCGTGGCTTCCTGTTTTGCCGCCATGGCGGTGCTGGCGAAGCCGGTCCAGGCCTTGGTGCAATAGCCGGCGTCTTTGAGAGCATCGGCGTATTTCTTGTCGGTAACGAGGATGTGATCCTGCAACCAGTGCTTGAGGAAATTGATGATCTCGAAGGATACCGATTTCCCCTCCACCAGATGCTTGCTGGCGGCATGGCTGATTTTTTCAACGAAGGCGCGGTGTTCGCGTTGGTGCGCGGCAAACTCGGTGGGGTTGTAGCCTGCGTCCTGCAACAGTTTTTCTTCCAGCCCGAAGTGGGTTTTGGTGTAATCGACCAGCGTATCAAGAATCTCGATGGTAATTTCGTTGCTTTCGCGCTGCACCACGGCATGGAACAACCGGTTCAGAATGTCAACGAGGGTTTTGTGCTGCTCGTCGATCTCCGTGATGCCCACGCTCATGGCATCGCTCCACTCAAAAAAAACCTTGTTCTCCATCGCTCTATCCCCTGTGGTATGTTTTGGTTTGCTCCAGAATGCGTGAGCGACATTCGTGGAGTATGTCATCCTAATATGAAACGTATAATTCCGGTATCGGGGTTTCCCTGATTTTTCATGTAAAACATTGATCTGAGTCAATGATCATGATTGGGCGTGCGCCAGAATTGTCCCGCGTGGTGCGGATGTGCAAGCCGGGTTAGAATGTCCGGGTTAAACGTATCTTCTTCAGGAGCCTTGCATTCATGCCGCAATACCGTTCCCGCACCACCACTCACGGTCGCAACATGGCCGGCGCCCGCGCCCTGTGGCGCGCTACAGGGATGACCGACGGCGATTTCGACAAGCCCATCATCGCCATCGCCAATTCCTTCACCCAGTTCGTGCCGGGGCATGTGCACCTCAAGGACATGGGCCAACTGGTGGCGCGCGAGATCGAGGCAGCCGGCGGCGTGGCCAAGGAATTCAACACCATCGCGGTGGACGATGGCATCGCCATGGGCCACGGCGGCATGCTCTACAGCCTGCCATCGCGCGAGTTGATCGCCGATAGCGTCGAATACATGGTCAACGCTCACTGCGCCGATGCGCTGGTGTGTATTTCCAACTGCGACAAGATCACTCCCGGCATGCTGATGGCCAGCCTGCGCCTCAACATCCCGACCATTTTCGTTTCCGGCGGGCCGATGGAAGCAGGAAAGGCCGTGATCCAGGGCAAGGTCATGCACCTCGACCTGGTGGACGCCATGGTGTCCGCGGCCGATGCCAATGTCTCCGACGAGGATGTCGCAACCCTGGAGCGTTCCGCCTGCCCGACCTGCGGTTCCTGCTCCGGCATGTTCACGGCAAACTCCATGAACTGCCTGGTGGAGGCGCTGGGCCTGGGGTTGCCCGGCAACGGTTCGCTGGTGGCGACCCACGCCGATCGCAAACGGCTCTTTCTGGAGGCCGGTCGCCTGATCGTGGCCGTGGCCAAAAGCCATTACGAACGCGACGACATGTCCGTGCTGCCGCGTTCCATCGCGACTTTCGAGGCCTTCGAGAATGCCGTCGCCTTGGATATCGCCATGGGCGGCTCCACCAATACCGTGCTGCACCTGCTGGCGGCGGCGCATGAGGCGGGCGTGGACTTCACCATGCAGGATATCGACCGCATGTCGCGCAAGGTGCCGCACCTTTCCAAGGTCGCCCCCAGCATCCAGACTTACCACATGGAAGACGTGCACCGCGCCGGCGGCGTCATGGCCATCCTCGGGGAACTGGACCGCGCCGGCCTGCTGCACCGCGACCTGCCCACCATCCACAGCCCGACCATGGGCCAGGCGCTGGAACAGTGGGATGTGTGCCGCACCCCGGACGAGAAAGTGAAAACCTTTTACCGTGCCGCACCCGGCGGCGTGCCGACCACGGTGGCTTTCAGCCAGGACAAGCGTTACGACGAACTGGATATCGACCGCGCACACGGCTGCATCCGCGACCAGGCCCATGCCTACTCCCAGGACGGCGGGCTGGCGGTGCTGTACGGCAACATCGCCGAGGACGGCTGCATCGTCAAGACCGCCGGGGTGGACGAGAGCATCCTCAAGTTCACTGGCCGGGCGCGCATTTTCGAAAGCCAGGATGACGCGGTAACTGCCATTCTCGCCGACCAGATCGTGGCCGGCGATGTGGTGGTGATCCGCTACGAAGGCCCGCGCGGCGGGCCGGGCATGCAGGAAATGCTTTATCCCACTTCCTATCTCAAATCCAAGGGCATGGGCAAGGTCTGCGCGCTGCTGACCGACGGGCGTTTTTCCGGCGGCACTTCGGGACTCTCGATCGGCCACGCCTCGCCGGAAGCGGCGGAGGGCGGCGCCATCGGGCTGGTCGAAGAAGGCGACAGCATCGAGATCGACATCCCCAAGCGCAGCATCAACCTGATGGTATCGTGGGAAGAACTCTCGCATCGCCGCGCGCTGATGGAAGAAAAGGGCGACAAGGCATGGCAGCCAGTGGCGCGTGAGCGCCTGGTGTCCCAAGCGCTACAGGCGTACGCTGCCATGACCACCTCGGCTGCCAGGGGCGCGGTGCGAGACGTGTCGCAGCTCAAACGTTAAACCTTATGACCCTGCCCGCCCACGAACACAAGCTCACCCTCACCGAGATCCTCGCCGAACTGGTGGCGGATGGCTTGGTGCCGCAGGCGAATGCCGACAAGATCAATTTCCCGGCGCGCAACCTGGGCGCCATCAAGCTGCACCCGCTGGTGGTGGTGGCGAGCCAGAAATGGAAAAATCCACGCCCACCCTTCCAGAATCTTGATCTCGAGGAGCTGAGCCAGTGGCTGGCGGGGAAAGTGGGCTTGCCCTACCAGCACATCGACCCGCTCAAGGTGGAAGTCTCCGCGGTCGCCAAGGTCATGTCGCATGCTTATGCCTCGCGTTTCATGATCCTGCCGATCGAGGCCGGTGCGCGCGAGGTGGTGGTGGCGACCGCCGAACCTTTCGAGCGCGAGTGGGAAAAGGAAATCGGCCAGATTCTGCGCTGCGAGATTCGCCGCGTGATCGCGACTCCGGAACAGATCCAGCGTTACTTGCCGGAGTTCTACAATCTGGCGCGTTCCATGAAAGGCGCGCTGAAGTTGCATGAAGGCGCGGGTCAGTCCGGGATTGCCAATTTCGAGCAACTGGTCGAGTTGTCGCGCACCGGCAAGCTCGATGCCAATGACCAGCATGTGGTGCAAATCGTGGACTGGCTGTTCCAGTACGCCTTCGAGCAGCGTGCTTCGGATATTCACCTTGAGCCACGGCGCGAATCGGGCAACGTGCGTTTTCGCATCGACGGCGTGATGCACCAGGTTTACCAGATTCCTCCCCCGGTGGTGGTTGCCATCACCAGCCGCATCAAGGGTCTGGGGCGCATGGATATCGTCGAGAAGCGGCGTCCGCAGGACGGCCGCATCAAGACTCGTACACCGGATGGGCAAGAAATCGAATTGCGCCTGTCCACCATGCCCACCGCCTTCGGTGAAAAACTGGTGATGCGGATATTCAATCCCGACGTGATCGTGCAGGACTTCAAGGACCTCGGCTTCAACGAGCAGGACGAGCAGCGCTGGAACCAGATGGTGAGCCAGCCCAACGGCATCGTGCTGGTCACCGGTCCGACCGGCTCGGGCAAGACCACCACGCTCTACTCCACGCTGCGAGCCCTGGCTCAGCCGGAGGTCAACGTCTGCACGGTGGAAGATCCAATCGAAATGGTGATGCCGCAGTTCAACCAGATGCAGGTGCAGCACAATATCGGCCTGGATTTCGCCAGCGGCATCCGAACCCTGATGCGCCAGGACCCTGACATCATCATGGTGGGCGAGATCCGCGACCTGGAAACGGCGGAGATGGCGATCCAGGCGGCGCTTACCGGCCATCTGGTGCTCTCCACCCTGCATACCAACGACGCGCCGTCCGCCATTACCCGCATGATCGATCTCGGCGTGCCGGCCTATCTCCTCAATTCCACCGTGCTCGGTGTGCTGGGGCAGCGCCTGGTACGTACTTTGTGCCCGCACTGCAGGGAAAAAACCGCCGTCGACGAAGAGGAGTGGAATGCCCTGGTCGCGCCGTGGAAAGCCACGCCGCCAGCCAGCATCAACGGGCCGAAGGGTTGCCTGGAATGCCGCATGACGGGTTATCTCGGGCGCTCGGGTATTTACGAAATCATGCTCTTGTCGCCGGCGCTGAAGAAGCTCGTCTCGGGTTCCAGCGATCTCGCCTTGTTTCGCGAGCAGGCCTACAAGGAAGGCATGAAACCCCTGCGCATCAGCGGTGCGCAGAAAGTGGCTGCGGGCACCACCACCATCGAGGAAGTGCTGCGCGTCACGCCGCCGCCGGGATAATAGTCGGTCAACGCCTGGGTGTGTCAGGGCGTTAAATGCTTACCGCCCATCGCCGCGTTGTCTGAATTGCAAAAAACTTGCAAAGGCGACGAGTTAGTTTAAGATGGCGAACTCCGGTTTTGGTGTTTCGGTATAAATTCTTAATTCAATGATGAAGGAGTGAGTATGAAAGCAACCTGGTTGGGAATGGCCGCTACGGTCGCCCTGTTGGTTTCCGGTCATGCCAGTGCGGCAGCGGATGATGGTGCGATGCAAGCGCTGGCGACGAAAAGCGCCTGCATGGCTTGTCATGGTCTGGACAAGAAAATCGTTGGTCCTGCTTACAAGGACATAGCCGCCAAGTACAAGGGCGACAAGGGTGCCGAAGCCAAGCTGGCAGCCAAGGTGAAGGCTGGTGGCAAGGGCGTGTGGGGTGAAATTCCGATGCCGCCGAATGCCGCAGTCAAGGATGAGGATATCAAATCTCTGGTGAACTGGATTCTGACCCGCAAGTACTAAGTAGCGCGCACTGCGACAAAAGCCAACCTCCGGGTTGGCTTTTTGTTTTTTTAGAGCGCTGAGTTGGATAGAATAGGCGGCTTAATATGCCAAAGTTGATTCAGGGGAGAAAAAATTGAAATCGCGTCTGCTTGCTGTGCTGTTTTCCGCCTTGTTGCTCAATCTTGCTGCCTGCGGCAAGAAGGAAGCTGCGCCAACCGCGGATGGCGAGCTGGTGGTGAAGATCGGCGCGATCCAGCCGCTGACCGGACCCCAGTCGCACCTCGGCAAGGACAACGAAAATGGCACGCGCATGGCCATCGATGACGCCAACGCCAGGGGCATCAGCATCGGCGGCAAGAAGGTCAAGTTTGAACTCCTCAGCGAGGACGACCAGGCCGACCCCAAAACCGCCACCATCGTGGCGCAGAAGATGGTGGACGCGAAAGTCAGCGGCATCATCGGCCACCTCAATTCCGGCACCACTATTCCGGCCTCGAAAATTTATTCAGATGCCGGCATCGTGCAGATATCCCCTTCCGCAACCAATCCCAAGTACACCGAGCAGGGCTTCAAGACCGCGTTCCGCGTCATGCCTAACGACGTGCAACAGGGCAGGGTGCTGGGAGATTTCGCCGTGGCCAGGCTCGGCGCCAAGAGAGTCGCCATCATCGATGACCGCACGGCATACGGCCAAGGACTGGCGGACCAGTTCGAGGCGGCAGCGAAAGCCGCCGGTGCCGAAATCGTGACGCGCGAATTCACCACCGACAAATCCACCGACTTCATGGCGATCCTCACGGCAGTGAAAGCGAAAAACGCCGACGTGCTGTTTTTCGGCGGCATGGATGCCCAGGGCGGCCCGATGATCAAGCAGTTCAAGACGCTGGGCCTGAACGCCAAGTTCCTCATGGGCGACGGCGGCAGCACCCCGGAATTCATCAAGTTGTCCGGCGGCGCAGCCGAAAGCGCATACAGCTCCCTGCCCGGCTTGCCGCTGGACAAGATGCCCGGCGGCAAGGCATTCGCAGACAAGTTCACCGCCAAATACGGCCAGATCCAGCTCTACGCGCCGTATTGCTACGACGCCGTGAGCGTCATGATCGCCGCCATGCAGAAGGCCGATTCCAGCGATCCGGCGAAATACCTGTCGGCACTGGCCGGCATCAGCCATGACGGGGTGACGGCAAAAGTCAGCTTTGATCAGAAAGGCGACATCAAGGATGGCGCCGTTACCCTGTATCAGGTGAAAAACGGCAAGTGGGAGGTGCTGGAAACAGTGGGCGGCATCGCGCCGGCCAGGTAAGCAAGCTTGGACATTTTCCTCCAGCAACTCATCAACGGCCTTGTGCTGGGCAGCGTCTACGCCCTGATCGCGCTGGGCTACACCATGGTTTACGGCATTCTTGAACTGATCAATTTCGCCCACGGCGAGGTGGTGATGATCGGCGCCATGGTCACGCTGGCGGTGGTGAATGCGCTGCTCGCCAGCGGGGTGGATCTGCCCGGCATCATGATTGTCGCCGCCGGGCTGCTGGTGGCGATCGCCGTCAGCATGGCGCTGGGCTTTGCCATCGAGCGTGTCGCCTACCGGCCGCTACGCAAGGCACCGCGCCTGGCTCCCCTGATCACCGCCATCGGGGTGTCCATCGTGTTGCAGAACGTGGCCATGATCATCTGGGGGCGGTCGTACATCTCCTTCCCGCCCATCCTGCCGGCCACGCGCCACGACATTGCCGGCGCGGGCGTCACCGATCTGCAGATCTTCATCTTCCTGCTGGCGCTGGTGTTGATGGCGGGTTTGGTGTTGTTGGTGCAGAAAACCCGCATCGGCCGCGCCATGCGCGCCACCGCCCAGGCACCGGAAATTGCCGGCCTGATGGGGGTGAACGTCAATGCCGTGATCTCCTTCACCTTCATCCTCGGCGCGGCGCTGGCCGCCATCGCAGGGGTGATGGTGAGCGCCTACTACGGCATCGCGCACTATTACATGGGCTTTCTGCTCGGCCTCAAGGCCTTCACCGCGGCGGTGCTGGGCGGTATCGGCAACATTGCCGGTGCCATGCTGGGCGGCCTGCTGCTAGGCGTGATCGAGAGCATGGCGGCGGGCTATATCGGCGATCTCACCGGCGGCTTCCTCGGCAGCCACTACCAGGACGTGTTCGCCTTTTTCGTCCTGATCGGCGTGCTGGTGTTCCGGCCCTCGGGTCTGATGGGCGAGCGCGTGGCGGAACGGCCATGAATTGGCCCCATGCCGTCATTGCGAGCATAGCGAAGCAATCTCGCCCTTTCGTGGAGCCCCCTGAAAACAGATTGCTTCGTCGCTTCGCTCCTCGCAATGACGGTTTTAATGATGGCCTCAGTCATGCAGGATAACTGGCACAAACTCAAATCCGATCGCCGCGCCGCTCTGGTGGCGTTTGTCCTGCTCGGCTTGCTGCTGGCGGCCGCGCCCTTCCTGGTCGGAGCGAGCCTGGGCAACGGCTGGGTGCGTATTCTCGACTTCACCCTGCTCTACATCATGCTGGCGCTGGGCCTGAATATCGTGGTCGGTTACGCCGGCCTGCTCGATCTGGGTTATGTCGCCTTCTACGCCGTCGGCGCCTATCTTTATGCCCTGCTGGCTTCGCCGCATTTCGGCCTGCACCTTCCGGTGTGGCTCATCCTGCCGCTAGGGGCGCTGGTCGCCGGGATGTTTGGCATGGTGCTGGGCGCGCCGACCTTGCGGTTGCGTGGCGACTATCTTGCCATCGTGACCCTGGGTTTCGGCGAGATCATCCGCATTTTCCTCAATAACCTCAATGCGCCGGTCAACATCACCAACGGCCCGCAGGGCATCAGCATGATCGACCCGATCGGCGCGGGCGGGGTGTCCCTCAGCCAGTCGTTTGAACTGTTCGGCATGCAGGTGCCGGGCATTTATGCCTATTACTACCTGTTTCTGGCGCTGGCCTTGCTGATCGTGTTCATCTCGCTGCGCCTGCAGGATTCGCGCATCGGCCGCGCCTGGGTGGCGATCCGCGAGGACGAAGTGGCGGCCGAGGCGATGGGCATCAACACGCGCAATATCAAGCTGCTAGCTTTCGCCATGGGCGCGAGTTTCGGCGGGATTTCCGGCGGCCTGTTCGCCGGTTTCCAGGGTTTCGTCAGCCCGGAAAGCTTCAATCTGATGGAATCCGTGATGATCCTGTGCATGGTGGTGCTGGGCGGCATGGGGCATATTCCGGGCGTGATCCTGGGCGCTATCCTGCTCACCGTCCTGCCCGAAGCGCTGCGTTATATCGGTCCGCTCGAACAGGCCCTGTTCGGCCGCGTGGTGGTGGATCCGGCCGACCTGCGCATGCTGATTTTCGGTCTGGCGCTGATCGTGGTGATGATTTTCCGTCCTGCCGGGCTGTGGCCATCGAAGACACGGCGGCGCGAATTCAGCAGCGAAGAAGCCGTGCTGGAACACGAGCAGGAGGACCTGTATGACGCCTCCCGCTAATGGTCATGGGCATTCCCCCCACCCCGGCCCTCCCCCGCTTGCGGGAGAGGGGGACGAAGGCTCGCTACGCGAGTTTCACGTTAACAGCCTGCTGCGAGCGGAAAAAGTGAGCAAGCACTTCGGCGGGCTGGCCGCTCTGAGCGAGGTTTCCTTCAGCATCCAGAGCGGCGAAATCTACGGCCTGATCGGCCCCAACGGCGCGGGCAAGACCACGCTGTTTAACGTGCTGACCGGCCTGTACTCCCTGGATGGCGGCAAGCTTACCCTGGACGGCCACGCCATTCATGGCCAGAAACCCAGCCAGGTCACCGCCCTGGGACTGGCGCGCACCTTCCAGAATATCCGCCTGTTCGCCAACATGAGCGCACTGGAAAACGTCATGGTGGGGCGTCACGTGCGCACCCGTGCCGGCGTGCTCGGCGCCATCCTGCGCTGTGCCGAAACACGCGCGGAAGAGGTGGATATTCGCCGGCGTGCCCATGAGCTTCTGGCCTACGTCAGCATCGCAAAACACGCACACACGCTGGCGAAACATCTTTCCTACGGCGACCAGCGCCGCCTGGAAATTGCCCGCGCGCTGGCCACGGAACCGAAGCTGCTGGCCCTCGACGAGCCTGCCGCCGGCATGAACGCGAGCGAAACCGCGACGCTGGAGCGGCTGCTGCAAACCATCCGCGCCGATGGCGTGACCCTGCTGCTGATCGAGCACGACGTGAAGCTGGTGATGGGGCTGTGCGACCGTGTGGCGGTGCTGGATTACGGCAAAAAAATCGCCGAAGGCACACCCGCAGAGGTGCAGCGCGACCCGCAGGTGATCGAGGCCTACCTGGGTGGGAGCATCGCATGAGTCTGCTCGAAGTACGCAGCCTGAACGTCTCCTACGGCGGCATCAAGGCGGTCAAGGGCATCGATCTGAATGTTGCCCAGGGCGAACTGGTGTGCCTGATCGGCGCCAACGGCGCGGGCAAGACCACCACCCTCAAGGCACTGGCGCGGCTCCTGCCCGCGCACGGGGAAATTCTTTACCAGGGCAAGTCCATTGTCAAAACCCCGGTATTCGACCTGGTGCGCCAGGGCATCGCGCTGGTGCCGGAAGGGCGGGGCATTTTCGGCCGCCTGAGCGTGGCGGAAAACCTGCTCATGGGCGCCTACAGCCGCGCTGATACCCCTGCCATCCGGCGCGATCTGGAGCGCATTTACCACCTCTTCCCGCGCCTGTTCGAACGCAAAACCCAGCAGGCCGGCACCCTGTCCGGCGGAGAGCAGCAGATGCTCGCCATCGGCCGCGCCCTGATGAGCCGGCCGCGCCTGCTGTTCCTCGATGAGCCAAGCATGGGCCTGGCGCCGCTGATGGTAAACAAGATATTCGAAACCATCCGCGCCATCTCGACCGAAGGCGTGACCATCCTGCTGGTGGAGCAGAACGCCAAACTGGCGCTGGAAGTCAGCCATCGCGCTTATGTCATGGAAAGCGGCTCGATCTGCCTGTCCGGCGAGTCAGCCAAACTTCTCAACGACCCGCAGGTGCGCCACGCTTACCTGGGGGAGTAGCGGCTCATGTCCTTTCGCGCCATCCGCATCCTGTTCCTGCTTACCCTGCTTGCCGCCGTCGCCGGCATGACTTACTGGGAAAGCATGGTGGTGCGCAACTGGCTGCGGCCGCTCGAGGTGACCATCTACCCGGTGAATGGGGACGATACGGCGGAAGTGGGCGAATATATCGCCGCCCTGAAACAGGATCACTTTCAGGAAATCGGCCGCTTCATCGCAGGTCAGTCCGAACGTTATCGCGGCAAGGATCTGCCGCCAGTGAGCATCCGGTTAGCCAGGGAAATCAGAACCCCGCCGCCATTTCCGCCGCAAGACCGTCACTCGGGCTTCTCCGCCATCCTGTGGAGCCTGAAATTGCGCCACTACGCTTTCGACCACACGCCCTTCTGGGACAGCCTCGGTACGGTCCGGCTATTCGTGGTGTATCACCAGGGAGAGGACGGCAAGCCGCTGCAGCACTCGCTTGGTTTGCACAAGGGCCTGGTGGGGGTGGTGCATGCGTTTGCGCAAGCCAAACAGAATGCGCAGAACAACGTGGTCATCACGCATGAGCTGTTTCACGCCCTGGGCGCTTCGGACAAGTACGACGCCGCCAACCAGCCGCTCTACCCGGAAGGCTTTGGCGACCCTGATGGGCCGCGCTATCCGCAGCATGTGGCCGAAATCATGGCGGGGCGCATCGCGGTTGCGCCAGAAGTGGCAAGAATCCCAGCCGGGCTGGAGGCGTGCGTGGTGGGTTACAAGACGGCTTGGGAAATCAACTGGTGAGCGTTTGCCTGGCTTTTATCCGGGAGGGGCGCCCTGGGCAAAGTGGCCGACAAACTGCGCTTCCTCCAGCGCCACCAGCGGGTAGGCGCCCATGCCCATCTGCAGATAGTCGTTGAATACGCCGACACTCGATCCTTCCTGTACGCCCTGTTCGGCAAAGAGCTTGAGCAGACCGGGCAAGGCCGCGCCAATTTCCGCCTCGCTGCCGATTTCCCGGAAGTTGTTGCTCACATAACCCAGCAGGGCAAGATACAAGGCCGCCGAACTGGACAGGCGCGCGTCGGCGCT
>JAUYFW010000067.1 GCA_030690835.1 Sulfurimicrobium sp. | reverse complement strand
TTGAAGACATAGATTTTTTCGGCAGTCATGATGTTATCCTTTCCTGTAGCTCATGTAGATGCGGCCGGCGCCGTGGATCAGCACACCGATCAGCGTAAGCAGGGCGATGGCCCAGCCCCCCATGTCGAGCAGTTGGTTGTTCTTGCCGCTACTTGGCATGTAGATGCCCTTGACGTTCTGCAGGCGGCCATTCTCGCTATGGCATGTCACGCAATCAAGCGCCTTTTCCTTGGGTGCGACCATGTGGGTGATTGGCCAGAACATTTCGGTCTTGATGAAATCGATCTTGCCGGAGAAGGGCGCGCCAATGTTCCGCATGCCGTCGGCAATGGCTTTTTCCCAGTCGTAATTTTTCCAGTAGCCGATGTCGTCGTTGCCGGCAGTATGCGGCATGACCAGGGTTTGATTGACCGGGTCGAAGGGCTGCATGCCACGCATCACTTTCATCGGCCAGATCATCGACTTGCCGTCAGTGGGGCTGCCGCCGATGCGGTTGATCGGGGTTGCGACACCGCTCTTGCTGACCTTGTCGCCAAGCAGGGTGTATGTCACCTTGCCGTTGAACCAGAAGTATTCCGGGACGACATTTTCACCGAGTACGAAATCCCCTTTCCTGGAATCATAGGTGACATGGCCTTTCGCGTCCTTCCTGGTCATGGGTTTGCCGTCGGGCCCCATCTTGCCGGCGGTCGACCAGTCCCAGGACAGTTTGGTGGCCACGCCACCGCGAGCGAAGGTAGGAATATGGCAGGTCTGGCAGGCGATCTTGCTGGTGTGCTCATTCAACTTTTTGCCATGATCATCCAGTTTGGTCAGACTGACAGGATGCGGCTGGTTGCCATGGCAGGCCTGGCAGGTGGCCGGGTTACTGCTGTCCGCCTTGCCGCGCATGTGAGCGCCGCCCTTGTCCCGCGCGGTGGGCGTGTAACGGCTGCCCGGCACTTCGTGGCTGGAAGTCTTGTGGCAAGTGCCGCAGGTGAAATCCGCACCAGAGGCGTCCATGTGGACATCGAGTTCCTTGTCGGGCGCGGCCAGCGAGCTATCCATGTCGCCGTGTTTCACGCCATCGCCGCCACCGCCGAAGAAGTGGCAGGCGCCGCAGTTGTCACGGCTGGTCTTGCCGACTTTCTGGGCCACCGTGGCGAGATCCACCGGCTTGACGATCTTGCCCGATCCGGGAGGGAATTCCATTTCCTGGTAGACCGGGTGTCCCGCCAGGCCGGGCAGTTTCTTGTAATTGCCGGTGCTGTCGTGGCAGACCAGGCAGTCAACATTGTTTTCCGAGCTGAAGTCGAAGTTCTTGTCCTTCCAGCCATAACCGGCATGGCACGAGGTACAGAAGGCATAGTTCTGTGAAATGGAAATGCAGAAGTTGTTCATGACATTCTTTTTGCCCAGGCGCTGATTGTTCTCCGGGTTGAGAAATTCCCAGGTCCAGTGCTTGGTCTTGTGCACCTGTTTGGCGGCTTCGGTATGGCAGGAGAGGCAGGCCTTGGTGACATCCGGGCCGGACTGGAAGTTTTGCTGCAGTTCCTTGAACTTGCCGTGGTCAGCGGTCGAGGGATTGGCGGCGCCAGCCAGGTTGCTCAGTGTCAGGGCGCACAGCGCGGCCAGCCAGCCGGCAAACGCCATGGCGGCAGGCCATTGAGGGTGCTGGGTTTTCATGGTGAATCCTTCCGAAGCATGGTGTTAACGTGAAACCGTTTTGTGAAGTGTGAAGTCACTCGCTGCGCTTTGTTTGTGAAGCGTGAAATGTAAAAACATTTACTGAGCCTGTTTTTACCTTTCACACTTCACAGCAAGGGCGTAGCCCAAGCGGTTTCACATTTCACTTGTCGCCTGGAGTCGCCTACTTTTAGTTCATGATTCTGGGCGGCAATTTGCCATGCCCTGAGCTACGGTTCTTATTTGCCACGCTCCTTGACGCTGAACGTGCCATCCGCGCTGAATTTCATCTCTGCATCAATGAAATACGTCTGAAGCTCGTTGCGCAGCAGTTTTGCCGTGTCATGGGCTTCTCCCGAGCGGGCTCCCGTGCCACACAGAAAGACGATGGGTTTGTCCTTGGGCAGGGTTTCGAGTTTTTTCTCCAGATCCCCGATGGGAATGTTGATTGCTCCCTTGATGGTAGCCGCCGTGAATTCCTTTGCATCACGCACATCCACCAGCAGCAGGGAATCCGGATTTTCCTTCATGACGCGTTCGAAGGACGCAACCGTGATGGTGCCTTTTTCCTTGCCGGGCTCGACACCCGCTTTGGCCTTGGCTGCCGGGCCGGCGCTATCGGTCGCGGCGGAGGCTGGTGCCTGACCGTAGAGCTTGAGCCATTCCGGATGCCCTTCAACATAGGTTTTGACGTCTGTGTAACCCAGTTTTCTGGCCTTATCGGCGGATTTGTCGCTCAGCACGCATTCCAGGCCGCCGCAGTAGTAAATCAGTGGCGTCGCTTTGTCTGCAGGGAGTTGGTCCACATGCTTGTCAAAGTCGGTGTCTGAAATATGCACGGCGCCTGGAATGGCACCCTTGTCGAAAGCGCGCTTTGGACGGGCATCAATCAGCATGAAATTGGCTTTTTCATCCAGCAGCTTCTTGATGTAGGCACCAGAGACGGATTGCCTCATCCCCTTGGCTGCCCAGTCTGGGGAACCGTCGGCATAAACGCGGATATTGGTGTAGCCGAGTTTTTCCGCCTTGAAGGCGGAGTTATGGCTCAGCATGCATTCCACGCCGCCGCAGTAGAAAATCAGCAGCGTGCTCTTGTCTTCTGGCAGGCTGGCGGCCATCTGGTCGAACTTGCTGTCCGGGATGCTGACCGCGCCGGGGATGTGGCCGGGGTCGTATTGACGCGCCGCCGGGCGGGAGTCAATCAGCATGACGCCCTTCTTGGGCGGGATGTCGACATTCTGTTTGACGAATTCGATATCCACCAGCTTGCCATACCAGCCTTCCTTCGCCTTGATCTGCTCCGCGTGAGCCGGCGCCAGCCAAGCCACGGCCGGCAGGGCGACGGGCAGGGACAAAACCAGGGCAAGTCCCAGATTGTGCAGTTTCTTGTTCATTTTGCTGTCTCCTTTTATTATCAAAGAACGGTAAACTTTTCAGTTGACTCGTTGTAGCGCACCAGCAGATACCACACCAGCAGAATCGCGCCGCTGATCAGCAAGGTCCAGCCCCAGCCACCCACCATGTCCGGGAGATAGGCCTGGAAGCCGACAGCGGTTTTCTCGAAGGACTCCACGTTGTCTTCATCAATAGACGTGATCTTGAATTTCTTGAGCAGCGCGCTGGCGACGGAACCCGCCCAGGAAAAGAAGAAGATCGCCACCCACAGCTTGACGTGTCCTTCGCCCATGCGCCACAGCGAACCGGAAGCGCAGCCGCCGGCGAAGATCATGCCGATGCCGAAGATCAGGCCGCCGAGCAGCGAACCGATCCAGAAAGTCGCCGGAATGGCGACATAGGGATCGATGACTTTTTTCTGGAACAGCAGCGAGGAAATGATCAGGCCGACGGTCAGCGCCAGGATGATGGCCTTGGTCATGTCGCCCTCGGCGGTCATGAAGGGTTCACGGAAGGCGCGCGCAAAGCACAAACGCGAACGGTGCATGATGAAGCCGATGGCGAAGCCGGCCAGCACAATCACGGCGCGGGCAGCCCACTTCTCGTTGCCGGAGCCATACCACTGGGTCGCCCACAACAGGACGCCCATGACCACGGCAAGCCCGAGCAAGAGGTAGATGCGCAAAACGCCTTGCGGGACCTGGATGGCCGGCGGCGCAACCATGCCCCATTCGATGTTTTCCAGCGTCCACAACAGCAGCTTGAGGCCGATCACGGCTCCCGCCAGCAGCCCCGCCCACATCGCCCAGCCCGCCGGGGAGGCGTGCAGCACCGGGTTAAAGAAGCCGCCCGTGGTGCAGCCGCCGGCCAGCGCCGCACCGGTACCCATCAGGCAGCCGCCCATTGCCGCCCAGACGTATTCCAGTTTTGGCGGCCGGCGGGGGAGAAACTGGCGCGACAGCAGCGCCGCGCAGAATGAACCCAGCACCAGCATGATGTTCATCAGCGACATGCGGTGCATGAGGAAGCTGTCGAGCTCCTGGGGGACGCCGAGAAGTGGGCCCAGGCCAATCAGGTTGTTGAACCAGTCGCCCCAGAATTTGACGCCGCCGAAAACGCCCCAGAACAGGCCGTTGATCATCAGGCCGATAATCACCATTACCAGCAGGATGCTGCCGAGATAGGGCGACCACTCCTCGACAAAGATTGTTTCATAGTCCGCCTTGAAGCCGGCGAGCCAGGAAGGACCACTTTCAGTATTCATTGCAAGCGCCTCGGGCATACGGGAGCGTCCAACGCTCCCGATTTTTATAACAAGATAGGGCGCTTCGATTAACTGCAACTGGCCGGGCTGTCGCCATCCTTTGCGCCTTTGATCACAAAGGCCTTGATGTCTTCCAGCAGTTCTTGATCGGGCACATCGGCAAATTTCTCGGCTGCCTTGTTGGTGGCCTTGATGCTGGCGCGGTATGGCTGGCTGATGTACTGCTTGACGCTATCCTTGCCCTTGGCGTGTTTGTCTGCCTGGAGATAGGCAGTCCATTCGGCCTTGGTCTTGGAAGTGGGTGAAATGGCTTTTTCTGTTTTTGCTACATGGCAACTGGTGCATACCTGGCGGTAGTAAACGCGACCGCGTTTCCAGTCGCCATCATAGGCCTGTGCAGTGGTATAGGCCGTGGTGCCCAGTACGGCGAGAATGATGGTGATCGAAAGCCTGGTTTTCATGGATGATTCTCCTTGTAATTGTTGTTGCAGCGAAGTGTAGTCATTTGGCGTCTCTACGGCAATTAAAAAAGCCGGGCAGTTTTGACGCTGCCCGGCCACCAGCCGGGGTGGAAGGGAGGGGGGACTCTAATCCACTTCTTCCCAGCCGGTAATCATGGCCTTGATGTGCGAGGTTGGGGTATGTCCCGCGGTGGTGAGGTAGACGTGGGCGATCAGGAAGATCAGCATCATGAAGGCACCGGCGGTATGGAAGAACGCCACCCATTCAAGGGACAGGTACTTGTCCACCCCCCAGGCACTCCAGTCACCGAAGAACAGATAGAACCATCCCGAGGACCACAGCAGCGGCCCGATGAACAGCAACACGCCGAGGTAAGCCAGGCGCTGCAACGGGTTGTGCTTTTTGAGCCGTGTGGCCTTGAACGGGTGCGGCGCGTTGACGAAGATACCGACCGAGTAGAACTTGACCATGGCCAC
>JAUYFW010000066.1 GCA_030690835.1 Sulfurimicrobium sp. | reverse complement strand
TTGAAGACATAGATTTTTTCGGCAGTCATGATGTTATCCTTTCCTGTAGCTCATGTAGATGCGGCCGGCGCCGTGGATCAGCACACCGATCAGCGTAAGCAGGGCGATGGCCCAGCCCCCCATGTCGAGCAGTTGGTTGTTGTCTCCGCGCCCGGGCATGTAGATGCCCTTGACGTTTTTCAGGCGTCCGCCAGTCTTGGCGTCGTGGCATTGGGCGCAGGTCAGCGCGTCACCCTTCGGTGCCACCATGTGGGTGATGGGCCAGGACATTTCGGTCTTGACGAACCCAAACTGACCACTAAAGTTTCCGTCCACGGCCTTCATGCCGGCTGCCAGCGACTTGTCCCAGTCGAAGTTCGACCAGAATGAACTGTCGTCGTCAGGCCCATAAGTGTGCGGGATCAACAGGGTGTTGCTGACCTTGTCATAGGGCTGCTGACCGCGGAACACCTTCATCGGCCAGATCATCGACTTGCCATCCCGGGGATTGCCCTCCAGGGTGTTGATCTTCACCACCTTGGAGGGGTCAAGCTTGTCTTCCCTCAGCGTGTAATCCACCTTGCCGTTGAACCAGACATACTCCGGAATGACGTTGGCTTCCCAGGTGAAGTTGCCTTTCTTGCTGTCGTAAGAGTTTTTCCCGGCGGAGTCTTTTTCCGTATAAGGCTTGCCATCCTTCATTTTGCCGGCGGTTGACCAGTCCCAGCTCATCTTGGTGGCCTGGCCACGCGCGAACTCGGGAATGTGGCAGGTCTGGCAGGCAATTTTCGCGGTATGCTCGTTCAGCTTGGCCATTTTTGCCGGATGGGGCTTGTTGCCATGGCAGGACTGGCAGGAGGCGGGATTGCTGGTGTCCACCTTGCCGCGTATTTGCGCGGCATGCTGGTCCTGTGCCGTAGGCGTGTAACGGCTTCCCGGTACCTTGTGGGCCGAGGTTGCATGGCAGGTGCCGCAGGTGAAATTCAGCCCCTTCTTGTCCATGTGGACATCAAGGTATTTGTCCGGATTCTTCAGCGTGCTGTCCAGATCGCCGTGTTTCACCGCATCGCCGCCGCCGCCGAAGAAGTGGCAAGCGCCACAGGTGTCGCGGGAAGTTTTGCCAACATGTTGTGCCACGTCTTTCAAGTCAACCGCCTTGACGATTTTTCCCGAATGGGGTGGAAACTCCGTGTCCTGATAAGGTGGATGCCCCGCCAGTCCAGGCAGCTTGCGATATTTTCCGGTGGTATCGTGGCACACGACGCAATCCACGTTTTCCTGCTTGCTGAAGTCGAATTTTTCATCCTTCCAGCCATAGCCCACGTGGCAGGCGGTACAGAAAGCCTGGTTGGAAGAAATCGAGGTGCAGAAGTTGTTGACGATGTGTTTCTTGCCCAGTTTCTGGTTGGTTTGCGGGTTGATGAATTCCCAGGTCCAGTGCTTGGTGTGCTGGACCTGTTTGGCGGCTTCGGTGTGGCAGGTCAGGCAGGCCTTGGTGACTTCCGGACCCTCCTTGAAGTCTTTCTGCAGTTCCTTGAATTTGCTGTGGTCGGCCGTTGAACTGGATGTTTTTTTAATTTCTGCAGCAGGTGCGGCTGGAGCGCCATTCGGCAGCGGTGCGTAGGAATGGGCGCCGCTGCTGAGTGGCAGCACGGCGGGTGCGGCAGCAGGCGCTGCTGGTGCCGCAGTCGGCGCCGGGGTGGCGATGGCAGTCAGTGCCGCGAGGGCTGTGCTGACCACCAGCACCAGGGCCGGTAGGTGTTTTCTTGTTAGCATGATTTCTCCTGATACGATCTTTAAAATGTCGTTTGGACGAATTGGTACGGTTTAGCAGCCACCGCCGCCACCGCCGGCTCCACCCTTGGCATCTCCGCCGCTGCTGCCCCTGATCATTTCTGGCGCGGGCTTGCTGGGATCGAATTGCAGGAACTTGGCTTGGTCAGCCGCCACGTGGCTCATCACCTCGCCCACCATCGGGCCGAACATCTTGCCCATCAGACCGGCGTTCATGTTGCCGATATAGGTCTTGCCGTCGTTTTTCTTGTAAACGGAAATCTTGCAGGGCATCAGGATGGAAAGGAAACGGACGCTGTCGTCCTTGAGGATCGGGGCGGAATACTTTGTGCTGCAGGCTTCGATCATGAGCACCGGCAGGGTATTGCTGCCATCTTTCTGTACCGCTTTGGCCGGGTCGCGCAGGCCGGAGAGTGACCAGCCGTTGCCGGTGTTCTGGATATTCTGCTGGATACGCGCCACTGTTTCTTCCAGTCCAAACGGGCTGACCCGCTCATGGAACATCAGGCTGGGCGCCATGATGTAGGCCATGAAGGCGGTGAATAGCAAGCCCAAGAAAAAACCGCTGAGAATTTTTAACATTTTAGAGTCCCCCGACTGTTGATTTAAAGTTTGACGCCCTTACAAAAGCTTCCGGGCTAAAGATAACGGGTTTGTTTTTGTCTTTAGAATTGACACAAATATCAAACCATCTATAAAGATAAGAATATCCGAATATACTTATTCTACAAGCAAAAAAATTTTATGGAATTTCACCCGAAACCAGTGCCACGGAACATTTATAATAACTCTTTTATCTACGGCCTTATAGCTACACCTTCCCCCATATGGATAAAAAGAGCAAAATCGCCACCCTCGGCGGGGGGTGCTTCTGGTGCCTCGAAGCGGCTCTGGGCGAGTTGGCCGGAGTGGATCAAGTGCTTCCCGGCTATAGCGGCGGCCACCAGGAAAACCCCGATTATGACGCGGTGTGCGGCGGCAATACCGGCCATGCCGAGGTGGTGCGCGTCAGCTTTGACCCAGGTCGAATTTCCTACCGCGACATTCTGATGGCCTTCTTTGCCATACATGACCCCACAACCTTGAATCGCCAGGGCAACGATGTCGGCAGCCAGTACCGTTCGGTGATTTTCTACCATTCGCCAGAGCAGAAGGCGGAGGCGGAAGAAATGATCGCTGAACTCGCTGCCGAGGGCTTCTGGGAGCAGCCGATCGTGACGGAGATCCTTGCCGCACCCGTTTTCTATCCCGCCGAGGATTACCACCGCGATTATTACAAACTTCACTCGCAGCAGCCTTATATTGCCAGGTTGTGGTGGCACCCAAGGTGGTCAAGCTGCGCGCCAAATTCGCAGCCAAATTGAAATTGCACTAATAATCACTTTGAAATAGCGGGAACCGTAGGTCGGGATTTATCCCGACATGTCAGGCTGATTCCGACCTACCGTCAATGTGTTTCATGTGGCGCTGCTACTTGCCGAAGTCGGTGTTTTGGTTGATAATCGCCGCTCTCTATCAGCCGGGATGGCGGAACTGGTAGACGCACGGGACTCAAAATCCCGCGGTGGCAACATCGTGCCGGTTCGATTCCGGCTCCCGGCACCAAATTACAGCATCAAGCAACACCATTACGCACCATAAACCCCGACAGACATTGACTCTCGGGGTTTTTTATCGCCCATGCCACACCATCCAACCCCATTGAAGTGCGGATATTTTGCTGGTATTTCGCTGGTATTACCAAAACGCAAAAACAAAATACCAGCAAATGCCCACTCTCTCAGACGTCGGCCATTCGCAATATAACTATAACCATCAGGGTCAGCATCGGCGCATATCTGGGCGGATTGGTCGGCGCGGTTGCGTTTTATGTCGTGTTCTTGTTCTTGGGATGGCTTGTGCTGATGCCGGTTGTTGTGGCGCTCGGGCCATGCTGCATCGTATCGGACTTTTCTGAAGGGGTGTGCGATCTGATTTACATACAAGATCAGGGTGCGGGGTTTGGGTAATGAGCGTGGATAATGTGATAGCAGGAACATAGCAAAGTGACGCTGTCATATTATGTGGTTCAGGTTATTAATTTGTTCGCGTTACGTGAACCAAATAAATAATTGAACAATATTCTTGACGTTGTGTTCATGATCCAATATTGTTCACGAAACGTGAACATGTAAGAACAATGAACTTTATGCGCAATTATCAAGACACCCCCTTCACTCAGAAAGAGTTATTTCTCTTGGAGCGCGCTATAGGCGCGTTAAAAGAAACTACGGGCATCGTTACCAAAATAACAGCCATGGAGCCCATCCTAGTGGATGGTCGCCGAGTCGATGCAACTATCGAGATTGATATTGCCGGAAATCTCTACCCCTATACAGTAGAAATTAAACGAATAGACCGTTTCGCTGCGCTCGGACAGATCAAGAACCAACTCGATCGGCTTCAGCAGCCAGGTCTACTCGTTGCCCCACGGATAACAAACGAGACAGCCGATAAATGTCGTGAACTGGATGTGCAGTTCATTGATGCCAATGGCAATGCTTTTCTCCATGCTCCAGGTTTGTATGTATTGGTCAAAGGACAACGCCTCCAAGCCAAGGAGGAGATTGCCGCCGCCACGATGGAAGCGCCGCGCGGAGGCACGGCAACGGCTCTAAGGGTGATATTCGCCCTGTTATGCCAACCTGAGCTGGTCAATGCCCCTTATCGTGAGCTAAATCAAATAGCACGCGTCGCACTAGGAGCTATCGGCTGGGTATTTTTCGACCTGAATAATCGGGGCTTCACGACGGGTGGCACGAAAAAGGGCGACCGTCGCATTCTGGAGCGTCAGCGCTTGATTGACGAATGGGTAACAAACTATCCGGTCAAGCTCCGCCCCAAACTGAACCCCAAACGGTTTCATGCCCCTGACCCGAACTGGTGGCGTCAAGTCGACGTCACCCGATATGACGCCCAATGGGGCGGCGAGGTGGCTGCAGACAAACTGACCGGCCACTTGAGACCCAACACCGTCACCATCTACATGAGGGCCGAGGGTGTACGCCAGAATCTCACGAAGATGGTGGTAGAAAACAAGCTGCGCGCTGCACCAGACGGTGAAATCGAGATATTGGAGGCATTCTGGGATTTCCTGCCCGATGAGACCCCGCCTGACATAGTGCCGCCAATCTTGGTATATGCAGACCTACTTGCCACAATGGACCCGCGCAACTTTGAAGTCGGACGCATGATTTATGAGGAAAGAATCCATGGCCCTGACGCCAAGGCCTGAACGCCCAATCGATTCTCTTACCCTCTCGGTCATACAAGAAGTGAGGGACGCCGCATCCGATTTGGGCCTGGAAGCCTTCCTGGTGGGTGCAACGGCCAGGATAATTCTTCTGGAGCATGTGTTTGGACTGCATACAGGACGAGTGTCACGCGACATGGATTTTGCTTTCGCGGTGGAAAGCTGGGACCAGTTTCAGTCAATCAAACAGCGCTTAATTTCAGCTTCCTCGTTCGAGGAAATGGAGCGAATGGCACAACGTCTGATATACAAACCGACGGGCATCGATCACAAATTAGTGGTCGATATCATCCCGTTCGGCGGGCTTGAGGGCGAGAAAAATACAATCGCGTGGTCACCAGACATGAGTGTCTTGATGAATGTCGCGGGCTATAGCGACGCACATGCCTCGGCAGTGCCAGTCGAAGTTGAACCCGGCCTGGTGATATCGGTTGCCTCAATCCCCGGTATCGCAGTCCTCAAACTTTTTGCCTGGGTTGATCGGGGGCAGGAAGACCCGAAGGATGCCATCGACCTGGTTTCCCTGCTCCGGCAATATAACGAAGCTGGCAACCAAGAGAGAGTCTACGAAGACGCAGTCGCAGCACTGGAAGCTGTTGGGTATGACGTGGAACTGGCTGGCGCATGGCTATTAGGTCATGACGCAGCAGTACTATCCTCCCCGGCAACGCGAAGCCAGTTGAACTCGCTGCTCGCTAAATCTCCCCTTGTTGAACATCTTGTCACTGATATGTCGAGGGCTATGCGTGCGCGCGACGATGCCCTGGATTATTCAAGAGCATTACTGGAGCAATTCCTTGAAGGTTTTGCTCATAAATCGATAACCTAGAGAACACGATGAACCTAGCCCGGATATTGCATGAATTCACCGTGCCCTCGCTTGTCTTTTGTTTCGTATGAAAATTTTGTTCGGTCGGGCGTATGAATAACTACGCCGCTCCTTCTCAAAACGAAGTTTCAGTGAAGGCTAACCTTCAGGTTATGCCGTAACTAAAATTCCCATACGAAACAATTGGGGTTCGCAGGGATGGGCGGCTTGCCGCCCAACTCGCAAAATCCTGCGCGATCATCACGGCAACTCATGCAATATCCGGGTTAACATCATGTCCGATCGGGTGTTTTCTATATTGTCCACAGAAACTGTGGATAACTTTGTGCATGACTTGTCAAAAACCGCCATAAACCCCTTCCACGCAACATATTTCCTGCTTCGCACAAAATTTACGCTACTATTTTTGTTATTAAAAATCATATTGTTATGAAATAATCAACAATGCATTGACAATAGTTCCGCGAACATGAAAGTATTTTTACAACTGTGGATTAGTTTAGAATTCGTCTATGTCCTTATCCATTTCAATGACCCCGCCGGTACTCACCGTCAGCGAACTCAACCGCCACGCCAAGGCAGTGCTGGAACAAACCTTCCCCCTCTTGTGGGTCGGCGGCGAAATTTCCAACTTCACGCGCGCCACCTCCGGCCACTGGTACTTTACCCTCAAGGACGGCCAGGCCCAGGTGCGTTGCGCCATGTTCCGCCACAAGAGCCAGTACATGGAGTTCAGGCCGGAAAACGGCATGCATGTGGAGGTGCGGGCGCTGGTCACCCTGTACGAAGCGCGCGGCGAATACCAGCTCAGCGTGGAATCCATGCGCCGCGCCGGCTTGGGCGCGCTGTTCGCGGCGTTCGAGAAACTCAAGGCAAAGCTGGCCGGGGAAGGGCTGTTCGATGAGCGGCACAAGCAGTCCCTGCCCGCCTTTCCGCGACGCATCGGCATCGTCACCTCGCCCGCCGCCGCCGCGCTGCGCGACGTGCTCACCACGTTGCGCCGGCGCATGCCGAATATCCCGGTGGTGCTCTATCCCGCGCCGGTACAGGGTGAAGGCGCGGGACAGAAGATCGCGCAAGCCATTCAGCAGGCTGACAGGCGCAACGAATGCGACGTCCTGATCCTGTGCCGCGGCGGCGGCAGCATCGAGGACTTGTGGGCGTTCAACGAGGAAGTCGTGGCGCGCGCCATTGCCGCATGCAAAACCCCCATCGTCAGCGGCATCGGCCACGAAACCGAT
>JAUYFW010000052.1 GCA_030690835.1 Sulfurimicrobium sp. | reverse complement strand
CGCCTCGCGTGCGCGCTTGACCCGCACATAGTCGTCGTAGCCGCCGGCATATTCCTGCAAATGCCCATCACCCTCGAAGGCGATGACCTGCGTCACCACGTTGTCGAGGAAAGTCCGGTCGTGGGAAACCAGCAGCACCGTGCCGCTGTAGTCCTGGAGCAGCGATTCGAGCAATTCCAGGGTTTCGATGTCGAGATCGTTGGTGGGTTCGTCCAACACCAGCACGTTGGCCGGGCGAGTAAAGAGACGCGCCAGCAACAGCCTGTTTCTCTCGCCGCCGCTCAAGCTTTTCACCGGCGAACGGGCACGCTGCGGGGCAAACAGGAAATCTTCCAGATAGCTGATGACGTGTTTGCGCTCGCCGCCGATTTCGATGAAATCGCTGCCCTGGCTGATGGTTTCGATCAGGGTGGCCTCGTCGTCGAGCTGGGCACGGAACTGATCAAAATAGGCCACGGCGATTTTGGTACCCAGCTTGACCGTGCCGCTATCCGGCTGCAATTCGCCCAGGATGAGCTTGAGCAGGGTGCTCTTGCCGGCGCCGTTGGGGCCCACCAGGCCGATCTTGTCGCCACGCATCACGCGGCCGGAGAAATCCCGGATGATGGCTTTATCGCCGTAGGATTTACTGACGTTTTCCAGCTCCGCCACCAGCTTGCCCGAGCGCTCGCCCTGGTCGACATTGAGGTTGATACTGCCGCTGCGCTCGCGGCGCGCCGCACGTTCGCGGCGCAACGCCTCCAGACGGAGTACGCGGCCTTCATTGCGGGTGCACCGCGCCTTGATACCCTTGCGTATCCAGACTTCTTCCTGGGCCAGCACCTTGTCAAACTTGTCGTTATGCACCGCCTCGATTTCGAGCAGCTCCTGCTTCTTGATCTGGTAAGCGGAAAAATTACCGTCGAAGCCCACCAGCAAGCCGCGATCCAGTTCGACGATGCGCGTCGCCACGTTGTCGAGAAAGCGCCGGTCGTGGGTGATCAACAACACGCTGCCGACGAATTCGTTGAGCAGCCCTTCGAGCCACTCGATGGCGGCAAGATCCAGGTGGTTGGTGGGCTCGTCCAGCAACAGCATGTCAGGCGCCATCACCAGCGCGCGCGCCAAAGCCACGCGCTTTTTCTGGCCGCCGGACAAGGCGCCGATCTTGACGTCCTCCGGCAGGGCAAGCCGGCTCATGGTGGCTTCCACCCGCGCCTTCATGTTCCAGCCATCGTGCGCTTCGAGTTCCACCTGCAAATCGTGCATGCGCTCCAGCAGGGCGTCCATGTCGGCATCCGGGTCGCCCATGGCGTGGGTAACTTCATGATAGTCGAGCAGGAACTGGTGAGCATCGCCGAGCCCCTCGGCCACCGCTTCATATACCGTATGTTCGGGGTCGAGTTCAGGCTCCTGCGGGACATAAGCCAGCTTCATCCCCGGCGCGCGCCACACCTTGCCGTCATCAGGCGGCGCCGAACCGGCGATGATCTTGAGCAGGCTGGATTTGCCGGTGCCGTTGCGGCCAATCAGGCCGACCCGCTCACCCGGTTCAAGCACCAGGTCGGCGTGGTCGAGCAGCGGCACATGGCCGAACGCGAGAGATACTTTATCTAGTTGAATTAATGGCATAAATTATAAAGACGGCGTTCCTTCGCTGGCATGGGTTTTTTCATGAGTCTGCTGGCATCGGACGCAGCGCAACGCCGTCGGATAAGCGAGCAGGCGTTCGAACTGCATGGCTTCGTCGCACTCGAGGCAGACGCCATATTCGCCCTGCTTCATGTGCTTGCGCGCCGCTTCGATGTCGCGCATTTCATTGACCTGCCGATCCGCTCTTGCAGCCGCGATATCCGCCAGCGCATCAGCCACCGATTCGTCGCCCTGGTCGGATCCGCCCGCTTCGGCGAAATCGGCAAAATGTTGCTCGCCGTCCTTCCCGAGTTCTTCACGCACCTCATCGATCAATTGCTGATAACGTGTTTTCAGCGCCAATTCGAGCTGTTTTTGCTGTTCTGCCGTGAGTGCCATGTCTTTCCTTTTAAGCTCTGATACGCTTATGTCTATTGTCATTCCAATAGCTTGGAGTTTAACATAGCCGCAGCTATTCATTCCGCCGCCGGCGGGCTTGGACGAGGAGGTGGCCATGAACCCGTCGCGCAGAAATATCCTGAAAGCACTATCCGCCCTGCCTCTGGCAACCCTGAGCGGAACGGCCATGGCCAATGCGGCACTAACGCCGATACGCATCAATATTCCCGGCCCCCGCTCGCTGCCCTTCCTGCCCATCGAACTCATCCCCATTCTGGGCATTGACCGCAGCATGAGCACGCAATTGATTATTCGTTATTTCCCCAGCGGAGTGCGCGCTCTGGAAGACATGCTGGCCGGCAACGCCCAGTTCTCCGCTCAAGGCTTTACGGTGCTGCATGCCTTTCACATCAAGGGCAAAAAAGCCCAGGCCCTGGCTCCCTTGAGCGGTCAGGCGCCGCCATATGGCATCGTGGTGCGAGATGATCTGCGCCAGCAGGTGAAAAGCGTGGCCGATCTCAAGGGCCGTTCCATCGGTATTTCTGTCGGCAACATCACCAGCAAAACTTATATGCAACAAATGGCGGAAGCCTTCCTCGCCGCCAACGGCATTTATCCCCACGAGGTGCGCTGGGTACCCACCGCACAAAACTGGGAGGGGCAGTTTGGTGTGCTTGCCAGCAAATCGGCGGATGCCGTGTATTGCGAGGAACCTTTCATGAGCGGTCTGGTGCGAAAAAAAGCCGGTTTTGTGCTCAGCGATTTCAGCGATCCCAGGATAATGGCCAAAATTCCTGGCGCGGAACATTTGCGCGCCACCCTCACCACTTCCACCAAAAATCTGGAGCAAGATTCGCGACACGCCGAGGCCATGGTGCGCATGCTGAGACAGTCCCTGGAGTGGATGGCCAAGGCTGGCGCCGGGGAAATTGTCAATCGCCTCGATCTTCAGGATAAGGATGAAAAACTTGAACTGATCGATATTCTGACCCGCCATCGCGGCATGTTTGCCAGCGATGTCCGCTTCTCGCGTCGCCAGGTCGAGGCCACGGCGCGGTTCATGCGCGCCGCGGGCATCCTCACTGACGACAGCTTCGACCTCAACACCCTGATAGCCAGCCAGATTGCGGGAGTCAAACCATAGTCCAGCTGATTTCCAGGCGCATCTCCAACCTGCTACATGGCCGCGGCACCCTGCGCGGGCAGGCATTGTATCGCCTGTTTCTGGTTGCCATGTTCGCGGCAGTTGCAATCGCCTTTGTTGCCGCCAACAATTATTACAGCCAGCGCGAGCGCGAAATTGCTCAGAAGCGCGCCATCATCCAGCAACTCTATGAAAAAGAGCTGCCACGGGTGGAAGAGCGCTGGCAAGGCGATGCCGATCAAATGAAGGCGCGCATCGAGTTTTCCCGCATTCTGGAGGAAGGGGATGAAACACGCTGGCCAAAATTCAATGCCTTCCTCAACGCCCAGTCAGAATTCACCCATTTCGCCAATCTTCTGGTCCTGCGCTCAGGCCAGATCCTGTATCACTATGGCCCTGAAGCGCACAAGATACAAAGCGACCCGGCCCTGTTTACTTCCGCCTGGCACTATGCCGGGGAAGCCCATGAACTGTATCGCGTCTATCGCCTGCCGATCTGGCTCGGCGCCGAGGGGCAAGGCACACTGCTGCTGCTGAAAACCGTTAACAATTCCTCACTGAGCGGCATGGCCGCACCGGAAACCCACCTCCAGCTTTTTTTCCACGATCAGATCCTGGCCACCTCGAATGGCGGCAATCCCGAACCTGCCCGCCCCGGAAAGAAAGAAGCACGCACGCCGGAAGGGCTGCCGCTGATCCAGACCGATCTGCCCTGGCCCGGCAGCGGCATTCGGCCAACGCTTATCGTGCAGCGAGAACTGCATGAGGCCTACCCGCTGAAAGAGTTCCTGCTGCGCCCGCTCGCCGTCATATTGATCATCACCACCCTGATCTGGCTTGGCCTGGGGCGCTGGCTGACGCGCATTGTCAGGCGCGTCGAAAACCTGGAAACGGCCACCAACGATTACGCCCAGCTCGGCATGGCATCGCGTGCCAGAGAACAACTCCACGCGGCAGGCGGCCAACCGGACGAAATCTCCGACCTGGCCAAAGCCATGGAAAAACTCATGCATGAGGCCGAAAGCCGCAACCTCGAGCAAAAGGCCTATCTGGACACGCTCTCAATGCTCGAGGAAGCCGTGCTGGAAATGACTTGCGACGGCGTCATTGTGCGTGCCAGTCCGGGCTGGGGCACACTCTCCCACTGCGATAACGCGCTCGGCAAACGCCTCTACGATTTCATTCACAACGACGACCGTGAGGCCCTGCAGGCACAATGCCTGGCATTATCCAGCGGCGAAAAAAGCCATGCGGTGCTGCGCTTGCGCCTGGATGTGGTGAGCGGCCTCCACGTACCGTGGATGGAATGCCGCTTTGTCTGCTTCCACGATGAGGCCGGCAAGGTGGCCGGCGTGCGCGGTGTGCTGCGCGACATTACCCAGACCTATCTGCACGAAAAGCAGATCACCCACATGGCGCTGCACGATGCCCTCACCGGTCTGCCCAACCGTGTGCTGCTGGAAGACCGCATCAAGATTTCACTGCGCCAGGCATCGCGCACGCACAAAAAAGTCGGCATCTGCTTTATCGATCTGGATCATTTCAAGAACGTCAACGATACCCTCGGCCACAAATCCGGCGACAAACTGCTGCTGGCCTTTGCCGAGCGCCTGCGCCGCCAGCTTCGGGTAGGCGATACCGTGGCACGCTGGGGCGGGGATGAGTTTGTGCTGCTGCTGCCTGACATGGACTCGGAACAGGATATACGCGATGTCGCCCTGAAGGTGAGCGAGGAAGTGCAAACCTCCTTGCAGATTGAAGATACCGAACTGGTAGTGACTTTCAGCATGGGCATCGCCTTGTATCCAGACGACGGGGAAGACACCGAAGCCCTGTTCTCCCAAGCCGACCGTGCGATGTTTTTCGCCAAGGCGCAGGGGCGCAATCAGACCTGCTTCTTCCGCGACATGACCACCAAGGGCATCGACAAGAAAGAGCTCTACATCCAGAACCGCCTCGCCACCGCCATCAATGCGCATCAAATTCAGGCCTGGTTCCAGCCCATCATCGCCGCTGACCGTGGGTGCTGCATCGGCGTCGAGGTGCTGGCGCGCTGGCATGACGAGGAGCAGGGCTGGATCAGCCCCGCCACCTTCATCCCCATGGCGGAAAATCTTGGCCTGATCAACGAACTCGGGCATCAGATTCTGCTTGCCAGCCTCGCTGCGGCCCAGCGCTGGCGGCAATCCGGCCTGAACCTCACCCTGGCGATCAATGTTTCCAAGCGCCAGCTGTTTACCCCCTACTTCACCGAACGCCTGCGGGAAGAGGTGGCCAAACACCAGATTGCACCGGCACACCTCATCCTCGAAATCACGGAAAGCCTCGCGCTGCTGGATGTGGAGCATGCTGCGGATCGCCTACAGGAACTGAAGCAGGCAGGCTTTCGCATCGCCATTGATGATTTCGGCACCGGCTACTCATCGCTCTCGCAACTCCACGAAATGCACGTGGACGAACTCAAGATCGACATTTCCTTTGTGCGCCGCCTGCATGAACCAAACGGCCTGTCCATGACCCAGGCCATCATCAATCTGGCGCGCGCGCTCAATCTGGAAACTGTTGCAGAGGGCGTGGAAACACCCGAAGCAGCCGCCAAGCTGCGTGAACTGGGCGTGGACAGCCTGCAGGGTTTCCATTTCGCCAGACCCATGCCCGCCGGGGAATTCGAGCAATGGCTGAGTGCGCACAACGCATAAGAGCGCGCATCTCCAGGAAAAATTTACAGCTTTTTCCATTGCCCGATTTTTAGCGTAAAATCCCGCCTTCGCCCCGGTAGCTCAGTGGATAGAGCAACCCCCTCCTAAGGGGTAGGTCGGACGTTCGATTCGTCTTCGGGGCGCCAAT
>JAUYFW010000041.1 GCA_030690835.1 Sulfurimicrobium sp. | reverse complement strand
GTGTCGATGACGTGGATTTTCTTCCAGTCCTCAGCCGGGATCTGCTCCGGCAGGATGGTGGCGCCGCCATATTCGGAGAATTCGAAATAGTCCTCCAGCGCTTTTACCGCGGGGTTATCTGCGGCAATGGCGGGCAGTGAGGTGGTGGTGCATAGGGCGGCGGCGAGGAAGACGTTGCGCAGGATGGACATGCTGGCTCCTTGTTACACTATTCAAATGAACATTATAATAGTGTGCTAAGAAAGAGGGCAGGTGTCAAACGATTTTTTATCAGAGGAGGAGGAGCGCGCCGGGGCCGGTGCGCTATTGCAGTTTCGGCCTTATTTTCCGCCGACGGGGCGTTGCTCGGCTTTCCACTCGGGGAAGCCGTCTTCCAGGCGGCGTGCGCGGAAGCCTTCCTCGCGCAGCCGGGCCACGGCATCGAAGGCCAGCATGCAGTAGGGGCCGCGGCAGTAGGCGACGATCTCCTGGTCGCGCGGGAGCTGGTCGAGCCGGTCGGCCAGGGAGTCCAGGGGAATATTGACCGCGCCTTCGATGTGGCCGGCGGCATATTCGGAGGGGGGGCGTACGTCGATCACCATGGCGCTGCCGGTGCGGACTTGCTCCAGCAATTCCTCGCGCCGCAGCGGGGTGAGCTTGTCCTTGCTCTCGAAGTTGTCGCGCACGATGCGGTCCACTTCCGCCAGATGCGATTCGGCGACCTGCTGCATGGCCGTGATGAGGCGCAGGACATCGTCGCCCGCCAGGCGGTAGATGACCTGCAGGCCTTCCTTGCGCGACTGCACCAGGCCGCCCTCGCGCAGGATTTGCAGGTGATGGGAGGTGTTGGCGACCGACATGCCGCTGGCCTGCGACAGCGCATCCACGCCGCGTTCGCCCTGGGCGAGGGCTTCCAGCAGTTCGAGGCGGTTGGCGCTGGCGAGCGATTTCGCCACGCGGGCGAATTGCTCGAACAGGCGTTTCTTGGGGGATAGGGGCTGGGTCATGGCTGGGTTATCCGGAAAACTTGGTTAACCACGGGGAGCACGGGGGCCACGGGGTAAGTGCAAAACCTGGCACAACTTGCGAAGGCCTTCCTGCGGTTTCCCCGTGCTCCCCGTGTACCCCGTGGTTCAGTTATGGTTACCAGAATCATAACCCCAGTTCCTGCCACATCTCGGCCACCCGGCGCTTCACCGCTTCATCCATCACAATGGGCCGGCCCCATTCGCGGCTGGTCTCGCCCGGCCACTTGTTGGTGGCGTCCATGCCCATTTTAGAGCCCAGGCCGGAAACCGGGCTGGCGAAGTCGAGATAGTCGATGGGGGTGTTTTCGATCAAGAGCGTATCGCGCGCCGGATCGACGCGGGTGGTCATGGCCCAGATCACTTCCTTCCAATCGCGGATGTTGACGTCTTCGTCGGTGACGATGATGAACTTGGTGTACATGAACTGGCGCAGGAATGACCACACGCCGAACAGCACGCGCTTGGCGTGGCCGGGGTACTGCTTCTTGATGCTGACGATGGCCATGCGGTAGGAACAGCCTTCCGGCGGCAGGTAGAAGTCGGTGATTTCCGGGTACTGCTTCTGCAGCAGCGGCACGAAAACTTCATTCAGCGCCACGCCGAGGATGGCCGGCTCGTCCGGCGGCTTGCCGGTGTAGGTGCTGTGGTAGATCGGGTTGCGGCGCATGGTGATGCGCTCGATGGTGAACACCGGGAACTCTGCCACTTCGTTGTAGTAGCCGGTATGGTCGCCGTAGGGGCCTTCCGGGGCCATTTCGCCGGGGTGGATCACGCCTTCGAGCACGATCTCGGCGGAAGCAGGAACTTGCAAGTCATTGCCCAGACATTTCACCAGCTCGGTTTTCGAGCCGCGCAGCAGGCCGGCGAACTGGTATTCGGAGAGGGAATCCGGCACCGGCGTCACCGCGCCTAATATCGTGGCCGGGTCGGCGCCGAGGGCAACAGCGATGGGGAAAGGCTGTCCCGGATGGGCTTCCTGAAAATCGCGCAAATCCAGCGCTCCGCCACGATGGGCGAGCCAGCGCATGATCACCTTGTTGGGCGCGATCACCTGCTGGCGGTAGATGCCGAGGTTCTGGCGCTTCTTGTACGGCCCCCTGGTGATCACCAGCCCCCAGGTGATGAGCGGCGCCACATCGCCCGGCCAGCAGGTCTGGATGGGAAGCTTGGCGAGATCGACGTCCTGGCCTTCCCACACCACATCCTGGCAGGGCGCGCTGGACAGTTCCCTGGGCGCCATGTTGAGCACCTGCTTGAAGATCGGCAGCTTGTCCCAGGCGTCTTTCAGCCCCTTGGGCGGTTCCGGTTCTTTCAGGAAGGCCAGCAGTTTGCCGACTTCGCGCAGCGCTTCCACCGAGTCCTCGCCCATGCCCATCGCCACTCTTTTGGGCGTGCCGAACAGGTTGGCCAGCACCGGGATGGAGTGGCCCTTGGGGTTTTCGAACAGGATGGCGGGGCCGCCCGCGCGCAGCACGCGGTCGCAGATTTCGGTCATTTCCAGGCGGGGGTCCACTTCGGCGCTGACGCGCTTGAGCTCGCCCTGCTGTTCCAGTTGCGCGATGAAGTCACGCAGGTCCTTGTATTTCATTGTGGATTCACTTCCTTGCCTTCGTTGAGCTTGAGCCAGCCCTTGACGATGCGGTAGATCACCCAGACGGCATCGGCGGCCAGGACGGCCCAGCCGACCAGGACGATGAGCAGGGCGCTGCCGATCACGCCCCACAGCAGGCCGAACCAGAAAGTGCGCATCTGCCAGCGGAAGTGCGATTCCAGCCAGGTGCCTTTGATGTCGTCGATCTTCACGTAGTTGATGACGATGGCGACGATGGCGGTGATGCCGAAAAAGAAGGATAGCGCCTGCAGGGCATAGACCACGGTGGTCAGGGTCCTGGCGGAATCGAGGTTGGGGGTGTTGGCGGGTTCATTCATGGCGATATTGCTTTAGGGCTCGTAAATGAATAACTTGGACATACGCTGGGGCCGTTTTGGGCGCAGGCCAAGGCGCGAGACGTGCGGTTGTGTCATTCACAACAAGCGGCTCGCAACGCCGGAGTGCGTCCAAAACGGCCCCAGCCCGGAGGGTTGCTGTGTATTCGGGCGTCTGCGGCGTTGCGAGACTTGGCAATGGAATAACCATTGCCCGCGTCTCGCGCCTTGCATCCATCCCGAATACACAGCAACGTATGTCCAAGTTATTCATTTACGAGCCCTAAGCGCATCAGCCCAATTTGCGGTACAGGGTGCGCTCGCTCATGCCCAGACGACGGGCCAGTTCCTGCTTGTCGCCGCCCAGTTGCTGCAGCGCCCGGCGCACGTAGCGCCGCTCGACCTCCTCCAGAGGTAGTATTTCCTCCTCTGCCGGTTGCGCTAGTGAAGGAGCATTCCGGGCCAAGTCCGGCCCCGCCGGCAAATGTCGTCCATCGATGGTGTCTCCGTCCGAAAGCAATATGGCCCGCTCCAGCAGGTTGCGCAGTTCCCGCACGTTGCCCGGATAAGAGTATTGCATGAGCTGCTCCACGGCGGCCTCGGTCAAATGCAGGGGGCGGCCCGGCGCCAGGCGGTCGAGCATGGCCTTTGCCAGCAGGGGGATATCCTCGCGCCGCTCGCGCAGGGCGGGCAGGTGGATGGGGAAGGCGGCGATACGGTAGTAGAGGTCGCGGCGGAAAGTGCCTGCATCCATCATCTCTTCCAGGTTGCGGTGGGTGGCGGCGACCAGGCGGAAATCGGCGCGCAGGGTTTCCACCCCGCCCACCCTGCGAAAAGTGCCGGATTCCAGCAGGCGCAGCAATTTCACCTGCAAATGCAGCGGAATGTCGCCCAGTTCGTCCAGGAACAGCGTGCCGCCGGCAGCCGCCTCGACCAGCCCGGTCTTGCGTTGGGTCGCGCCGGTAAAGGCGCCTTTTTCATAGCCGAACAGTTCCGACTCGAACAGGCTCTCTGTCATGCCGGAGCAGTCCACCGGCACGAAAGGCTTGTTGCGCCTGGGGCTCAGGGCATGCACCGCGAGCGCGGCTAGCTCCTTGCCGGTGCCGGACTCGCCCAGCAGCAGCACCGGCGTCATGGCCGGTGCGGCGCGATTGATGAGCGCCAGCATCTGGGTGAAGGCGGGAGAACGTCCTTCCATGCCCAGGGCGCCCGGCTGCTCGCCGGTCTCGTGCAGAAAGCGCATGGTTTCCACGAAATAGGCCAACTGGCCCTGGGCGTCCTGGATCGGAATCAGCTCCACGTCCACATATTCCTCGCCGCGCGGCGTGTGGTGCAGATGCAGCACGCGGCCGGGCTGGCGCGTCGCCATGGCGGTCTGGCGCGGGCAGGATTCACCGCACTGGTCACAGGGCTTGTCGTAATGGTGGGAAATCTCGTAGCAGGTGCGGCCCAGGATGGCGCGCGGATTACCGAAAGCGTGGCGGTAGGCGGCATTGGCCGAAAGGATGCGGTAATCCGGGTCCACCAGGATGCGCGGCTCGGGCAGGGCGTCGAGGAAGGACTGCAATTCCTTGGGTACGGAAGCTTTTTTGTCACTCATGTCTTGACATGTTTGACAATTTTGTCAAATTTGTCAAGCATGTGATGCTTGTCAGTTTTACCCTGACAGCTCGCAATTTCACGCAACTGGCCGTCATACAGGGTCTGGCTGTGCAGACCGGCGCATGGCACACACATTGCTTAGGATGATCGCAACACATCTTGATGGCAGGGGGAAATTTTGCAACACGAATCCAGTCTTGGCAAAAAAACAGCGATTGCCCTTATCGTCATTCTCGCGCTCGGTGCAATCTACTGGTTCGGGTTGCGCACCGACCCCAAGGTGGCGGCCCTCAACCAAGCGATTCAGGAAAAAAGCAGCCCGGCCTTGCGCGACTATCCTTACCCCTTCCGTGTGCTGCGCCTGGAAGGCACGGTGGCGGTGATGGCGACGCCGCGCTCCGCGGCGGTGCCGGTGTATCGCATGATCGGTGCGCTTTACCCCTCGCTGGCCGGAAAAGCGCCGGACAACCCGGATTTTATCGCGGCGGAAAAGGAACTGGCGAAAGTCCAGTCGGAGGCGAAAAAGATCGTGCTCGAACAGCCCGGCGTGACCGAAGTGAAATGGGAACTGGATGAGAACTGGCTGATCAGCCACGGGATTTCGTTGAGTTGAAAGAGGAAAGTGACCATGAAAATCGCCGTCACCAGCCAGAACCTCAGCACCATCAGCGGACATGCCGGCAGGTGCCGCAAGTTCTGGATCTATGAAGTCGAGGGAAAACGGGTGGCGCGCAAGGCCTTGCTGGAACTGCCGCTGGCGCAACGTTTCCAGGCCTGTGCCCCGGGCAGCCCCCACCCTCTCGATGTGGTCAACGTTCTCATCACCGGGGGGATGAAAACACGGCTTCACGACAGTCTGATGCAGAAGGGCATCCTGGCGGTATCCACCACGGAAACCGATCCTGACCGAGCCGTGGCGGCCTGGCTGGACGGCGACCTGGAGACCGTGCCGCCTCAGGTGCAGGAGATACCTGAAAATTCTTGAAATTTTGAAAGGAGGTAATGATGTGGTACTTCACCTGGATGTTGGGCTTGAGCATGGCCGTGCTGCTCGCCGTGCTCAATGGCATGTGGCACGAGGCCAAAGCGTGTGCCCTGAAAAACGATCATGGCGAGGAATGAGATGAAAATTGCCGTCACCAGCCAAAACCGCAAGACCATCACCGGACATGCCGGCAAATGCCGCAAATTCTGGATTTACGAAATTGTTAACAAGAAAATCGTCAACAAGACCCTGCTCGAACTGGCGCTGGAACAATCCTTCCATGAAAGTCATGCAGCGAACCCGCATCCGCTGGATGGAACCGACGTGCTGATCTGCGGCGGCGCGGGCCAGGGACTGATCCGGCGCCTGCACAGCATGGGCATCCAGGGTCTGGTGACTGCGGAAACCGATCCCGATTCAGCGGTGGCCGCTTTCCTCGACGGCACGCTGAAACTGGGGCAGGCCGAGCCTCACGAGGGGCATGGCGAACATCACCATGGCCATGACTGATGAACCTATCAACGGTAGTTAGCCACAGAGAACACAGAGTTCACGGAGAAAATCACCGTGTTACCAGATCACTTGCCGCAGCACCCTTTAGAGTGAGCCCAACAAAAAATGAACAACGTATTGATCTCTCTGTGTTCTCTGTGAACTCTGTGGCTTGAACTTTTTTAGACGAAATAACTTATAACTTTTCAACCCGTAAAGGAAGAAACATGAAACAAACCCTGTTGCAAGAAAAATACCCCGTCTTCGTCGCCGAGATCGGCAAGAACGAGACCGCCTGCCAGAGCGTGGACGAACTGGTGGCATATTTCAAGGCGAAAATCGCCGAGAATCCCAAGGTGCAGTTTATCGGCGTGTTCGACCATTACGCCCACACCAAAAACATCGGCGGCGAGATTGCGCCGGACATCCAGGGCGCGGTGAACGTGATCTTCTGTTTCGGCTTCGCCCTGCCCAATCCGCAGGTGCTGGCGGTGCGGCCGCGTTCCATCGGCGTGGCTGATCTGGGGGACAAATTCGTGGTGAGCTTCCTCGAAGCCCCCATGAAGCCCGCCAACGAGGCCATGGAGGCCTGGGTAATAGGGCTGCGTGACCAGGCATGAGCATGAAAGCCCCTATCCTGCTCATGCTGGCCACCCTGGGTTTGAGCGCCCTGAGCGCCGTCGCCGCCGAACTGGAAGTTGAGGTCGGCGGCGTGCGCAGCGCGGATGGCCGGATGAAGCTGATGCTGTTCGATCGTGCCGAGGGCTTCCGCAAGGAAGACAAAAGCCGGGCGGTATTGGCGCTGCCCGCTGCGGCCGGCACGATCAGAGGCATGTTCAGCGACCTGCCTCCAGGCCGCTACGCCATCGTTGCTTACCACGATGAAGACGGCGACGGCAAACTCAAACTGAGCTTCGGCATGTTCCCCACGGAAGGTTACGGACTGAGCAATAATCCCAGCGTATCCGGCCCGCCAGCCTTTAAGGACGCGGCTTTCGATGTGCCTGATGAGGGTGCGAAGCTCGCCATCCAGCTGGCGTATTAGCCCGGATGGCGTTGGAGTATCCTTTGTGTTGAAACCATCAATTTCTGCAATTTATACGGTGTGGACTCGATCAACATGTGGTGGGTCATTCTCTTCAGTCTGCTGGGCAGCGTCGGCGCCATCATTGGCGCCGCGCTGCTGCTGGCGTTTCCGGACACGCTGCGGCAAAAGCTGCTGCCCTGCCTGCTGTCCTACGCCACCGGCACGCTGCTGGGCGCGGCTTTCCTGGGCATGCTCCCCAAGGCCTTGGAAAAGGCGCCGGCGCTGGCCATCTCCGGCACGGTGCTGGCGGGCCTCGTCGGGTTCTTTATCCTTGAGAAACTGGTCATCTGGCGCCATTGCCATGATGAAACTTGCGAGGAGCACAGCCATCAGGGCGGGGTGCTCATCCTGGTCGGCGATGCCTTCCACAACTTCGTCGATGGGGTGGTGATCGCCGCCGCCTTTCTCACTTCCCCAGCGCTCGGCGTGGCCACCGCGCTCGCCATCATCGCCCACGAGATTCCCCAGGAGTTGGGCGATTTCGCTATCCTGCTGCATAGCGGCCTGTCCAAGGCGCGGGCCTTTGCCTACAACCTGCTGTCGTCGCTCGCCACCCTGCCCGGCGCCATCATCGGCTGGTTCTGGCTGGCCGAGGTGCGCCAGGCCATCTCTTTTGTCCTCGCCATCTCCGCCGCCAGCTTCATTTACATCGCCGTGGCCGACCTGGTGCCCGGACTGCATCGCCGCACCGGCGCCAGGGCGGTCGCCAGCCAGACGCTGCTGATCCTGGCCGGGATCGGTACCATTGCATTTTTCCATTTCGTACACTGAACAGGAGAGCACCATGACTAGCCAGGTAGAAAAAGGCGGCGCCACTTTCCAGGGCATCAAGATGCTGCTGTGCGAAAACCCGCTGCCGCCCATCGACGAGGCCATCGCGGCGGCCCAGGCCGAGGTGCCCCACAGCAACTACTACACCGAGCCTTACTCCGCGCCCTTGCGCCAACTGATCGCCGCCCAGCTCGGTGTGCCGGAGCGCTTGATCCATATCAACGCCGGGTCCGAGTTGATCCTGCGCCAGATCTTCCAGCGCCTGGGGCGGCAGGTGCATCTGCTCACGCCAACTTATGCCCTGTTCCCGGAAATCGCCCAGTCCTGGACGGAAACGCGGCTACCGCCGGAAGCGGGCTTCGCCTTCGACCTGGCACGTCTCGAAATCCCCCAGGGCACCACGCTGGCGGTGATCGTCAATCCCAACAACCCCAACGGCGGCAGCTTCGACATGGCCCCGCTGCCCGGACTGCTCGTACGCCACCCGCAAACCTTTTTCCTGGTGGACGAGGCCTTCATCGGCATGGCGGGCGAGAGCGTGGCCAGTTGGGTGCCCCGCTATCCTAACCTGATCGTCACCCGCACCCTGTCCAAGGCGCACAGCCTGGCCGGCTTCCGGGTCGGCTACGCGATCCTGCCGCCAGACCTGGCGGACGACCTGAATGCCCACAACGACGCCTACCCCCTGGCGCGGGCGAGCCAAGCTGCGGCGCTGGCCACCCTGCGCCACGAGGACAAGATTCACGCGCGCGCCGCTACCCTGCGCGCCTGGGCTGCAGAACTCGCGGGGGAACTGGAGCGTCTGGGTGTGAAAACCTTCCCATCGCAAACCTATTTCTTCCTCGCCGATTTCGCGCCGCGCGATGCAACTGTGATTGCCGCTGGCCTGAAGGCGCGCGGCATCCTTATCAAACCACTGAACGACCCCCGGCTCGGACCGGGCTTCATGCGCGTGACCACCGCGCTGCCCGAGGACAACGCGCGTTTCCTGGCCGCGCTGCGGGAGGTGCTGTGAAACCACCCGGCGCGGTTAACGATAACCCACCCACCATTGAGGCCAACATGACTGAACAGAACGCCCGTTTGAAGAATTTCCCCATTTCCTGGTTCGCCATCATCATGGGCATGGCCGGTTTTACCATCGCCTGGAACCGGGCCGAACATGTTTTCGACACCGGCTTGTGCGTCAGCTCGGTGCTGCTGGGCATCACCACGACCCTGTTCGTGGCGCTGACGCTGATCTATGCCGCCAAGGCGTTCAAATACCCGCAGGAGGTGATGGGCGAGGTCCGCCACCCGGTGAAGCTGGCCTTCGTGCCTACCTTCTCCATCGGCCTGCTGTTATTGTCCATCGCCTACCTGCACATCGCGCCCACGCTTTCCTTCTGGCTGTGGACGGTGGGCACCATCCTGCACCTCGCCATTACCCTCTATGTGCTGTCTTCCTGGATACACCACACCAAGTACGAGATTGCCCATCTCAACCCCGCCTGGTTCATCCCGGTAGTGGGCAACATTCTGGTGCCGGTAGCCGGAGTGCATCACGCCTCCATTGAGATTTCATGGTTCTTTTTCAGTCTGGGACTGTTCTTCTGGCCGGTGCTCACCGCCATCATCTTCTACCGCCTGATCTTCCACGCCAGCCTGCCAGAGCGCTTCATGCCCACCCTGTTCATCTTCATCGCCCCGCCGGCAGTGGGCTTCATCTCCTGGTACAACCTCACGGGCGGGGTGGACGCCTTCGCCCGCGTGCTCTATTTCGTCGGCCTGTTCTTCACGCTCCTGCTGCTGAGCCAGTTCAGCTATTTCGCCCGGATCAAGTTCTTCCTCTCCTGGTGGGCCTATTCCTTCCCCATCGCCGCCATCACCATCGCCACCCTGATCATGGCGAAGGCGACCGGGCTTGCCCTTTATGCCTGGATCGGCGCCGGTCTGCTGACCGCTCTCACCCTGCTGATCGCCATGCTGCTTGTACGCACGGCGCTGGCCGTGGCGCGGCGCGAAATCTGCGTGGAGGGACACTGATGATCGAACTTCACCAGTTCCGACCTTTCTGGGGCCTGCCCAATGCATCTCCCTTCTGCATGAAGGCGGAGACCTATCTGCGCTTCCGCCACATCCCCTACAAGGTGGTGCCCAGCGGGCCGCGCAAATCGCCGACCGGCAAGATACCCTTCATCGTGGAGGACGGTCACAGCATTACCGATTCCGAGGCCATCATCGCCCATTTCGAAAACCGGCGCGCGGATAAACTGGACGACGGCCTGAGCGAGGCTGACCGAGCGACCGCCTTTTTGTGCGCGAGCTGGTGGAAGACCGCCTGTACTGGCAGATCACCTACATGCGCTGGGGAGATCCGGCGGGCTGGGCGGTATTCAAGCCGGATTTGGTGAAATATCTGCCCCTGGGCATGCGCGGCCCGGTGTTGTTCCTGCTGCGCCGGATGTTGCTGCAGCAGATGCGCCAGCGCGGGCTCGTCAGCACGGATCCCCAGTCTGCCTACGCCAGGGGCAAGGCGGTGCTGGACGCCCTGGCCGGCCTGCTGGGAGACCAGCCCTTTTTCCTGGGAGAGAAGCCGCGCAGCCTGGACATGAGCCTGTATGCCTTTCTCGCCAACATCCTGGATCAGCCCCACGACAATCCGCTCCAGTCCCACGGCAAGACGCTCGCCAACCTGATCGGCTACTGCGCGCGCATGAAGGCGCTGTGCTGGCAGGGCTGGCCGGACTGAAAAACCCTAAAAGCTGTTAACGTGAAACACGTTTTGTGAAGCGTGAAGTCACTCGCTACGCTTTGTTTGTGAAGCGTGAAATGTAAAAACAACCACTGATGTCTGCTCTTGCATTTCACGCTTCACAGCAAGGGCGTAGCCCAAGCGGTTTCACATTTCACTTGTCGCCTAGAGGCGCCTACTTTTGGTTCATGATTCTGGGCGGCAATT
>JAUYFW010000035.1 GCA_030690835.1 Sulfurimicrobium sp. | reverse complement strand
TGGCGCGTGCCGTGGAGCGCCACCGCCTCGCTTCGGACGTGCCGGTGGGCGTGCTGCTCTCGGGCGGACTGGATTCCAGCCTGCTGGTGGGCCTGCTGGCCGATCACGTGGAGCATCTGCTGACCTTCTCGGTGGGCTTCGAGGATGTCGGCGAGGGCGCGGAAAAAGCCGACGAATTCGAATTCTCGGACATGGTGGCGCAACAGTTCCAGACGCGCCACCACAAATTTCTCATCCCCAATTCGGAAGTGCTGCGGCGTCTGCCCGAGGCTGTCGCCAACATGGCCGAGCCCATGGTCGGCCAGGACGCGGTCGCCTTTTACCTGCTCGGCGAGCAGGTATCGCAGGAAGTGAAGGTGGTGCTGTCCGGCCAGGGCGCCGACGAGGTGTTCGGCGGCTACTTCTGGTATCCGCGCATGGAAGCCGCCGGCGGCACGCCGCTGCAACGTTTTGCCCCGCACTATTTCGACCGCGGCCATGATGAATATCTGGAAATGATCGCGTCGCGCTACCACGGGCCGGATGCCACCTCCGAACTGGTGGCGCGCGAACTCTCCAGGCCCGGTGCCGACACCTTCCTCGACCAGGTGCTGCGTTTCGACGCCACCACGCTGATCGTGGACGATCCGGTCAAGCGCGTGGACAACATGACCATGGCGTGGGGGCTGGAAGCCCGCGTGCCATTCCTCGATCACGAGGTGGTCGAACTGGCCGCCAGGATGCCGCCCGAACTCAAGCTCAAACATGGCGGCAAGTTTCCCCTCAAGGCCATGTCGCGCGGGCTCTTGCCGGACGCGGTGATCGACCGCCCCAAGGGCTATTTCCCGATGCCCGCCTTGAAGCATGTGCGCGGCCCGTTCCTCGATTTCATGCGCGACATCCTGCTTTCTGATGCGTGCATCAAGCGCGGGTTATACAACCGTCCCTATGTGAACAAGTTGCTGGCACAGCCGGAAGCCTATTTCACCCCCATTCAGGGCAGCAAGTTGTGGCACCTGGCGTTACTGGAACTGTGGCTGCAACTTAACGTGGATTAGCCCTGAAATCGCGCATTTCATGTTCCAGAAACGCCTCTCTGACTGCGCCCAGGACTTCCCCGTCATTCCAGGGCTTGGTGATGTATTTGTAAATCGCGCCTTGATTGAAAGCCTCGGCGATCAATTTCAAGTCGGTATGGCCGGAAAGGATAATGCGCACCACATCGGGGTAAAGCCGCTTGACCCTGCCGAGGAATTCGATGCCGCTCATTTCAGGCATGCCCTGGTCAGACAGGATCACGCCGACCCGATGACCGGCAATCAGCTCAAACGCCTCGGCCGGACTATGAGCAACCAGAATTTGATAGCCCTCACTGCGAAATAGACGGGTCAAGGCAGCCGTCACATTGGGCTCGTCGTCCAGCAGCAACAGTGTGCGTTGCCGGCTCCCTTCCGCCTGGTCATTCAGCGCCAGCCTTCGCCCACTCCGCAGCATCTGCTCGAAATCACCGACCGGAACCGGGCGACTGAATAAGTAGCCCTGCATTTCATCGCAGCCGTGGCTGCGCAGGTACTCCAGTTGCCCTTCCGTTTCCACCCCTTCGGCAATGACTTTCAACCCCAGGCTGTGCGCCATGGTGATAATGGCGACGACGATGGCGGCATCATTGGGGTCCCGTGTAATCTCCCGGACGAAGGACTGATCCACTTTCAGCTTGTCGATGGCGAATTGCTTCAGGTAACTGAGCGAGGAATAGCCGGTGCCGAAATCGTCAATCGAAATTGTCGTCCCCACCTCTTTCAGTTCCCGCAGCACCTTGATCACCCGGTCCGCGTCCTCCATCACCGCGCTTTCGGTCATCTCCAGTTCCAGGTAGCGCCCATCGATGCCCGAATCCAGCAGCACTCCGGTCGTCATCTTGACCAGATGACGCTGCCTGAACTGATGCGCCGACAGGTTCACCGCCACGGTCGGCGTCATCACCCCGGCATCCTGCCAGGCCTTGACCTGGGCGCAGGCCGTCCGCATCACCCATTCACCGATCGGAAATATCAGGCCGGTTTCCTCCGCCAGCGGGATGAATTTCGCCGGAGAAACCAGCCCCATTTCCGGATGCTGCCAGCGGATCAATGCCTCGGCGCCGATGATCTCGCCGCTGCGCAGATTAACCTGTGGCTGGTAATAGAGCAGCAGTTCGCCGTTATCCACCGCGTGGCGCAGGCTGGTTTCCAGACTCAGCCTTTCGACGGAACTGACATTCATGTTTTCGTCGTAAAAGCGGAACCGGTTGCGGCCGCGCTTCTTGGCGCGGTACATGGCCACATCGGCATTCTTCAGCAATTCTTCGCCACTGTCGCCGTCCTTGGGATACAGGCTGATGCCGATGCTGGCGCCAATGAATACCTCGCGGCCGGAGACACTGAAAGGCCTGGCCAGGGCATCGAGGATTTTCTGGGCAACCGGAATCGCGCCATCGGCCTCTTCCATTTCCACCAGAATGACGAATTCGTCGCCCCCCAGGCGCGCCACGGTGTCGCTGTCGCGCATCAGATCGGTCAGGCGCGCCGCCATGCCACGCAACAGCTCATCGCCGGCGCCATGGCCCAGGCTGTCGTTGATTTCCTTGAAGCGGTCAAGATCGAGCAGCAACAGGGCCACCACGGACTTTTCCCGCGCCGCCCGTTCGATCAGCAGGCCGATACGATCGTTGAGAATGGTGCGATTGGCTAGTCCGGTCAGGGTATCGTGCGTGGCCTGATGCGCCAGTTGTTCCTCGTGGCGTTTGCGCTCGGTGATATCCCTGAAGGTCACCACGGCCCCGCCAACCTTCCCGCCTTCAAGCATGGGGATGACCGTATAATCCGCATAAAAACCGCTGCCATCCTTGCGCCAGAGCATCTCATCGCTGCCTTGGTGGCTGATTCCGTCTTCAATCGCCGCATGCATCGGGCACTCCTCTTGCGGAAACGGTGCGCCGTCTGCCTTCTTGCTATGCACGGTGTGATGCAGGGACAAACCGAGCAACTCGTCCACCTGATAACCCAGCATGGACGCTGCTGCCGGATTAACGAAGGTAATCATGCCTTCCGTGTCCACCCCGCAAATCCCTTCTCCGGCGGAATCAAGGATCAACTGGTTGCGGTAGCCGAGCTTCTCAAGTTCATGGCTGGACTGTAATACCTGTTTTTGCCATGCCTCCAGGTTATCCGCCATCGCGTCAAACGAGCGCGCCAACTGGCCCAGCTCCTCTTCGTCATGCGGCAGCCCGGAGCGGACAGTAAGATCGCGCCGGCCCATGCGCCTGGCAGCACTGGACAGAGCCCGGACACGCTTCAGCACCAGCATGTCACCGCCCACCCAGGCCAGCGCAAGCACCAGCAGGCCCATCCCCAGCATCAGCAAGACATTGCGGACAAATGCATGATTGGCCGTGGCATACACCTTCTCGGCGGGAATGCCCACCACCGCATAGGCACAGCAACTGGGCCGGCTGAACAAGGGGGCAAACGCAAATATCCGCTGGACGCCATCAAGACCAACGCCGTCATAAGTTCCCTCACCCTGCAACTGCTGAATTTGCTTGTACAGCGGCAGGGTGGCCATCGACTTGCCGACGTATTTTTCAGAATCGGGATGGCGCGCCAGAATCTTCCCGGCGCCATCGAGCAGGATGGCAACATCTCCTGTTTCCAGGTGAGGGGTTTCAGCCAGGCGCTCATTCAAGGGGTCAAGATCGAGAAGAACGAACATCACCCCCCATACCTGCTTGTCGGCATTGAGGAGCGGATAGCCAAAATGAATGCCGCGCTTGGCGGCCACACGACCGACCTGATAATCACCGATGGAGAATTCCCGGGTCGCGACGGCGCGCTGGAAATAGATACGATCCGCCACATTGACCGGTCCCGGCAGCGGCAATGCGCTGCACACCACGTCGCCATTCTTAAGCGCGACACCGACATTGGCGTAATCCGGGCTGAAACGCAGGATGCTCGCCAGCATCTTGTTGCAGGCTCCAGCCGATTGGGCGTCCGGAATTTCCGCCAGGGTTGAAAGTCCCATCAGCATCTGACGCACGGACGAGGACGTGGCCCGGTGCCCCTCGGCTACCGTTTGCGCCATCTTCACTGCCTCTCTCTGCGCAGTTTCCGCCGCAGCCCGCCGCTGCTCGAAGGTGGAATAGAGCACCAGCAGAAAAGCCGGCAGTACAGCCGCCAGAATCAGCAACATCAAGCGCCAGCGCAGACCAAGAAATAGCCGAAACATATCCCCTCGCATTATTATTTTGTTGAGCTGCTGGTATGCTTTTATCTTAATTCAT
>JAUYFW010000031.1 GCA_030690835.1 Sulfurimicrobium sp. | reverse complement strand
CGGTTTGTATTTGGCCTTCAGGTCTTGCAGTTCGTTGATGAGGAAGTCGCGGTCGTTCAGTTGCGCATCGGTGAATTGCGGATGATATTTCCGGATCGCCTGCACCATGGTCAGGCGATGGAACGGCTTGCCCATATCCAGTTCTTTGCCCTGATAGGTGATGAGCGTTTTGCCCAACACTTTCTGCGCCACTTCGCGGAACAGGCTCTCGCTGAAGTCCATCAGGTATTGGTAATCGCGATAAGCCTCGTAGAATTCCAGCATCGTGAATTCCGGGTTGTGGCGCGTGGACAGCCCCTCGTTGCGGAAATTGCGGTTGATCTCGAACACCTTCTCGAAGCCACCCACGACGAGGCGCTTCAGGTACAGTTCCGGTGCGATGCGCAGATACATCTTCATATCCAGCGCGTTATGGTGCGTCTCGAACGGCTTGGCCGCCGCGCCGCCGGGGATGGGGTGCATCATCGGCGTCTCCACTTCCAGATAGCCGTGGCGGATGAAAAATTCGCGGATCGCCTGAATGATCTTGGTGCGCGTCACAAACACCTTGCGCGCGTCCTCGTTGGTGATCAGGTCGAGGTAGCGCTGGCGGTATTTCTGCTCCTGGTCGGTCAGGCCGTGGAATTTTTCCGGCAGCGGACGCAATGCCTTGGTCAGCAAACGCACCTGCGAAACGCGCACGGAAAGCTCGCCGGTCTTGGTCTTGAACAGCACCCCCACCGCGCCGAGAATGTCGCCGAGGTCGTAATGCTTGAATGCGTTATGCGCTTCCTCGCCGGTGTCGTTGTTGCTGATGAACAACTGGATGCGCCCGCTCATGTCCTGTACCGTGGCAAAGCTCGCCTTGCCCATCACCCGCTTCAACATCATGCGCCCGGCAACCGCGACATGGACTTGCGCGGCCTCCAGCTCGTCGTGCGTCTTCTCGCCGAATTCGGCATGCAGGTCGCCCGCCAGATGCTTGCGCTCGAAGTCGTTTGGGAAGGCGACGCCCGCTTTGCGTATCTCCGCAAGTTTGGCGCGGCGTTCTGTGATGATCTGGTTGTCGTCGTGCTGGGGTAGGGTTTGTTCGTTCATCGGTATATTTCTCAAAAGTAGAATAATTCAAATCCAATCAGGCGTGAGGCGTCGCCTTTATTCCGGTCTGACGTGGCGAATCTCGCAGCGCCGATTTCCTGGGCAATAGACAGTTGCAATGCATCCAGAGTGCGTAACGAGACTTTCGGCTCTTTTGC
>JAUYFW010000024.1 GCA_030690835.1 Sulfurimicrobium sp. | reverse complement strand
TTTTCTCGAATCGAGATTGCTTCGCTGCGCTCGCAATGACAGGGCTGCAGAATAAATCAGCGTTTCCGTGGGCTCATTCATGCCCCAACCGCTCTTCGTGATAAGGCTTGCTTCGTTTGGCTCTATGCGTAAAACTCTAGGCATCAAATAAAGAAACGAAAAGTGATGCGATTTATCAAATTCAGTCTTGTTTTCTTCTGCTTGATTTGGACCACCAATGCTTTTGCCGAAAAGACGATCGGTTTCGGTTTGTCTCAAAAATACTGCCTGGGGAATATCTGCCTGGGCGATCCCGCCGCTGATCATCCCGAACTGAACGCCAAATCCATCTTTGGCGACATGAAAAGGATTTCGATCCCTACCTGCTATAGCTCGACTTTTTCCACCCCGCTTTACGACTTTCGGGATGGCTCGCTGGGGGAGTTCATCATTCAGAACGACCCGGCCAATCCGGATGCCCATGTTGAAAAGTATTACCGCGTGCAATCCATCCGTATCCGGTTCAATCCGCCGCTCGCTCCGGATGTCGCCAGAAATCTTGAGCAAGGTATCGTCAACCGCTACAGAATGAAAAAGGACAGCTTTGGCACGTTTATTCTTCAGGACGGAAAACGTAAAATTTACTTTACGGACAACGGGGCCACGACTTTCAGCCTGTATGTGACAGGCATGGATGACAGCGAATACGCCGCACAACCCGGCTGCACTCGAAAAGCTCCCAAGCTATAACTTCATTGTGCGCGGACTGATGGCCTTGCCCTATCGATCCCTAGGGGCCGCAAGCGGCATCCTGATGTTCTTGATTGGTGCTATCTCCCCCGCTTTTGCCCAACATTTTTCCTTGCACATTGAGGATATCGTCGCGCCTACCTTCCAGGCGAGCGGAATATCCGCCGAGCTGGAAAACGAACACTTTACGGCGGCGATCAAGCAGTTTTCCTTTCAGGGCCATCGCTGGGAAAATGTGCGCCTGAACTGCCCGAAAATCAGCGTCGGGCATGACACCATTGCCTGCAACCAGGGCACCCTGACAGGAGAGCAAAGCTGGCCCGTGCGCTTTAATTTCTCTCCCAACGCAAAACAACTGGTCCTGGACCTTTCCCTCCCCGCCAAGGAACACTGGCATGTCGAGGCACGCTGGGGGAAACGCTGGGAGATTGCAGCCAGAATCGAAAACGGCAAAGCCGCCCATTTCAAAACCTGGCTGCCACGGGAGTTGCCCGCCCCGAGCGCGGGAATCATCAACGGCAAGCTGCGTTTTTCCGGCAACGATGCGAAATTGCTTGCTGCCGACGCGGATTTGCGGCTGGCTGGCGTTGCTTTCAGCGACACCAGCGGCCTCCATGCCGGCGAAAAAATCAGCGGGGAAATCAAGCTCAGGGCCCATTCAGTCAACCAGGAACTGGTCTGGCAGGGTGAGGCGCTCTGGGAGCAGGGCGAAATCTACTGGGACCCGTTCTACCTGACCGGTGGCGCTCGCCTCTCAGCCCGTGGCCGCCTCAATCCACGGCAGATCACGCTGGAACACGGATCGCTGCACTGGCCGTCCATCGGCGACATCAGCGCCAGCGGCAAGTGGGACCGGCCCAGCCATACCCTGGCTGCGGCAACGATTGAGGGTACGCAACTGAAGCTTGACGCGCTCCATCGCAGCTTCGTGCTGCCCTTGCTGGGGAAAACCGCCCTCGCCAAATCAGAGGCAAGCGGCCAAATCAGTTTTTCCGGCCACGTCGACGACGGGCAAATGAAATCGCTGGACTTGACCCTCGACCAGGCCTCGCTGCAGGACAAGGATGGTCGCTTCGCCTTGCACGGCGTTCATCTCACCCTGCCGTGGCGCGCTCAGGCGGCTACGGTCGCCGATCTCGGCATTGACGGCGGCCAGATCCTGTCCCTGCCAATGGGCGGGTTCAAAACTGCAATTCACATGCAGGACAGGAAAATAAACGTCCCTAGCCTCAGCATCCCGCTCCTGGGCGGCAACCTCAATATCGATAATTTCCAGGCCGCTTCCTCGGCGCAAGGCTGGCAGTGGGAATTCGAGGGCGGGCTCACGCCCGTTTCCATGGAGCAGCTTTCCGCCGCATTGCACTGGCCGAAAATGCACGGCACCCTGGCTGGAGTGGTGCCGCGCGTGCGCTTCGAGGCGGGCAAACTGACGCTGGATGGCGCGCTGCTGATCAAGGCCTTCGATGGCACGGCGGTCATCCAGGACCTTGTCCTGCTCGATGCGCTGGGGCCGGCGCCCCGCTTGCAGGCGAATATCGACATGCGCAATCTCGATCTCGATCTGCTGACGCGCACCTTTTCCTTCGGCAGCATGCAGGGGCGGGTCGATGTGGCGCTCAAGGGGCTGGAATTATCCAACTGGAAACCGGTGGCGTTCGATGCCGCCGTGCGCAGCAGCCCGAGCAACTACCCACGAAAAATTTCCCAGCGCGCGGTACAGAATATTTCCTCCCTGGGCGGGGCGGGTGCGGCAGCGGCGATCCAGCGCAGCTTCCTGGGAATTTTCGAGCAATTCGGCTACCGCCAGCTTGGCCTGTCCTGCGTCCTGAAAAACGGCATCTGCCTGATGGACGGCGTTGCCGCCGCGCCCAACGGCTATGTTATCGTCCAGGGTGGCGGCATACCGGCGATTACGGTAATCGGTTACAATCGCAGCGTCAGTTGGGACGAGCTGATCACCCGCCTGCAGCGGGTGACCCAAGGCAATGTCAAGCCGGTGGTGCAATAACGAGGAAAACATGAAAACAACAACTTTGGCGGCAGCCCTGCTGCTCGGCACCGTGATGGCAGGATGCGTCACGATCAACATCTACTTCCCCGCCGCTGCGGCGGAAAAAGCCGCGGACAAGATCATCGATGAAATCTGGCAACTGAAACAGGGGACAAAACCCCAGGCAGACCAGCCACAAGGAGAGAAGAAATGAATTCCATCCCGCGCTTTTTTTCATGGATGTTCCTCGCCATTTTCTCCTGGGCGCCGCTGGCACAAGCCGCAGCCGACCTGGAAATCAACACCCCCGCCATCACCAGCCTGAAACAAGGCATGCAGCAGCGCCATGGCGAGTTGGCGGGTTTCTATACCAGCGGCGCGGTGGGCCTGACGCGCGACGGGCTGGTCGCGGTGCGCGACCCTGCCGCCGCGCCGCTAGCCCAGCGGCAGATGATGAATTCGCTGGTGGCGGCGGAAAACCAGGACCGCCAGGCGCTGTATCGCGAAATCGCCCGAGCCAACAATCACCCGGAATGGGAAGATGAAGTGCGCTCGACTTTCGCCCAGCGTTGGGTCAGCAAGGCCGCGCCGGGCTGGTGGTACCAGAACGCAAGCGGCGCCTGGACCAAAAAGTAAAATTCAAAAACAGCCACAGAGTTCACAGAGAACACAGAGATTTAAATTGCGCAGCCTTTCTCTGTGATCTCTGTGTCCTCTGTGGCTTAAGCCTTAATTCCAATGACCCCTACCCTCGTTTTCGACATCGAAACCGTCCCTGACGTTGCCGGGCTGCGCACCCTTCATGGCCTGAGCGCGGACATGCCAGACGCCCAGGTGGCGGAACTGGCTTTCCAGCAGCGCCGCCAGGCCACTGGCAACGATTTCCTGCAACTCCATCTGCAACGCGTGGTCGCCATCTCCTGCGCCCTGCGCGAGCGCGACAGCTTCCGCGTGTGGACGCTCGGCACCCCGGAAGACAGCGAAGCCGAGATCATCCGGCGTTTTTACGAAGGCATCGAGAAATACACGCCACAACTGGTATCGTGGAACGGCGGCGGTTTCGACCTGCCGGTGCTGCACTACCGCGCGCTGATCCACGGCATCCAGGCGCCGCGCTACTGGGACATGGGCGAGGACGACCGCGAATTCAAGTGGAACAACTACATCAGCCGCTACCACACCCGCCACCTCGACCTGATGGACCTGATGGCACTCTACCAGCCGCGCGCCAATGCGCCGCTCGACCAGATCGCCCAGCTGTGCGGCTTCCCCGGCAAGCTGGGCATGGATGGGTCCAAGGTATGGGGCGCTTTCCAGAGCGGCGAAATCGTCGCCATCCGCAATTATTGCGAGACCGACGTGGCCAACACCTATCTGGTATTCCTGCGCTTCCAGTTGCTGCGCGGCGTGTTCACACCCGCACAATATCAGGATGAATGCGACCTGGTACGCAGCCAGCTGGCCAAGATCGACGCCGCCCATTGGCGCGAATTTCTGGATGCCTGGAAAACGAACGTCTGATCTGGCATGAAGTACCGTACCGCATGGCTTGCAGCTGGCTGGCTGCTGATCTTCCTGATTACCTACGTATCGCTCGCACCCTCGCCGCCCACGCCCTTGCACTTTGACCATGCCGACAAACTGGAACACCTGATCGCCTATGCTTCCCTGATGGGCTGGTTTGGCCAGATTTACCACACCAGCAGGGAACGTGCCGCGCTGGCGCTGGCCTTCATCGCATTCGGCGCAGGCATCGAAATACTGCAAGGCTGGAGTGGCTACCGTTCCGCCGAATGGGCGGATTTGCTGGCGGACAGCCTGGGCATTGCACTTGGCTGGCTGCTTGACACCACTTCCGTGCAATTTTTATTGACCCGTTTTGACGCAAGATTGGCATCACATCATGACCGTTACCATTGAATCCCTGGACCACGAAGGCCGTGGCATTGCGCACGTCGAAGGCAAGGTGATCTTCATCGAAGGCGCGCTGCCGGGTGAAAAAGTCACCTATTCCGTGTTCAAGAAAAAACGCAGCTATGAAATGGCCACCTTGCTCAAGGTCGAGCGTTCCAGCTTCATGCGGGTCAAGCCAAAATGCCCGCACTTCGGCGTGTGCGGCGGCTGCAGCATGCAGCATCTGGAGGAATCCGGCCAGATGGCGGTGAAGCAACGCGTGCTCGAGGATGATTTGTGGCACATCGGCAAGGTCAAGGCACGGGAGATTCTGCCCGCCATTCATGGCGAAGCCTGGGGCTATCGCCAGCGCGCCAGAATCTCGGTGCGCAACATGTCGATCAAGAAGGGCAAGGTACTGGTGGGCTTCCACGAGAAGCGCAGCAGCTTCGTCGTCGACATGCAGCGCTGCGAAGTTCTGCCGCCGCACATTTCCGCCCTGATCGTACCGCTGAGCGAACTGATGCAACAAATCTCCATCCGCGATCACCTGCCGCAAATAGAAATCGCCTTGGGGCAGGATGTGAACGTGCTGGTGTTGCGCATTCTGGAGCCGCTCTCACCCGCCGACGAAATCCTCTTAAAAAACTTTGCCGACCGGCATGGCGTGCAGTTCTGGACCCAGACCAAGGGACCGGACACGGTGCATCCCTTCTACCCCCTCGATGCGCCGGCGCTGAATTACACGCTGCCGGAATTCGGCATCACCATGCCCTTCAAACCGACCGAATTCACCCAAGTCAACCCGACCATCAACCGCCTGCTGGTGCGCCGCGCCATCACCCTGCTCGACCCGCAACCCGGCGAACGCATCGCCGACCTGTTTTGCGGCCTGGGAAATTTCGCCCTGCCCATCGCACGTCGCGGGGCCAGTGTTGTCGGCGTGGAGGGCAGCGCCGCCATGGTGGCGCGCGCCGTATCCAACGCCGAATATAACGGGCTGGCCGAGCGCACCGAATTCCGCCAGGCCGACCTGTTTCAGGCGACGCCACAAAGCCTGTCCGCGCTGGGCCACTTCGACAAAATGCTGATCGACCCGCCACGTGACGGCGCGGCGGAAGTCATCAAGGCGATGGAAGGCCAGGGCCCGCAACGCATCGTATATATTTCCTGCAACCCCGCCACCCTCGCCCGGGATGCCGCCCTGCTGGTGCATGGGCAGGGTTACACACTCAAAGCCGCCGGCGTGGCCAACATGTTTCCGCATACCGCGCACGTGGAATCCATCGCCTTGTTCGAGAAAGGCTATGTAGAATAAAAACGGCGACCCGCGGGTCGCCGTTTCGTCTGTTTGAAGCCTTGGATTATGCGTTTTTGCGGCGGCGCATGGCACCCAAACCAGCCAAGCCAATACCTATCAGTGCAAGAGAAGCTGGTTCAGGAACGCCATTAACTGGTGGCGCACCTGTATTCCCGCTTAACAAGTTCTCAAACATGCGTTCATTGTCAAAGCTACCCCAAGTGGGGTCGTTATCCCAAACGTTCTGGTCGGTAATCAGAAAAATGCTGCCAGGACCGATGTTCTGGTAAGCCATCATGATACTGGGGTTACCTAAAAATAATTGTTCGCCAAGCATCAGTGCTTCAGCAGTGCCGCTGATGGTAAGAGGAGCGAATGCTGCATATTCGTAGGTATTCACACCAGCAGTCAAAGCATGGCTCAAAATCTGACCGTCGCCCACGCCGGCGGAACGGAAACCGCCATCTAGCGCGTTGTTGTTGTGGATGGTTATAGTGCCGCCCAGTGCGGAGAGTGCGGCGTTGATGCGGTTGTTTTCATCTACGGCAAGGCCGCTGCCATGCTCGCCCATGAATGCAATGCGCCCGCCCCCGGCCAGAAAATTACCCATGGTAGTCAATTCCGCAGATGTGTAGGCATTAGAGGGTTGGGTTGCCCAGAGGAGATTGACGCCGGATAGGTTAACGGTGTCAAGCGTACCTGTAGCGATGCTTGAAGAATGTCCCGACAAGCCGTTATAGAAATTATTCATTACACTGTGACTAAGTCCATATGGAGCTTCGCCCCATACCTTGACGACGCCAGCGTTAACGGGGGAACTCCCAAGGATGGCAATCGCTAATGCCAGTCCGCTAAGTTTGAGTTTCATAATTTAGTCTCCAAATGATCTTATGATCTGTTAGTCCGGGGGTTAATTTGCTTGTTCATGTCTTGCGGGAAGACGTTCAAGCACGTTCCATGCCAACAATTATGTTGCAATAAAATCATGTTTTATTACAACATATTAATCGATTGTATTGGCAGTGGATTGTGGTCTGAGATGAAGAAATCAGCCCAGATTGTAAAAATTTCCGACACTTAGTACTCCTTGACCTCCGTCCCTATGCGCGACAACATCTGGAGCTGGGGCAAGGGGTGGGGAAGCTTGCGTGGTTGGTTGCGATGGCGGGGTTGATGTACTACATGGCATCCAGGTTTTGGTTGCCGGAGCCGATGAGGTTGGTAAGTTCGGCAGCGTAGCGGCTCTCAAGCCGCTCCATTTTAATGATATTTATAAATGAACTATTTACGACTTTTGGGCGATTTGCGGCCTGGCCCGATTACCCCGCCAATCCCTCCGCAGGCAACCCTCCTTGGGTGAAAGTTAATCGTGTAGGGCCGCCAGGCGCGTTTGGCGTCCTGCTTGGCCTGGAACATGTCTTGAAATAACCGTGGGCGAGCCAGATGTTGCCGACGGTGAGATCCTTGATGTAGCTGAAGGTATTGAACGCAGTCCAGTAGGGCTTGGTGGGGATGATCGGATCGCGGGCGCGGCGCCAGTGAGTTTCTTCGGCTTCGTTTGCAGAGTAGCCGAGATATTTGAGCGCCGCGGCAATCAACTCACGCTGTAAGTCACAAGCAGCCAAATGCGATTTTAGTCTGGACCAAGCGAAGTTATAAATTCCGATCCTGTTCGTCAGGCCAGCGATTTGCCTTCGGCTTCCTCCAGATTCGCAGTCGCCCACGTCACCCTTGCCCTTCAGCTAACTCTTCCCCTTGTCGGGCGAGTAAAGGATTTTCACCTCCAAGCAAGTGCGCCCTGCCGGGCGCACCAACAAAAAAGGGTGGCTCATGGCCACCCTTTTTCGTTACAGCAGTCCGATATGACCTACTCGGACTTGCGTGTTTCCACCTGCATCAGGGGCTCGGCCAATTCCACCGTCGGCGCTTTCGCACGCGGTGCGCGCGGCTTAGGCGCGGCACCATCTTCTTCAGCAGCCGCGGCCTCAAGGCGTTGCTGACGCTCCGCCTTGGTTTCAACCTGCACCAGGCCTTCCGCGCTTTCCGTTGCCGCAGCTTCTGCCGCGGGACGACGGCGGCGGCGAGGGGCACGGGTACGTGCCGGTTCAGCAGCGACTTCTTCCGCTTCGGGCACAACAGGCGTTGATGCTGTTTCCACCTGTTGCAGATCGGAGGTTTCCGTAACCACCGGCGCCAGGTGAATTTCCGCTTGAACTGGCGGGCGGGGTTCTTCTGCCGCAGCGGGAGCAGGTGCCACTATGACTTCAGCCTTGGGCTCTGGGGCCTCAGCCTTGGGCTCGGAAACTTCGACCTTGGGCTCGGGCACGACAACTTCGGGAGCAACCCTGACAACCGCTTCGCTCACGGTCTCCGGCGCGGGAGATGATGTCACCGCAACAGCTTCGACCACCGTGGCAGGAACAGCCTCTTGTACCTCTTGTACCACCAACGGCGCGGCAGCAACTGTCTCAGCGACATTTGCGCTTACTTCTTCATTTTCACCTACTGCTTCCGCAGGCAGCGCGCCGGCCTGGCCAATCTCTTCACGACGCTCGCGTTCGCGCTTGCCGCCGCGACGGTTTCGCTTGGCACGCGGCTCGGCACCGGCTTCACCCGCCGTAATCGCTGCGCCATTTTCCATCGCTGCGGCAGCCTGGGGAGCGGAACGTTCGGCCTTGGCAGCCAGCTCTTTTCTGAGGTCTCCGCGGCCTTCGCCGCGCTCTTCTCCGCCCCGACCTTCGACCTTGCCTTCGCCTCGACCTTCGCCGCCAGGGCGACGCTGCTGGCCGCCACGACCGCCTTGGCCCTGGCCCTGACGTGGCTCGCGTGCTTCACGCGGCTCACGCGGTTCGCGTTGCTGGCGCTCCGGACGGCGCTCGCGTTCGCGCTGCTGGCCCTGAGGCTTGGGCTTCACCTCGGGCTGCTCTTCTACTTCCTTGCTGGCCGCCAATTTCTGCAGCCACCCCTTGAACTTGCCAAAAAGGGAAGGCGTTTCCACCACCGGTTCCGCCCGCATGGGTGCAGGCGCGCCTGGCGCGATGCCGCGCACGGCGGCCTGCTGGCGTGGGGCCTTGGCTTCCTGGGAAGGCGCTGCGGCTTCCGCGCTTTCCGCCGGCGACTCCATCATCTGGTAGCTGGGTGGTGCACCTTCGGCGATATCTTCGTGACGCAGGCGCACGATGGTGTAGTGCGGCGTTTCGAAATGGACATTGGGGATCAGCACCACGCTGACCTTGTGGCGAGATTCGATACCGTAAATATCGGCGCGTTTCTCGTTCAACAGGAAGGTGGCGACATCCACCGGCACCTGGGCGTGAATGGCGGAACTGTTCTCCTTCATCGCCTCTTCCTGCAGGATGCGCAGGATGTGCAGGGCGGACGACTCGGTGCCGCGAATGTGACCGGTGCCGTGGCAGCGCGGGCAAGGAATATGGCTGGTTTCGCCCAGGGAGGGTTGCAGGCGCTGGCGTGACAGTTCGAGCAGGCCGAAACGGGAAATCTTGCCCATTTGCACCCGCGCGCGGTCATGGCGCAAGGCATCGCGCAGGCGGCTTTCCACCTCGCGCTGATTTTTCTGGCTTTCCATGTCGATGTAATCGATCACCACCAGACCGCCCAGGTCGCGCAAGCGCAACTGGCGGCCGATTTCATCGGAGGCTTCGAGGTTGGTATTGAACGCGGTCTGCTCGATGTCCGAACCGCGCGTGGCGCGGGCGGAGTTGACGTCCACCGAGACCAGCGCCTCGGTGTGGTCGATCACGATGGCGCCGCCGGAAGGCAGGGAGACTTCGCGCGAGAATGCGGTCTCGATCTGGTGTTCGATCTGGAAGCGCGAGAACAGCGGCACATCGTCGGTATAAAGCTTCACCTTGCCCACGTTGTTGGGCATGACGTGGCTCATGAACTGCATGGCCTGTTCGTAGACTTCCGCCGTATCGATGAGAATCTCGCCGATATCAGGCTGGAAATAGTCGCGGATAGCGCGGATCACCAAGCTGCCTTCCTGATAAATGAGGAAAGCGCCGCTCTGGATGGTGGAAGCGCTTTCGATGGCGCGCCACAGTTGCAGCAGGTAGTTGAGATCCCACTGCAGTTCTTCGTAGGTGCGGCCGATGCCGGCGGTGCGGGCGATAATGCTCATGCCCGGCGGTATGTCGAGTTGCGCCATGGTTTCACGCAGCTCGTCGCGATCTTCGCCCTCGATGCGGCGCGAAACGCCACCGCCACGCGGGTTGTTCGGCATCAGGACGAGGTAGCGACCGGCCAGACTGATGAAGGTGGTAAGCGCGGCGCCTTTGTTGCCGCGTTCGTCCTTCTCCACCTGGACGATGATTTCCTGGCCTTCCTTCAGCGCATCCTGAATGCGCGCCTTGGAAACTTCCACGCCTTCCGGCAGCTTGAAGAAACTGCGCGCGACTTCCTTGAACGGCATGAAACCGTGACGGTCCGTGCCATAGTCGATAAAAGCCGCTTCCAGGGAAGGTTCGATGCGGGTGATGACACCCTTGTAGATGTTGCTCTTGCGTTGTTCCTTGCCGGCTGATTCGATGTCGAGGTCAATCAGTTTCTGACCATCCACAATCGCTACGCGCAACTCCTCAGCCTGAGTTGCGTTGAACAGCATACGTTTCATTGTTTATTTCCCCCGCGCTCTCCACGGGGCAAAACAACCCGCCATGCCCACCTTTTGGAAGTGGACATGACTGCAAAGTTACCTCTATCGAATCATCAAGTTATGATTTTTAGTCAACTTCAAGATCGGGTTGTTCATTAAATTTTGTCGTTCTGCACCAAAACCTGTGCGCCGGCACGACGCGTTTCTTGCGCCATCGAATGCCGGGGCCTCAAACCAAATACATTCAGGAGGCCAAATAAAGTCGGACTCCATCCCCACTGCGCCCAGGCTTGCAAACCAAGCCATGCGGAGCGTCCTATGCGGGGCGTATCGTTCGGGCAGAACTTGAAAATATCGCCTGTTAAGAGCGCGCAAATACGACTATCGCTACTTACTAAATGGTGAGCGTTGTAACCAGTGCCGGCCAGGCTTTCCGTGATTGAAATACTGGCCGTTTTGTTACTGAAACCGTGTTGTGGCCGAACGATAGGAGTTCCCATCCCAGCACAACCCGGCTAGTATAAGCATAATGAATGAATTGGGCAAAAATTCCGTCGCCATGCTCACCATCGACGAGGGCAGCGAAGGGCAGCGCATCGACAATTACCTGCTGAAGCTGTTAAAGGGCGTCCCCAAGAGCCATATTTATCGCATTCTGCGCAAGGGCGAGGTGCGCGCCAACAAAAAGCGCGTCGATGCCACTTATCGGCTAGTCCTCGGCGACATCGTGCGCGTCCCGCCGGTGCAGACCGCGCGGCGCGAACCCGCCAATATCCAGCCGGTCAGCGCAAAACTGGCGCACTGCACCCTCTTCGAGGACAGCGCCCTGCTGGTCATCAACAAGCCCTCCGGCATGGCGGTACACGGCGGCAGCGGCATCAGCCGCGGGGTGATCGAGCAACTGCGCCTGGAACGGCCGGAGCTGAAATTTCTCGAACTGGCCCATCGCCTCGACCGCGAAACCTCGGGTGTGCTGCTGCTGGCAAAAAAGCGCAGTGCGCTGGTGGCATTACATGAAGCAATGCGCTCAGACAGTCGCGCGGACGAGGGCGGAATGGACAAATTCTATTTCGCCCTGGTAAAAGGCAACTGGCCAGATGCGCGGCGCCACGTGAAACTTCCCCTGTTCAAATACCTCACCGCCGATGGCGAGCGCCGCGTCTGCGTGCGCGAGGACGGCAAGCCCTCGCACACCATTTTTACGCTGCAACAGAAATGGGACGGTTTCAGCCTGCTAGAGGCCGAGCTCAGGACCGGGCGCACCCACCAGATCCGCGTTCACCTTTCCCACCTCGGCTTCCCCATCGCAGGCGATGACAAGTACGGTGATTTTCCCTGGAACAAGGAATTGCAGCGCCGGGGCTTGAAACGCATGTTTCTGCATGCACATAAGGCCGTTATCCGGCACCCGCTGACGGGTGAAACGCTAACCCTGGAAGCCCCGCTGCCGCAAGAGCTGGAGCGCTTCCTGCTCTCACTGGAAAAACCCGAACATGCCGCAACGATTTGATCTGCTGGTGTTCGACTGGGATGGCACGCTGATGGATTCGGCTGCCACCATCGTCGCCTCGATCCAGGCCGCCAGCCGCGACATCGGCGTGGACGAACCGAGCGATGCAGCGGCGCGCCACATCATCGGCCTGGGGCTGAACGAGGCGATCGCCGCCCTGTTTCCCGATCTGGCGCAAGCGGATTACGCCAGGCTGGCCGAGCGCTACCGCGTCCATTTCATGGCCCAGGACGCCGAGATCCCGCTGTTCACTGGCGCCGATGAGGCGATACGCGAGCTGCACGAAGACGGATTCCTGCTCGCCGTCGCCACCGGCAAAGGCCGCCGCGGCCTTGACCGGGCGCTCGACCACACTGGCCTGAGGCCCTATTTTCACGCCACGCGCTGCGCCGACGAGAGCTTCTCCAAACCCCATCCGCAAATGTTGCTCGAACTGATGGAACGTTTGGGCGCCACGCCGGACAAAACCCTCATGATCGGCGACACCAGCCATGACCTGCAAATGGCGCTGAATGCGGGAGTGCCCAGCCTGGGCGCGGGTTATGGCGCGCACCCCAGGGAAGGATTGCTGGAACTCTCCCCCCTCGCCTGCGCGGACAACTTCACCGAGCTGCGACAATGGCTGCGCGAAAACGCCTGATTGACACATTAAGGCAGCATCATGAGCCAATTCGGGTAAAATAGCCTCCCTTAAAAATCTCTATCATAAAGAAACCAAATACCATGGCCGATCCCGACAACTGGGAACGCAAAACCCTCGAAAAATTAGCCTTTTCCGCGCTGCAAGAGCAACGCCGGGGACGCCATTGGGGTATTTTCTTCAAGCTGCTGACCTTTATTTACCTGTTTGCCCTGCTGGTGATATTCATGGGCTGGCTGGATCATGGCGAGATTACGCACACGGGCAAGCACACCGCCATCGTGGAAATGCACGGCGTGATCGGTAGCGGCGCGGATACCGATGCCGAGCGCGTGATCAACGGCCTGCAGGCCGCCTACAAGGACAAGAACACCAAGGGTGTCATCCTGCACATCAACAGCCCAGGCGGCAGCCCGGTACAGGCGGGTTACATCAACGACGAGATTCGCCGTCTCAAAATCAAGTACCCCAAAATCCCGCTTTATGCGGTGGTGGAAGACATCTGCGCCTCCGGCGGTTACTACGTTGCGGTCGCCGCCGACAAAATCTACGTGGACAAGGCCAGCATCGTCGGCTCGATCGGCGTCATCATGGACAGTTTCGGCTTCACCGGCACGATGGAAAAACTCGGCGTCGAGCGCCGCCTGCTCACCGCGGGCGAAAACAAGGGCTTCCTCGACCCCTTCTCCCCCCCCAATCCGAAGCAGGAGGAATTCGCCAAGGAAATGCTGGGTGAAATTCACAACCAGTTTATCCAGGTCGTGCGCCAGGGGCGTGGCAAGCGCCTCAAGGAAACGCCGGAAATGTTCAGCGGCCTGGTATGGAGCGGCGAAAAAAGTATCCAGTTGGGCTTGGCCGACGGCCTGGGCAGTGCCGAATATGTGGCGCGCGAGATCATCAAGGCCGAGGACATGATGGACTTCACGCCCCAGGAAGGCTTCGCCGAGCGCGTTGCCAAGCGCTTTGGCGCGGCGACGGCGAAAAGCTGGCTGGCCCCGTTATCATCAAGCAACGTAAGTTTGCGTTAATCCTGCTTTCTCCCGAGGAGCAATTGTGAGATTCCGTTTCCCTGTCGTCATCATTGACGAAGATTTCCGTTCCGAAAACGCCAGCGGGATTGGTGTGCGCGTGCTGGTCAAGGCCATCGAGGAAGAGGGCCTGGAGGTGCTGGGCGCCACCAGTTATGGCGACCTGACTTCATTTGCCCAGCAACAGAGTCGCGCTTCCACTTTTATTCTTTCGATAGATGACGAGGAATTCACCACGCCCGAACTGGCGGAGCATGCGGTTGCGCAGATTCGTGCCTTCGTCGTGGAAATCCGCCGCCGCAACGCCGAAATCCCGATTTTCCTCTACGGCGAGACCCGTACTTCGCGCCACATCCCCAATGATGTGCTGAAGGAACTGCACGGCTTCATTCACATGTTCGAGGACACCCCGGAGTTCATCGCGCGCTATGTGGCGCGGGAAGCGCGGGACTACCTGGACACCCTGGCGCCGCCTTTCTTCCGCGCGCTCACCCACTACGCCGCCGATGGCTCCTATTCCTGGCACTGCCCCGGCCACTCCGGCGGCGTGGCTTTCCTCAAGAGCCCGGTGGGACAGATGTTTCACCAGTTCTTCGGCGAGAACATGCTGCGCGCCGACGTGTGCAACGCGGTGGACGAACTGGGCCAATTGCTCGACCACACCGGCCCGGTCGCGGCCAGCGAACGCAACGCCGCGCGGATTTTCAATGCCGACCACCTGTTTTTCGTCACCAACGGCACCTCCACCTCGAACAAGATGGTATGGCACTCCACGGTGGCGCCGGGCGACGTGGTGGTCGTGGACCGCAACTGCCACAAGTCCATCCTCCACGCCATCATCATGACGGGCGCGATCCCGGTTTTTCTGACCCCCACGCGCAACCATTACGGCATCATCGGGCCGATCCCGCTGGAGGAATTCAAGCCGGAGAACATCCGCAAGAAGATCGAGGCCAACCCGTTTGCGCGCGGCGTCAAAAGCAAACCGCGCGTGCTCACCATCACCCAGAGCACCTACGACGGCATTCTCTACAACGTGGAAACGCTCAAGGAAATGCTGGATGGCGAGATCGACACCCTGCATTTCGACGAAGCCTGGCTGCCGCACGCCACCTTCCACGATTTCTACCAAGGCATGCACGCCATCGGCAAGGATCGTCCGCGCTGCAAGGACTCCATGCTGTTTTCCACCCAGTCCACGCACAAGCTGCTGGCGGGCCTGTCACAGGCCTCACAGATCCTGATTCAGGAGTCCGAAACGCGCAAACTGGACCGCGACATCTTCAACGAAGCCTATCTGATGCACACCTCCACCAGCCCGCAATACGCCATCATCGCTTCATGCGATGTGGCCGCGGCGATGATGGAGCCGCCCGGCGGCACCGCGCTGGTGGAGGAGTCCATCCTCGAAGCGCTGGATTTCCGCCGCGCCATGCGCAAGGTGGATGAAGAATTCGGCGATTCCTGGTGGTTCAAGATATGGGGCCCGGAGCATCTGGCCGAGGAAGGCATCGGCGAGCGCGACGACTGGATGTTGCGCGCGGGCGAACGCTGGCACGGCTTTGGCAATCTGGCGCCGGGCTTCAACATGCTCGACCCGATCAAATCCACCGTCATCACGCCGGGGCTGGACGTGGATGGCGATTTTGCCGACTCGGGCATTCCCGCGGCCATTGTCACCAAATACCTCGCCGAACATGGCGTGATCGTCGAAAAGACCAGCCTGTACTCATTCTTCATCATGTTCACCATCGGCATCACCAAGGGCCGCTGGAACACCATGCTCACCGCGCTGCAGCAGTTCAAGGACGAATACGACCGCAACCAGCCACTGTGGCGCGTGTTGCCGGACTTCGTCGCCAAGCATCCGCGCTACGAACGAATGGGGCTGAAAGATCTCAGCGACAGCATCCATGGCATCTACAAAGCCAACGATGTGGCGCGGCTCACCACCGAGATGTATCTCTCGGACATGGTGCCGGCCATGAAGCCGACGGATGCCTTCGCCAAAATGGCGCACCGCGAAATCGACCGGGTAGAGATCGACGACCTCACGGGTCGCGTCACCAGCATCCTGCTCACGCCCTACCCCCCCGGCATTCCGCTACTGATTCCCGGCGAGCGTTTCAACGAAACCATTGTCCGCTATCTGAAATTTGCCCGTGACTTCAACGAGCGCTTCCCCGGCTTCGAAACCGACATCCATGGCCTGGTGCAAGAGGAAGTGGATGGAAAAAAACGCTATTACGTGGATTGCGTGAGACAGAATTAAGGCTGGTTCTCCATGAAACTGCTGTCCTGGCTAACAGGGGGCCTGCTCTACCTGGTATTCCTCGCTGCCACGGCACCCGCCTCCACCCTGTTCTGGCTTGCCGACCGTTTTGCCTCTCCCGGCATCACGACAAGCTCCACGACAGGCACGCTGTGGCGCGGCGAAGCACAGGGCGTGTCCTTCACGCCACCGGGCGGCCAGGCCATCAGCCTGGAGCGCCTCGCCTGGAACATCCGGCCGCTTGGGCTGGCGCTCGGCCGCCTGCCGGTCGAGGTCGAATTCAGCGATGCGGAGGCCAAGGGCAGCGGCACGCTGCGCTTGACCCCCTCGGGACTAGACATCGCCCAACTCGACACCACCCTGCCCGCCGTCTGGCTGGACCGCATCCAGCCCAGACTTGAAACTTTCCGGCTGGAGGGCACTGTTACCCTGCGCAGCAATGAGTTTTCCCTGCGCCAGAACCATTACCGGGGCCAGGGCGAAATTCTCTGGCATCAGGCCGCCCTTGGCCTGAGTCAAGTCAAGCCGGTTGGTAGCTACCGGGGTGAAATCAGCGGCAAGGGAGAGCACATCCAGCTCCAGCTCCAGACCCGGAACGGGCCGCTGGAACTGGCGGGCAGCGGCACATGGTCGAAACAGACCGGCATCCATTTCAGCGGCACGGCGAAAGCGCGCGAGCGGGAAAGCGAATTGACCCCCGTGCTGCGGCTGCTGGGAAAACCAGACCCAAGCGGTTTTTATACCCTAAAATTCTAAAACCAGACCATCCCCTACAGCTTTTCACACTGAATTCATAAAAGCTTCAAGTTCCTGTCACACGATCCGGGCAACATTCAGCACTTTGCCAACCACCGCATCGGAGAATTACTAAAATGAAGCTGAAATCCTTAAGCAAGGCGGTTATGGCCGCCTTGGGCGTGACTGTTCTGTCCATTTCCCTTACTGGCTGTGATGACGACAGCAGCAACAGCAGCAGCCCGTCGATCAGCGCGGTCGAATTCGTCGAAACCGCCAGCGCTCCGACCAGCGCCGATGACATGAGCAAGACCCTTGCCACCGCCAAGGCCGTGGTCACCTACAGCGACGGCAGCAAGAAGGAATATCCCCTGAGCTACAACACCCTGTTCAGCCTTCAGGACAAGGTGGGCGGCAACGCCTATGCCGCCGGCCAATTCTACAATTACAAGATGCAGCCCCTGATGGACCCATACGGCCAGCCTCTCATTGCCGAAACCCCGGATGGCAACAGCCTGCTGAACGTGGATGGCAGCCTTTACATGGTCACCCACCTTGAATACGACTGGCTGCTCTCCAACGGCACCGAGGCCAGCGGCCGGGCGCCCACGGGCATGATTCTGACCGGCCTGAACCAGGCAACCGACGGCAAGCTTTCGGTGAAGAGCCAGAAAGCCATCGATTTCTCCAGCGTGGGCGGCACCTGGATCAACTGCGCCGCCTCCCAGACGCCCTGGAACACCCACCTGGGCTCGGAGGAGGACTATGACCTGCAATTCAACCCGCTCAACAGCAACTACAGCACCACCGTGGCCGGCGTAAAAGCCATGACCGAGCTGTATTTCAACAACAGCAAGCAGGCCAACCCCTACGACTACGGCTTCATCCCCGAAGTAACCGTAAAGAAAGACGGCGCTACCAGCGTGGTCAAGCACTACGCCATGGGCCGCGGCGCCTGGGAAATGAGCATGGTCATGGCTGACGGCAAGACCGCCTACCACGGCGACGATGGCGCCTACACCATGATGTCGATGTTTGTGGCCGACAAGTCCGGCGACCTGTCCGCCGGCACGCTGTATGCGGCCAAGTGGAATCAGACCAGCGACCAGGGCGGCGGCGCGGCCAACCTGAGCTGGTATAAACTGGGCAAGGCCAGCGATGCCGAAATCAGGGCCATCATCGACAGCGGCGTGACTTTCAACAGCATCTGGGATGCCGTGCTTCCCATTACCGATGCCAACGGCGCCAAGACATGCGACGCCGGCTATACCCGCATCCGTGCCGGCTCTTCTTCCGACGAATGCCTCAAGCTCAAGGCCGGCATGGAAAAGGCCGCTGCTTTCCTGGAAACCCGTCGCTACGCCACGTATCTGGGCGCCACCACCGAGTTCACCAAAATGGAAGCCATCGCTGCCAACGCCAAGGACAAGAAGGCCTACATGGCCATGTCCCGTATCGAGAGCAGCATGAAGTCGGAAACAGCCGCACCGTTTGACCATATCAAGCTCGCAGAAAACAAGGCAGGCGTGACCTACACGCTGGATCTGGCTGGCAGCCAGAAAACGGCCAACGGCGGCGAAGCCATCAATTCCGACTATGTGGCCAGCAAAATGTACGTGGAAGCCGCCCTGCTGGGCAAGCCGATCAGCACCGACGCCTACGGCAACACGGCTGACGTGAAAGCCGTCGCCAACCCGGACAACGTGTTCTTCTCGGAAAAAATGCGCACCCTGTTCATCGGCGAGGATAGCGGCATGCACGTCAACAACTACGTGTGGGCCTACAACGTGGACACCAAAAAGCTGACGCGCATGCTGTCCTCCGCCGCCGGCGCCGAGAACACCGGCCTGCAGGTGCTGGACAACCTCAACGGCCACGCCTACATCATGAGCAACAATCAGCACTGGGGTGACCTGCCAAGCAGCGTACCGGCAGCCCTCCAAGCTGACCTACTGGGCAGGATCAACCGCTTCAACGCCCCCGTGGGCTATATCGGCGGCCTGCCGGGAATGTAATCCCTCCTTCTGGCAATCATGACCGGATGGTTTGGCGGGGAGCTTGGTGCTCCCCGCTTTTTTCTTGTGTCGCTTAACCGATGAATTCCAGATTGATGGGTTTGACGGCACCCCAGAAAGTCCATACCATCCTGATCTTGATTCATCTGTTCGTCATGGGCAACCGCTTGCCGCAAAAATTTTCCGCTTTCCTGCAGACCCGCTGGGTCGCGCTGCTCAATCTGGGTCTGGTGACACTGCTGTGCTGGCAGTTGGCGCACTGGACATGGCTGTTCCTCGCCCCCACCCCAGCCAAACCGCTCGCGGCGGCATCCACTACGCCCGACCCGGAGCGCCTGCTGGACACGATCCACACCGCGCATCTGTTTGGTACCGCCGGCCATGCTGCCAGTTCCGCCGCGACGCAGGCCACCACCTCCCTCAATCTCAAGCTGAGCGGGGTATTCGCGGCGTCTGGCAAGCTTCCCGCCGTGGCGATCATCAACGTCGAAAACAAGGGCGATCTGCCATTCATGAATGGCGACACCATTCTGCCGGGCGTGACGCTGGAACAGGTCAGGCCGGATCACGTGGTGTTGAGTCGTGGCGGCGTGATGGAAAAACTTCTGCTTGAGCAGAAAGGGCAGCCGCTCGTACTGCAAAAAACAACAACGCACCTGAATGTGCGTCAGGAAGGGAAAGGCAAATTCAGCGTTTCCCGTAGCGAGCTGAACCAGGTGCTGTCCGATCCCGGCCAGTTAGCCAGCGCCGGCCATGTCAAACCAGTGCCGGGGCAAGGTGTGCGCGTGGAAGAAGCGGGAGCAGGGAGCCTGATGAGCCAGCTCGGACTGCAAGGCGGCGACATGATCCGCCAGATCAATGGCAAACCGGTCGGTCAAGCGGCGGATTTGCTGCAAAGTTATCGCGCAAACGGACAGATCAAGCTGGAAGGCACCCGCAATGGGCAGCCGTTCGAATACAATTACACCGTACGCTAAAAAAACCGGACAGATATGACCTTATTTAACCGCTCATCGTGGCTTTCCCTCAGCCTGCTGCTCTGCTCCTTGGGGGCTGGCGCGTTGCACGCGGAGGAAGAAACCGTGACGCTGAATTTCGTCAACGCCGACATCGAATCCGTGGTCAAGGCGGTGGGCATGATTTCGAACCGGAATTTCATCCTCGACCCGCGCGTCAAGGGCACGGTCAATATTGTTTCCGCCAAGCCGGTGGCGCGCGACATGACCTACCAGATCCTGCTCTCGGCTCTACGGCTGCAGGGGTTTGCCGCCATCGAGGCCGGCGGCGTGACCAAGATCGTGCCAGAAGCCGATGCGAAACAGAATTTCAGCGTCACCGGCGGCAAAAATATCAAGGCATCCGGCGACCGGATCGTGACCCAGGTTTACCCCTTGCAGCACGAATCCGCCGTCCAGCTGGTGCCCATATTGCGGCCGCTGATCACGCCCAACAACAGCATTTCCGCCTATGCCGGCACCAATACGCTGGTCATTACCGACTACGCCGACAATATCAGGCGCATCAACAAGATCATCGAGTCCATTGACCAGCCGAATTACGGCGAGGTCACGGTCATCAAGCTGCGATATGTTTCCGCGCTGGACCTGGCACAAACGCTGAACCGCCTGCTGGGCGATGGCGCGAGCGTACAGCCCGGTGGCATTCCCCAAGCCACTACAGGGGGCGATTCCGGCCAGAAATTCGTGGTGCTGCCGGACATCCGTTCCAACAGCCTGCTGATCCGCTCCGACAATCCCGCCCGCATCACCCGCGCGCGCGGCCTGGTGACGCAACTGGACGTGGCCGGCAGCCAGATGGGCAACATCAACGTGGTTTATCTGCGCAATGCGGAGGCGACAAAACTGGCGGAAACCCTGCGCGCGATTCTTTCCGGCGAAAACAGACCCGCCGCGACATCAACCAGCCCGACCACGTCCGGGCAGCCCGCAACAAACCCCGCCGCGACCAGCAGCGGCTCAAGCATTCAGGCCGACGCGCAAACCAACTCGCTGATCATCACCGCGCCGGACAACGTTTACAACACGCTGCGCGCGGTGATCGACAAGCTCGACGCGCGGCGCGCGCAGGTCTTTGTCGAAGCGCTGATCGTCGAGGTCACGACCGACAAGGCCACCGAATTCGGCATCCAGTGGCAGGCGCCGCTGAGTTCGAGCGGCAACACCGCGTTGGTGGGCGGCACCAGTTTCGGCACTGGTGGCAGCAATATCGTCAATCTCAACACCGCCAAGGTGCTGCCCAACGCCGGATTCAACCTCGGCCTGCTGCAGCGTCTCACCATCGGCGGCCAGGAAGTGACCGGCCTGACGGCACTGGCCAGAATGCTGGAATCGGACGCCAACGCCAACATTCTCTCCACGCCGAATCTGCTCACGCTGGATAACGAGGAAGCCAAAATCATCATCGGCAAGAATGTGCCCTTCATCACCGGCAGTTATGCCCAGTCTGCAGGCGCTGCGGGTAGCGGCGCCGCAGTCAACCCATTCCAGACCATCGAGCGCAAGGATGTCGGCCTGACGCTCAAGGTCAAACCCCAGGTAGCGGAAGGCGGCACGGTAAAGATGCAGATTTACCAGGAAGCCTCCAGCATCCAGGACACCAGCAATGCTGCCGGCGTCATCACCAACAAGCGTTCCATCGAATCCACGGTGCTGGTGGATGACGGCCAGATCATCGTCCTGGGCGGACTGATCCAGGACGACATGCGCGACGGACTGGAAAAGGTGCCAGGCTTGGGCGACATCCCATTTCTGGGCAGCCTGTTCAAATACGAAACCCGCAAGCACGTCAAAACCAACCTGATGGTATTCCTGCGCCCCAAGGTCCTGCGCAGCGCCAGCGCGGCGACTTCCCTGACCGGCGATCGCTACGATTACATCCGCAACGAGCAGGGCAACGCGGCTACCAGCCCGCACCTGTTCCTGCCCAACATCACTACGCCCATGTTGCCAGAACTGAAGCCTCAAGAATGAACCCGAAAAAATCAGTTAGCCACAGAGAACACAGAGTGCACAGAGGAAAAACAATTGCTTAGCGTAAATCTTCACTTCACCCGTCAAGTGGACTTCCAAAAGGTGCGGAACCCGCTTTATCTCTGTGCCCTCTGTGATCTCTGTGGCTTGAACTGCGGCTATTAGGATGAATTCAGCCGCCGGGTCGCAGCACCAGCATCACCCTGACCCGCACTGGGCCAGGTTGCTGCCTTACCACATCGCCAAGAACCGCGGCATCATCGTCGCACACCATGGCGCTGCGGGCTTCGAAGTGCTGGTGCGCGAGGGTACGCAGGCACAGGCGCTAGCCGAAGCGCGTCGCGTGTTGGGCGCGCCGCTGCAGCCTCGGATGATAGACGCTGAAGCATTCGAGCGCTGCCTGGAGCAGGCCTACTCCCGCAGCGACAACCATGCCGCGCAGCTCATGGACGATCTCTCTCAGGACGTGGACTTGCAGCAACTGGTCCAGGACTTGCCACAAGTCGCCGACTTGCTGGAAATGGAAGACGACGCGCCGATCATCCGCCTCATCAACGCCGTGCTCACCCAGGCGTTGCGCGCCGGCGCCTCGGACATCCATATTGAAGCCTTCGAAACCCGCTCCGTGATTCGCTTCCGCGTCGATGGCGTGCTGCGCGACATGCTCGAACCGCAACGCACGCTGCACGCCGCGCTGGTATCGCGCATCAAGATCATGGCACAACTCGACATCGCCGAAAAACGCCTGCCCCAGGACGGCCGCATCACCCTGCGCCTGGGCGGACGGCCGGTGGATGTGCGCGTCTCCACCCTGCCCTCCGCCCACGGCGAACGGGTGGTCTTGCGCCTGCTCGACAAACAGGCGGGACGGCTGGAGTTGAAACGCCTCGGCATGAGCGCGGACACGCTGCACGAACTGGACCGCCTCGTCCATCAGCCCCACGGCATCGTCCTGGTCACCGGCCCTACCGGCTCGGGCAAAACCACCACGCTGTATGCCGCGCTGTCGCAGCTCGACACCAAATTGCTCAACATCATGACGGTGGAAGATCCGGTCGAATACGACCTCGACGGCGTCGCGCAGACCCAGGTCAACCCGCGCATCGAGATGACTTTTGCCCGGGCGCTGCGCTCCATTCTGCGCCAGGACCCGGATATCGTGATGATCGGCGAAATCCGCGACCTGGAAACGGCGCAAATCGCGGTTCAGGCCTCGCTTACCGGCCATCTCGTGCTCGCCACCCTGCACACCAACGACGCCCCCAGCGCGGTGACGCGCCTGATCGACATGGGTATCGAGCCCTACCTGCTGGCATCGAGCATGCTGGGCATCCTGGCCCAGCGCCTGGTACGCCGCCTGTGCCCGGAATGCCGCCAGCCCTATGCGCCTGCTTCGATCGATATGGAAAAGCTCAAGCTGGCCGCGCTTCCCCCGGGCGCATCATTTTATGCGCCGCAAGGCTGCCCATCATGCAACTTCACCGGCTACCATGGGCGCAGCGGCATTTACGAACTCCTCAGCGTGGACGAACCGCTGCGCCGCATGGTTCACGACAACGCCACCGAACAGGCCATGCGCGATTACGCCCAGCAACACGGCATGACCAGCCTGCGCCAGGACGCCGCCCGCTACGTGGCCAATGGCGAGACTTCGCTGGAAGAAGCGCTGCGGGTGACGAAAGATTGACATGGATAGTTGGCGTGTATATATTAAATGTATATAGCATGCATTGGAGGGAATATGGCGATCAGCACCGTTTTCAATAACAACCGCACTCAAGCAGTTCGTCTGCCTGCCGAGATGCGTTTTCCAGACTCAGTCAAAAAGGTGGAAGTCCGTGTGGCGGGCCAGGAGCGGATTATCGCGCCCGCAGAGTCGGCTTGGGACAGCTTCTTTCTCGGCGCGATGACTGTCACCGAGGATTTCATGGCCGAGCGTGCCAGCCAGTTTCAGGCTGAGCGAGAAAGCCTTTAGGCGCTGCGATGCTGAAATATCTTCTCGATACCAATATCGTCATTTATGTGATCAAGCGGCGTCCGCTAGCGGTGCTGGAAGTATTCAACCGGCACCACGGCAGAATGGCGATTTCATCTATCACCTTGGCTGAACTGGTTCACGGTGCCGAAAAGAGTAGTGATATATCCCGTAACATCGCCGTGGTCGAAGACTTTGTGAGCCGATTAACGGTGCTGCCCTACGATGACAAGGCCGCCTGGCAATATGGAAATATCCGCGCCGTGCTTGAAAAATTGGGGCAACCGATTGGCCTCAATGATCTGCATATTTCCGCTCATGCGCGCAGTAACGGCTTAACCCTGGTTACCAATAACATGCGCGAATTTGAGCGGGTTCCGGGGCTATTGCTGGAAAACTGGGTGCAGCAATAGGGGAAACCGTGTCCCCGGAGATGTTCCATAGCCCTCGAACATGACCATCATAATAGGAGTAATCGGGGACGGACCACGATTTCTGAGCGAGGGCTGAATTCATGAAGCGTAAAATCTACGTTGAAACCTCCGTCATCAGTTACCTGACGGCTCGGCCCAGTAAGACCATTCTCGGGGCAGCTCATCAGCAAATTACTCTGGCTTGGTGGGAAACCCGCAACCAGTACGAGCTGTTGGTGTCAGAATCGGTGTTGCGTGAATGTGGCGCTGGCGACCCGGATGCCGCCCAAAAGCGGCTGGCTGTGTTGAACCCAGATTATCCATTAGCGCGTGTAGGG
>JAUYFW010000010.1 GCA_030690835.1 Sulfurimicrobium sp. | reverse complement strand
AGCGAGGATGAAATTGCTCACGAGCACGCCCACGGTGCGCATGGGCATCATCACTAAGTTCATGTAGGAGCGCCGCCAGCCCTCCCCTCTCTCCTTGCTCTCTCCCAGGGGGGAGAGGGACGCAGGCTCGCTTCGCGAGTTTCACGTTAATGGCATCCGGGTTCAATCACCGCTGCCATCTTTACTGTTCCGCACCTGTTTGCAGGAGTAGCTCGGCAATATCGGTATTGCCGCTGCCGAGGGCCATTTGCCTTGCGCTTTGGCCATTTGCACTTTTCAGATTAGGGTCGGCGCCCAGCCGCAGCAGCAACGCGACGACTTCGATGTGACCCTGCCTGGACGCCAGCATCAACGCGGTCATGCCGGCAGTGGTGCGTGCGTCGACCGGCTCGCCATATGCCAGGAGCTGTTTCACCGTTGCGGTATGTCCCGCGTAGGCCGCATACATCAGGGACGTCCAGCCATTACGGTTGGCATTGAGGGCCGCGCCATGCGCGATGAGCAGATCTATCAAGGCATTACGGCCATTGTAGGCGGCGAGCATCAGCGCGGTTTCACCGTACTGGTTTCTTTTATACACCCTGGCGCCGTGGGCCAGCAGCACCTTGGCCACCTCCAACTGGCCTTCGCGCGCGGCGATCATCAAGGCGCTATAGCCTTGCACATCCTGCACATCGGGATCCACCCCCTGCCGCAGCAAGTCCTCCACGGAACCGGTGTCGCCCAGATTCACGGCGATGAACATTTCTTCCAGCACCTGCGGCAATGCGGCCGTTGCGAATGGGGCGAACAGCAGGCAGGGCAGCAGCAGGCAGGAAACAACAAATTTGCTCATCGTCCGGTTCAGCATTGCAAGCGCAAACCGTCGTAAGCCACGCGCATTCCGGCGGGAAGCTGGGCGCTCAGGGCGGAAAATTCCAGTTCGTGGGTCATGTGGATCAGCCAGGTTTCCCGCGCGCCGATTTTTTCCGCCCAGACTATCGCCTGCTCCACGCTCAAATGGGTGGGGTGAAAGCGGTAGCGCAGGCAATCCAGCAGCAGCACATCCAGCCCCTGCAGCTTGTCCAGGCTGGCGGGGGAAATATCCGACACGTCGGTGAGGTAAGCCATGTTGCCGATACGGTAGCCGAGAATTTCATATTTGCCGTGCATGACCGGCACCGGCACAACCTCCGTTCCCGCTATTTCGAAGGTCTCCGCCACAATGTGGGCGCGCAATACCGGCTTGTCCCAGTGATGCTGCTCGTGGCTGGGGAAGGCATAGCCGAAACGCTGCACGATGCCCTGCATCGTGGTTTCATTGCCATAAACCGGAACCGGCTTGCGCTGTAAATGGCAGAAGCTGCGCAGGTCATCCAGACCATTGAGATGGTCGGCGTGGTAGTGGGTATACAGCACCCCGTCCACGCGCACGATTTTCTCGCGCAAGGCCTGATGGCGCAGGTCGGGGCCGGTATCCACCAGCAGCACCGCGCCGCTCTCCATGGTGACGGCGATCGAGCAGCGCGTGCGCCGGTTTCTGGGGTCGTCGGAGAGGCAGGTCGGGCAGCCGCAGCCGATCACCGGCGTACCGGCGCTGGAGCCCACGCCGAGAAAAACTATCTCCATGCCTGTGCGGCCTGGAATAGCGCGAAAAAATTGCGCGTTGTCTCCGCCCCCACTTCCGCCACGTCGATACCGCGCAAGCTGGCAATCTCTTCCGCCACATGACGCACATAGGCCGGCTCGTTGGTCCTGCCGCGATAGGGTACCGGCGCAAGGTAAGGGGAATCGGTCTCGATCAGCATGCGTTCGAGTGGCACATGCCTGGCCACCGCCTTTAGTTCCAGTGCTTTCTTGAAAGTCACGATACCGGAAAAGGAAATGTAGAAATTCAGCGCCATGGCCTGATCCGCGACCTCTTGCGTTTCGGTGAAACAGTGCATCACCCCGCCCACGCGCTCGGCGCCTTCCTCGCGCATGATGCGCAGCGTGTCCGCCGCCGCAGCACGGGTATGAATGATGAGCGGCTTGCCAACCGCAATGGCGGCGCGGATGTGGGTGCGAAAGCGCTCGCGCTGCCATTCCAGGTCGCCCTGGAGACGGAAATAGTCGAGTCCGGTTTCGCCGATGGCAACGACTTTTGGATGATTCGCCAGGGAGGCAAGTTGCTCGACGCCGGGCTCCTCGGTGTCCTCATAATCGGGATGCACACCGACCGAGGCGAACACGTTGCGATGTTCTTCCGCCAGCTTGCGAATGGCGGGGAAGTCCGGCAAGTTCACGCTCACGCATAAAGCATGGCTGACCTGATTGTGCAGCATGTTATCGAGCAGGATCGGCAGACGCGCGGCCAGGTCGGGGAAATTGATGTGGCAGTGGGAATCGATAAACATGAGTTGGGAATATTTAAGTAGGTCGGGATTCATCCCGACATGTCGGGTTCTTGTCCTCGGGTGCCTTGGCCGGGGGAAAACCCGACCTACATAGTGTGTGTCGGGCGGGTGGAAGTCAGATTGCCGCCCAGCAAGCCCTCGATCTTGTTGCGCGCGGCGATACCGCTCTCGTTGTCGCTGAATTGCACCCCGATCCCCTGCGACTTGTTGCCCTGTGCTTCAGCCGGGGTAATCCACGCCACCTTGCCCGCCACCGGCAGCTTGTTGGGATCGTCCATCAGGGTCAGCAGCATGAACACCTCGTCACCCAGACGGTAGTTCTTGGTGGTAGGAATAAAGATGCCGCCGCCCTTGATGAAGGGCATATAGGCGGCATACAGCGCCGGTTTCTCCTTGATGCTCAGGGACAGCACGCCGGGACGCGCGAGTGAGGGTTTCTTGTCAGCTTCGGCCATAATCCAGCTCGGTCAGGTTCATTGATTGCATATAGGATAGCAACAATTGCTCCAGTAGCAATTGAGCATTCAGCGGATGGTGTACATTTTTTTGCGCCGTCAGCAATTCTTTCTGGTAATCCAGTGCCTGCGGCAGTCTGATGCGCGGCGCCAGGGCACGAATCTCGGCGGCAAAATCCGGCTGGTAGCGAATCTCTCCGCCCAGGCGGCAGCCAACCAGGTCGTACATCCATTGCTGCAGCCAGCGCACCATCCTGGCCAGCTCCATCTTCTCGCTTTTTTCCGCCAGGCCGAGCGGGTCCAACGCCTGGGGGCGGGCAAGCTGGGTCAAGAATCCCCGGCGCAATTCCTGCGATTCGTCCGCGGCCAGGGCCAGCGCCGCCAGCGGCGCATTGCCCGCCTGCGCCAGCAATGGCGCAGGATCGGCCACGCCCTGAGCGCGCAGCCAATTCATGGATTGTTCCAGCGGCGGCACCGCGAAGTCGACCTTGCGGCAACGACTGCGCACGGTGGGCAACAAGGACTGCGCGTGATGGCTGACGAGGATGATCAGCGTGTGCGGCGGCGGTTCTTCCAGGGTTTTCAGCAGCGCGTTTGCGGCGTTCACATTCATCGCCTCGGCGGGGTGAATGAGAATGACGCGCATGCCGTTGCGGTGGGTGGACAGGTTCACCAGTCCCGCCAACTCGCGCACTTGCTCGATCAGGATTTGACGGCTGGGCTTCTTGCCTTTGCTCTCGCTTTCCTCGCCATTGTCCGTCAAGGCCTCCGGCTCGACGCTGCGAAAATCCGGGTGATTGCCCTGGGCAAGCCAGCCACAGGCGAGACACTGGCCGCACCCCGCCCCGGATGGCAGCGGCGTTTCGCACAGCAACCCCTGAGCCAGCGCACGGGCAAAATCCAGCTTGCCCACCCCCTTGCGCCCCTGCAGCAGCAGCGCGTGAGGCAGGCTCTGCCGGGCGGCGATCAGTTGACGCCAGATTTCCGCTTGCCAGGGATGAAAAGTCATCTCCTACAATCCCGCGATGAGCGTTTCGAGCTCGGCGCGAATCACGGGCAGCGAGCGTGCTGAGTCGATGACCCTGATGCGTGCGGGAAACTGCGCCGCACGGCGCAGGTAAGCTTCGCGCACGCGCTGGAAAAAATCCTGCTGCTCCTGTTCGAAACGGTCCAGCGAAACATTGGCGCAAAGGCGCTGGCGCGCCACTTCCAGCGGCACATCGAACAGCAGGGTAAGGTCGGGCTGCAAACCCTGCTGCACCCAGTCTTCCAGAATACCCAGGCGGGCCTCGTCTATGCCACGCCCCCCGCCCTGATAGGCGAAGCTGGCATCGGTAAAGCGGTCCGAGATCACCCATTTGCCTTGATTCAGGGCGGGCACGATGACTTCGGCCAGGTGCTCGCGCCGGCTGGCAAACATCAGCAAGGCCTCGGTTTCAAGGTGCATGTGATGATTGAGCAAAAGCCCGCGCAGCGTTTCGCCCAGGGGTGTGCCGCCCGGCTCGCGCGTCACGACCACCTCATGGCCGCGCTGCACCAGCGCTTCACGCAACCAGTCGAGATGGGTGCTCTTGCCTGCGCCATCGATGCCTTCCAGAGTGATGAATTTGCCAGTAATTTTGCTCACCTAGAATATAAAAGCAGTTTTTAGTTTTGAATGTTCAATGTTGAATGGTGGCATGCGCTTCGCGCATGATCCAATACCGGCGCTGCTTGTGCGGCGACATCAATTAAACATTAAATATTAAACATTAAAAACTGTTTTTAACCTTTCACTTACGATTCAATTGGTAACGCGCCACGGCCAGATTATGTTCCGCCAGGCTGGCGGAAAACTTGTGCGTGCCGTCGCCCTTGCCGACGAAATACAGCGCCCGGGTCGCCGCGGGATGCACGGCTGCCTGCAGCGCGCCTGAACCCGGCATGGCAATCGGCGTCGGCGGGAGGCCGAAGCGGGTATAGGTATTATAAGGCGTATCGCGGGTGAGGTCGGTACGGCGCAAATTACCGTCGAAATTTTCGCCCAAGCCATAAATCACCGTCGGATCAGTCTGCAGGCGCATGTTGATGCGCAGGCGGTTGATGAAAACGCCGGCGATCAGCGGCCGCTCGCTCGCCCGGCCGGTTTCCTTCTCGACAATGGAGGCCATGATCAGGGCTTCATAGGGGGTCTGGTAAGGCAGCAGCGGGTCGCGCTCCGCCCATGCGTCGGCGAGGTGGGTTTGCATCGCCTGGTAGGCGCGTTTGAGAATGGCAAGATCGCTCATGCCGCTGCTGAAATAATAAGTATCGGGAAAAAACAGACCCTCGGCCACCTCTTCCTGGGCACCGATTTCCTGCAGAATTTCCCGCTCCGTCAATTGCGCGGTATCGTGCCGCACCGCCTGATGCCCGTCCAGCGCCTGACGCATGCGCCTGAAATTCCAGCCCTCGATAAAGGCAATTTCGCTCTGGCTGACATCGCCGCGCGTGATCATGCGAAACAATTTCAGCGGGGTGGGATCGTTCTCCAGATAGTAATTACCCGCCTTGATTTCCCCCTGTTTTCCCTGCATGCGCACCAGGGCCGTGAAGCTCCATGGTTCGGAGAGAATTTTCGCCTCCACCAGTTGGCGCGCCACGCTGCGCAAGCTGCTGCCGTGCTTGAGGGTGAATTCGTAGGGGGTCTGCGGCAAGGTCAGTGGCGTGGTGACAAAATAAGCCATCCAGCCGGCCACGGCGATCGCTGCCAGCAATGCGAGGCGCAACAGGGTTCTAATCATCCCGATCTTCCATCAACTGCCTCAATCGCACCGCCACGCCACCCTTATCCCATACACGGCCATTGAACTCGCGTACCGGCCAGACGCCGATCACGCTGTTGCATAGCATGATCTCCTCCGCCTCCATCAGCCTGTCCAGCGGCAGCTTCCCGACCCGCACCGCCATGCCTGATTCCGCCGCAAATTCCAGCATACGCTCGCGCTGCACCCCCGCCACGCCGCAGCAGCTTAAGTCCGGGGTGTGAAGTACCCCCGCGCGGTAGCAGAACACATTGCTCATGGTGCCTTCAATCACATCGCCCGCCGCATCCAGCAGTAAGCCTTCGGCAATTGCCGGGTCATCCCATTCCATGCGCGCCAGCACGTTTTCCAGCCGGTTGAGATGTTTAATCCCCGCCAGGCGGGGCTGGGAAGCAAGCCGCAAGCCGCACAAATGCACTTTCACGCCCATCGTATAGTGACTCCGAGGGTAGAGCGGCAGGGGGCTGGAAGTGACGATACGGGTGGGCAAAGCATCGGGCAACACGGCATAACCCCGCGCCGCAAGGCCCCGCGTGACGATGATCTTGGCCACGCAATCCCGCGGCAAGCGCTCCAGATCGGCTTCCAGCACGGCAGCAGCAGGGCAGCTCAGATGCAAAGCCGCACAATCAGCCACCAACTTGCGATATTGCCGCGCCCAGTACAGGGAAACGCCCTCCGCCCTTTTCAGGGTGCGGAACACGCCGTCACCATAGAGCAGGCCGCGGTCATTGGCGGAAACCACATCCGCCGGGATGCCATCGATGAGCGTCATCAAATCGGGAAACGTCGAGAGAAAGAGGCATTCTACCCGCTGGTGGATTCAAGAATAAAGCACAAAGGCCACCCACCGCGCGTTTTTCATCCCTCGCGCCGAGGTATGCGGTTAAAATCCGGCATTATTGAAAAACGCACAAGAACTATCAGGCGATGGAACCAGGCAAGGATTTTGCGAAACATACGCCCATGATGCAGCAATACCTGCGCATCAAGGCCGAGCACCCTGACATGCTGCTGTTTTACCGCATGGGGGATTTTTACGAGCTGTTCTTCGGCGATGCCGAGCGCGCCGCGCATCTGCTTGGCATCACGCTCACCACGCGCGGCGCCACCGCCGGCCAACCGATCAAGATGGCGGGTGTGCCCTATCATGCCGCCGAGCAATACCTCGCCAAGCTGGTGAAGCTCGGCGAGGCGGTCGCCATCTGCGAGCAGGTGGGCGATCCGGCCACCTCCAAGGGGCCGGTGGAACGCAAGGTCGCGCGCATCATCACGCCCGGCACGCTCACCGATGCGGCACTGCTGGACGACAAGCGCGACAGTTTGCTGCTGGCCATCTCCCCTGTTCTCTCCCCCCTGACAAGGGGGGCTGGGGGGGTTGGATTGGCGTGGCTGAATCTGATTAGCGGTCAATTCACGGTTGCTGAATTGGCCCCGGAACGTCTTGCCGCGACGCTGGAGCGCCTCAAGCCGTCGGAAATCCTGTTTCCCGAGGGCTGGGCGCATCCCGCGCTGGATGCTGCAAAATGCGCGTCCAAGGCTATTGCGCCGTGGCAATTCGACCATGATTCCGCCATGCAGAAGCTGACCGGGCAGTTTGCCACCCGCGATCTCGATGGCTTCGGCTGTGCCGGCCTGCACGCCGCGATAGCCGCAGCCGGCGCGCTGCTGCAATATGCCCAAAGCACGCAATGCGGCAAACTGCCCCACATCCAGAGCCTGCGCGTGGAGCATGAAAGCGACCTGGTATTGCTCGACGCCGCGGCGCGGCGCAATCTGGAAATCAGCGAAACGCTGCGCGGCGAACCCGCCCCCACCCTGCTCTCCCTGCTCGACACCTGTGCCGGCAGCATGGGCAGCCGCCTGCTGCATCACTGGCTGCATCATCCGCTGCGCAATTACGCAACGCTGCGCGCTCGCCAGGATGCCATTTCCGCCCTGCTCGGCGGAGGTGGTACCGCACCCTTTACGGGCATTCACAAAATTCTCAGACAAGGCGCCGACATCGAGCGCATCACCGGGCGCATTGCACTCAGAAGCGCCCGGCCACGGGACTTGTCCGGCTTGCGCGATAGCCTCGCCCTGCTGCCGCAAGTGCACGATGCCCTGGCTGGCCTCGACAGCCTGCGGCTGAACCAACTGCGCACGGCAAGCGACATACCCGAAGGTTTGGCGGGAGAACTGCAACGCGCCCTCATGCCCGAACCCAGCACCGTACTGCGCGAAGGCGGCGTCATCGCCACGGGTTATGACACCGAACTGGACGAGCTGCGCGCCATCCAGGACAAAGCTGGCGAGTTCCTCCTCGCCCTGGAAGCCCGCGAACGCGAACGCAGCGGCATCGGCAACCTTAAAGTGGAATACAACCGGGTACACGGCTTCTACATCGAGGTCAGCCGTGCCCAGGCGGACAATGTGCCGGACGATTATCGCCGTCGCCAGACGCTGAAAAATGCCGAGCGCTATATCACGCCGGAACTGAAAGCTTTCGAGGACAAGGCGCTGTCCGCCTCGGAACGTGCGCTGGCACGCGAAAAGCTGCTGTATGAAGGCTTGCTGGACTTTCTCCAGCCGCATATCGCCACGCTCCAGGCCATCGCCGCTGCCGTGGCCGAGCTGGACGTGCTGGCAACCCTCGCCGAACGCGCCCAGGCCCTCAACCTGGCAGCCCCGGAATTCTGCAGCGAGGCGACGATCGAGATCAGCGGCGGGCGCCATCCGGTGGTGGAAAACCAGACCGATGCCCTGAAGGGTACAAGTAATTTCATCCCCAACGACACCCGCCTCTCGCGCGCCCGCCAGATGCTGCTCATCACCGGCCCGAACATGGGCGGCAAATCCACCTACATGCGGCAAACCGCGCTCATCGTGCTGCTGGCCCACTGCGGCAGCTTCGTGCCGGCTGCCAGCGCGCGCATCGGCCCGATCGACCAGATTTTCACTCGCATCGGGGCTTCCGACGACCTGGCCGGCGGGCGCTCCACTTTCATGGTGGAAATGACGGAAACCGCCAACATCCTGCACAACGCCACGGAAAACAGCCTGGTGCTGCTGGACGAAATCGGTCGCGGCACGTCCACCTTCGACGGCCTTGCCCTGGCCTGGGCGATCGCCCGCCAACTGATAATCAAGACCCAGTGCCACACCCTGTTCGCCACGCATTACTTCGAACTCACCCAACTGGCCCAGGAATTCAGGCAGGTCGCCAATGTGCACCTCGATGCCGTGGAACACCGCGACCACATCGTTTTCCTGCACAGCGTGGAAGAAGGCCCGGCCAGCCAGAGTTATGGACTGCAGGTGGCCCAACTGGCGGGGGTACCCGCAACGGTGATTCAGCAGGCGAAGAAAAGGCTGCTGCAACTGGAACAACAAGGAATGACGGCAAGTCCGCAAGGCGATTTGTTCGCCACGGCGCCAATGGCAGCGGAGGAAAATCCGGCGCTGGAGGCATTGCGACACACCACGCCGGATGAACTCAGCCCGAAAGCCGCGCTGGAATTGATTTATCAGCTAAAAAAGATGGCCGATACGCCCTCGTGAGAGGGCGCATGGTGGAGCGGCGCCAATCCAGGCATCAAGCGCCAGGCACGTGAAATCGTCAAGGAAGAAGCCGCGCG
>JAUYFW010000368.1 GCA_030690835.1 Sulfurimicrobium sp. | reverse complement strand
GCTTGACTGTTCCTTCGCGGGTCGCCCGCACTGCCGCCAGGGCCAGGACGTCCACCTTCGCTCCGGTCAGGTCGGCACGTTTGACGGCGCGGTCGGCCAGCCGGCGGACGATCGCCTGCAGCCTGTCATGGCTCTCATGGTGCAGATGGTCGGCCTTGGTCGCGGCGATCAGGATGCGGTCGATGCGGCGGGCGAACAGACCGGTCAGCATATTGGTGGAGCCGGGGCGGAAGCAGCCGAGGATTTCGGTCAGCGCGCGTTCAAGGTCGGCAATGGCCGCCGCGCCCGAGTTCAGCGCCTGCAGGGCATCGACCAGCACGATCTGGCGGTCGAGCCTTGTGATGTGCTCGCGGAAGAATGGCTTCACCACATGCGTCTTGTAGGATTCATAGCGCCGCTCCATCATGGCACGCAGCGAACGCGGCTTGGCGCGGCCATCGTCCAAGCCGGGCAGGGGGGCGAAGGTGAGGGCGGGCGAACCTTCCATGTCGCCCGGCATCAGGAAGCGGCCCGGCGGCAGCGTCGATAGCGCCCGGCTGTCCGCCTTGCAGGCGCGCAGATAGGTGGTGAAGCTGTCGGCGAGGCGTTTCGCCGTCATCTCGTCGGCACTGCCCGCGGGATCGACCTTCGCGGCCTCGGCGCGCCAGGCTTCCGACAGGTCCTGGCGGACCGGAAGCTCCGCGAGATGGAACGAATCGCGCGAGAACTCGGAATAGGACTTTCCGAGCAGCGGCAAATCGAGCAGCCATTCGCCCGGATAGTCGACGATATCGATGGCGAGGCGACCGCTGGAGAACATGCGGTTCCAGCCGGACGCCGATTCGAACTCGATCGTCAGGCGCAGTTCCGAGATGGCGCGCGTCGAATCGGGCCAGATGCGGTCGTCGACGAGCGCCGAAATGTGGTCTTCATATTGAAAGCGCGGCACCGCGTCGTCGGGCTGGTGTTCGAGATAGGCCTTGGTGAGCCGTCCGGATTTCTGCGCGTCGAACACTGGCAGCCGGCCGCCGTGGATGAGATTGTGCACGAAGGCGGAGATGAATACGGTCTTGCCCGCGCGCGACAGGCCGGTGACGCCAAGGCGGATCGACGGCTTGCTG
>JAUYFW010000365.1 GCA_030690835.1 Sulfurimicrobium sp. | reverse complement strand
TTGCCCACAATCATGAAAATTAAGTTACATTTCGCATCCTGAATGAGCCCATAAGTTTTACGAATGACTGCCATTGCCGTTGACCGGCTTGAAAAGAATTTCAGCTATTCCTGCGTGTTGCGCGATGTCAGCCTGAGCGTCGAGGCGGGCCAGTGCTACGTCCTGTTCGGCGCCAACGGCGCGGGCAAGACCACCTTGCTGCGCATTCTGGCCACCATCCAGCGCCCGTCCGGCGGCCGGTTTGTCATTAACGGATTCAATGGAGTGCAGGAGCGCGACGAGGTGCGGCACAGCCTGTTTCTGGTGACGCACGGCTCTCATCTCTATGACGAGCTTTCGGGGCGGGAGAATCTGCGCTTTGCCCTCGGCTTGCGCGGGCTGGAATGGGATGGGGCGGAAGGGGAGAGGGTGCTGGATCGGGTTGGCCTGACGGCATTCGCCGCCATGAAAACCCGCCACTATTCGAGCGGGATGAAGAAGCGTCTGGCCTTTGCCAAGGCCATGCTGATCCGGCCCCCGGTGCTGCTGCTGGACGAGCCTTACGCGGCGCTGGACGAGAATGCGATGGAGATGATCAATGGTTTTGTCGCTGAGTTCACCGGCGCGGGCGGGACGGTGCTGATGGTGTCCCACAACCGCCACCGCTCGGCGCGGGTGGCGCACCGCGCCGGCATCCTGCGGCGCGGCGGGATCGACGAGGTCACGCTGGATCACCTGGCGGGGGCGGATGAGCTTCTTTAATACCGTTTTCCTGATCGCCTGGAAGGACATCCTGAGCGAGCTGCGCAACCGCGAGAACATTCTTTCCATGCTGTTTTTCGCGCTGTTGATGATTTTCATCTTCAATTTCGCCCTGCCGCTGGACGCCAAGACCGTCGATCTGCTGATGCCGGGGCTGATCTGGATCGCCTTCAGCTTTACCGCGATCATCGGCCTGGGGCGCTCGTTCCAGTCGGAGAAGGAAAACGATTGCCTGGAGGCGTTGTTGATTGCGCCGGTGAGCAAGGGGGCGGTGTATCTGGGCAAGTTTCTCGGCAACTTCGTCTTTGTGCTGGCAGCCGAGGTCGCGCTGGTGCCGCTGTTCATCCTGTTCTTCAACCTTGAGCTGGGTGGCGGCCTGCCCCTGCTGCTGGGGGTGTTCGCGCTCGGGACCTTCGGCCTGTCGGCGCTGGGCACGCTGTTTTCGGCCATGACGGTGCAGGTGCGCGCGCGCGAGGTGATGTTTCCCATCCTGGTGCTGCCGTTGGCCGTGCCGGTGCTGATCGGCGCCATCCAGGCCACCGCCGGGGTGCTGCATCACGATGCCTGGGAGCATTTCAGCAACTGGGTGCAGCTATTAGTGGTTTTCGACGTGATCTTTATCATCGTCGCCTTCTGGACCTTTGAATTTATCCTGGAAGCCTAGTGCAAATAATCCTTCTTTCTTCCCGCTGGCGCGATGGCGTCGGCCTGATTGCGCTGCTGGTGCTGTGCGTTGGGCTATATCTTTCGCTGGTGCGCACGCCCGCCGATTATTACCAGGGCGAAGTGGCGCGCATCATGAATCTGCATGTGCCGCTGGTGAAAACCTCGCTATTGGCTTATTTCGTCGCCTTCGTGGCGAGTATCCTGTTCCTGTGGAAGCGGCGCGCCGAATTCGATTTTCTCGCCCATGCCTCGATCGCGGTGGGCGCGGTGTTTACCGTGTGCGCCCTGCTCTCCGGCGCGATCTGGGGCAAGCCGACATGGAATGCGTGGTGGACCTGGGACGCGCGCCTGGTGTCGTTCGCCATCCTGCTGTTGCTGATGTCGGGCTACCTGATGCTGCGTTCCTTCATTGAGGACCCCGACAAACAGGCGCGTTCGGCGGCGGTTTTCGCCATCATCGGCTTCATCGACCTGCCCATCATCCACCTTTCGGTGCAATGGTGGCGCACCCTGCACCAGCCCGCATCCTTCTCCGCCAAGGGGCTGTCCATCTCGCCGGAAATGATGGCGGCGCTGATGGCCATGACCATGGGCATGGTGTTGCTTTACACCTATCTCACCCTGCTCTACGCCCAGCGCATCCATTACCGCGCCCTGCTGGATGCCGAACAGGAACGCAAGCTGCGGGAGGCTCGTTTATGAATATGGCATTGCGCTGGCTGTTGGTGCTCCTGGCGCTCGGGGTCGTGCTCGCGCTGGCCTGGCAGCGTTATCTGAATGAAGTGGCCTACCTCGCGCCGCGTGAATTTGCCACGGCGGCACAGGCACGGGATGTGCGCGTGCTGGGGCGGGTGCGGGTCGGCAGTTTCCACAAATCCGGCGCGACGGAGGCGCGTTTCGTGCTGGAGGAACAAGGCGCGGCGGTGAGCGTGATTTACCGTGGCCCGGACATGGACACCCTGCGCGAGCTTAAAACCATCCTCGCCAGGGGGGAGAAACAGGCGGACGGCAGCCTGCTGGCGAACCAGGTCTCGATTGCCCCCAATTACGACTATATCGCCGGCGCCTATGGGGCGGCCGGACTGATCCTGCTGCTGTTCGCCTTCGTGGTCGAGCGCCAGGTGCGGCGCATGGAAAAGGAATTGCACGGCTCATGAAATCCAATCGCAAATGGGGCATCGTCGGCAGCGTGGCCGTGGTGCTGGCGCTGGCCGGCTGGCTCGGTTACAGCAGCTTTCAGGATGCCCTGGTGTATTTCTACACTCCCTCTGAAGTGGTCAAGCTGGGCGGGAAGTTCGACGGCAAGCGTATTCGCGTCGGCGGCATGGTCGAAAAAGACAGCATGGTGATGACCCCGGGCAGCATGAAAATCGATTTTCGCCTGTCCGACGGCGAAACGGTGATTCCGGTGGCCTTCGAGGGCGTGCCGCCGGACCTGTTCAAGGAAGGCCAGGGTGCGGTGGCGGAAGGCTTCTGGGACACGGATAAAAAATTCCACGCCGACCTCATCATGGCGAAACATTCCGAGGACTACATGCCGATCGAGATGAAGCGCGCCGGCAAGGAAATGCCCAAGGAAGACATTCTGAAAACTCTCAAGAAATGATACCCAAATGATCAATGCTCTCGGCCAGTTTTCCGTGATTTTCGCGCTGGTGCTATCCGCCGCCACCATGGCCTCGGCCGGAGTGGCTCTGGCCACTTCCCAGCCGGCCTGGGTCCGGGCCGCGCGCAACGCCACGCTGCTGACCTTCATCCTGCTCACGCTGAGCATGGGCGTGCTGGAATACGCCTTCCTCAGCCACGATTACAGCCTCAAGTATGTCGCGGCGCACTCCAACAATACCCTGCCGGTGTTTTACCTTTCCACCGCGCTGTGGGGCGGGCACGAGGGCTCCTTCCTGCTGTGGGCCTGGCTGCTCGCGGCCTATGCGGCGATTGCCGCGCTGCTGCACTGGCGCACTCACCCCCAGGCCATGCCCTATCTGCTGCTGATCAACGCCGGGGTGCTGTGCGGCTTTCTCACCCTGCTGGTATTTCTCTCCAATCCCTTCGAGATGGCGGAATTTCTCGCCGCCGATGGCGCGGGTCTCAACCCCCTGCTGCAGGACCCCGGCATGGTGTTCCATCCGCCTTTTCTCTACATGGGCTACGTCGGCTTTACCATCCCCTTTGCCTTCGCCATGGCGGCGCTGCTGCGGGGGCGGGTGAACGAGGAATGGATCAAGGCGACGCGGCGCTGGACCCTGTTTGCCTGGCTGATGCTGACCTTCGGCATCGTGCTGGGCGGCTACTGGGCTTATTACGAGCTGGGCTGGGGCGGCTACTGGGCGTGGGACCCGGTGGAAAATGCCTCCTTCATGCCGTGGCTGGTGGCCACCGCCTTCCTGCATTCGGTGATGGTGCAGGAAACGCGCAAGATGTTCAAAATCTGGAACCTGTTCCTGATTATCGTGACTTTTTCGCTCACGCTGCTGGGGGCCTTCCTGGTGCGCTCCGGCGTGGTGTCCTCGGTGCATTCCTTCGCCAGCGACCCGAGTCGCGGCATCTACATCCTGGCCTTCATGAGCGTGGTGCTGGTGTTTTCCTTCGGCACCCTGGTGCTGCGGGGCGACAAGCTCAAGAGCGAAGTGAGCATGGACTCCATGGTGTCGCGCGAATTCGCCTTCTTGTTCAACAACCTGTTCTTCCTGGTGGCGATGGCGACGGTGTTCATCGGCACGCTCTACCCGCTGATGCTGGAAGCCTTCACCGGGGACAAGGTGACGGTGGGAGCGCCCTACTACAACGCCGTGTTCCTGCCCATCATGCTGGCCATGGTCGCGCTGATGGGTGTTGGCCCGCTGCTGCCCTGGCGCAAGGCCTCACCAGATGCACTGAAGCGCAATTTCATCCTGCCCGGCATCGTGGCGTCCGCGGGCACGGTGGCAACAGCCATCGCCGGGCTGCATGACCCTTACCCGCTGCTGGGCCTGGCGGTGGTGTATTTCGTGTTTGGCACCATATTGCGCGATTTTCATACCGGCGCGAGAGCCACCCAGCGGCGCGAGGGGCTGGGCTACGCGCCTGCGCTGTGGAAGGCGATTCTGCGCAACAAGCGGCGTTTTGGTGGTCTGATCGTCCATTTCGGCGTGCTGATGATGATCGTCGGCCTGATCGGTTCCTCGGTGTTCCGCATCGAGAAGGATGTGGTGCTGAAACCCGGCGACAGTTTTGCGCTGGGCGGCTATGACGTGCTGTTCAAGGGCACGGAACCGGTGAGCGGCCCCAACTACAGCGGCATCGCCGGGGTGCTGGAGGTGTCCCGCGATGGCCGCAAGGTCGCGGACATGCGCCCGGAGAAGCGCAGCTATCCTTCCTCCAGCATGCCCACGACGGAAGCGGCGATCGACGACAACTGGTGGCGCGACATCTATCTCGTGCTCGACAAGCCGACCGGTGACTCCTTCATCATCAAGGGCTTCCTCAACCCGCTGGTGAAATGGATCTGGACCGGCGTGATGGTCATGGGCCTCGGCGTGGCCCTGTCGCTGTGGCAGCGGCGGCGGATTGCGGGGGAAATAAAATGAAAGCCTGGAAAATCGCCATTATCGTCGGGGTGCTCGCTATCATCGCGCTGTTCTGGCGCGGCCTCTATCTCAATCCCCGCTTCATCCCCGCCGTGCTGGAGGGCAAGCCCGCCATGGCGTTCACGGCGCGGGAGATCAACAGCGGCAAAACCTACAGCCTCGAACAGTTGCGCGGCAAGGTGGTGCTGCTCAATTTCTGGGCCTCGTGGTGCCGCGAGTGCCGCGTGGAACACGAAAACCTGCTGCGCCTGCAGCAAATGTTCGGCCCCAATCCGGATTTCGTCATGCTCGGGGTGGTGTATCAGGACCCGCCCGAGGCGGCGCGCGCCTTTCTGCGCCAGTTTGGCAGCAATTACCCGCACCTGCTTGATCCCAAGGGCGAGATCGGCATCGGCTACGGCGTTTACGGCGTGCCGGAAACCTTCCTCATCGACCGCAACGGCGTCATCCGCTGCAAGCAGTTCGGCCCCATCGTCGGCCCCCAGATGGACAAGGTGGCCAGCCGCTGGATTACGCCCATGCTGGCGGGAAAGGAGCTGACATCATGCAATTAGTACACATGGATTCTGACGAACGTTCCCTCTCCCCCCGGGAGAGGGTTAGGGTGAGGGAAAGGTTTGCGCACAAGCTTGGGATGGGGGTGGCAGCGCTGTTCCTGTTGGTGGGTCTATCGGCCCATGCCGCCCAGGTGACCGAGGAAAAACTCGAATCCGAGACGCGCGACCTTTCCCGCGAGCTGCGCTGCCTGGTGTGTCAGGGCGAGAGCGTGTGGGATTCCAATTCCCCGCTGGCCGGGCAGATGCGCGATCTGGTGCGCGAGCGCCTGCGCGGCGGCGAGAGCCCGCAACAGATCAAGACCTACCTGCAAAGCCGTTATGGCGATTTCGTGCTGATGGCGCCTCCCAAGCATGGCCTCAACTGGCTGCTGTGGCTGGGGCCGTTCGTGTTGCTGGCGGTGGGCGGATTCCTGCTGAGGCTCGCGGTCATGCGCTGGCGCAAACGGGGGGGTGCCGCGCCCGTGCCGGCAAGCCATGAGCTTAGCGCGGCGCAAAGGGAAAAAATTGAGGCCGAGCTGGCAAAACTGGGAGACGATTGATGATCTGGCTGGCCATAGGGACGCTTTTTATTACTGCCGTTCTGATTTTTGTACTGCCATTGTGGCGTCACACCGAGCAACTCCTGCCGGTCGGCCTGGATGGCGGCATGGACGATGCCGGCCAGGAGCGGCTGGATGAAAAGAAACGCCTGCTCGCGAATTTGCGCGCGCTGCGGCTGGACTTCGCGGAAAGCAAGCTGGTTGAAGCTGATTTCCGCTCGCTGGAAACGGAATACGAACAGCAACTGGCGGTCATTCTGGAGTACGCCGTGCAGGCGCGGAGCACAGTGCCGCGAATCGAGCCGCGCCGCGACCTTAACCGCATGGGATCGATCGCGCTGGTGATGGTGCTGGCCATGGCCACCTTTCCGCTCTTCAACCATTACTGGAAGCCCGTTCCCGCTCCCGCGCCGGCCGCGATGACGGCCAAACCGCCAGGGCAGGGCGCGCCGGATGTCGCCGCCATGGTCGCGCGCCTGGAACAGAAACTCGCCGCCAACCCCAGGGATATTTCCGCGCTGCTGATGCTGGCCCGTTCCTATTCCAGTCTAGGACGTCAGGAGGAAGCCGCCGGCCTGTGGCGCAAGGTGCTGGAACTGGATTCCGGCAGCCGCGAGGCGCGAAGCAGTCTCGCCATCGCCCTGTTGCAGTCGGGCGGTGAGCAGGCAGCGCTCGATGCCCTGCAACATCTCAAAACCCTGCGCGAAGCGGAGCCGGGAGAACCCGCCTGGCTATGGTATGAAAGCATGGGCCTGTCCAAACTGGGCCGCCAGGACGAAGCCAGGGCCGCGCTGAAAAAGATTCTCACCCTGGTCCCGCCGGAGAGCGAAAACGGCAGGATCGTTCAGAATGCGCTGCGTAAACTGGGGGGATAAATCCATTTTGCATTATCCCGGATTGTCCATTAGCCCTGAACTTGCCAAATCGACGCATTGTAGGGGCGAATTTATTCGCCCATTGGGCTTGCCAAAGGGGAGGCGATCGCCCCTTCCCCCGCTTGCGGGGGAAGGTTGGGATGGGGGTTGGGCGCGAATGCGACCGAAAATCGCGGCGAGGGCGCCGCTCCTACAGATCATGTAGGTTGGGTT
>JAUYFW010000086.1 GCA_030690835.1 Sulfurimicrobium sp. | reverse complement strand
GCGGTGGCTGGTTTTCTCGCCCGCCATTTGGAGCGGAGCGGCCTTTGACCACCCTGACTCCCGAGAAATTTTGCCGGCAGCCACTTCGCGGGAGCAGGAGTTTTTCGGGTAAAATCGGCGCACTAAACCCTTGATCAAAGTACCCGTCATGAGCAGCGAGCGCGAACCCGTTCCCCATTTTATTCGCAATATCATCGAAGACGATCTGAAAAGCGGCAAGCACCAGAGCATCGTCACCCGTTTTCCGCCTGAACCCAACGGTTATCTGCATGTCGGCCACGCCAAGTCGATCTGCCTGAATTTTGGTCTGGCGCTGGACTATGACGGCAAGTGCAACCTGCGTTTCGACGATACCAACCCGGAGAAGGAGAGCGAGGAATACGCCAATTCCATCCAGGAAGACGTGCGTTGGCTGGGCTTCCAGTGGGATGGCGAGGTGCGCTGGGCTTCGGATTATTTCGCTGCGCTTTACGACTACGCGGTGGAGCTGATCAACAGCGGCAAGGCCTATGTGTGCGACCTGACGCCGGACGAGATGCGCGAGTATCGGGGCACGCTCACCGCGCCGGGCAAGAACAGCCCTTATCGCGAGCGTTCCGTGGCGGAAAACCTCGACCTCTTCGCGCGCATGAAGAACGGCGAATTCCCCGACGGCAGCAGGGTGCTGCGCGTCAAGATCGACATGGCCTCGCCCAACATCAATCTGCGCGACCCGGCCATCTACCGCATCCGCCGTGTCCACCACATCCGCACCGGGGACAAGTGGTGCATCTACCCGATGTACGACTACACCCACTGCATTTCCGACGCGCTGGAAGGCATCACCCATTCGCTGTGCACGCTGGAATTCGAAGACCACCGCCCGCTCTACGACTGGGTGCTGGACAACATTACCGTCCCCTGCCACCCGCGCCAGTACGAGTTCTCGCGCCTGGAACTGCAATACACCCTGACCAGCAAACGCAAGCTCAACCAGCTGGTGACGGAGAAACTGGTTTCCGGCTGGGACGACCCGCGCATGCCCACTATCTCCGGCATGCGGCGGCGCGGCTATACCCCCGAGGGTATCCGCGAGTTCGCGCGCCGCATCGGCATTTCCAAGAGCGACAACGTGATCGACATGTCCGTGCTTGAAGGCTGCATCCGCGAGGACATGGAAACCAGTGTGCCGCGCGTGATGGCGGTGGTGCAGCCGCTGAAGGTGGTGCTGACCAACTTCGAAGCCGGTGTGACGCAAGCCCGCGAGGCGGGGTTTCATCCCAATCACCCCGAGTTCGGCGCGCGCCTGGTGCCGATCGCCAGGGAAATCTGGGTCGAGGCCGACGATTTCGCCGAAACGCCGCCTGAAGGCTGGCAGCGTCTGGTGCCGGGCGGCGAAGTGCGGCTGCGCTACAGCTACGTCATCCGATGCGATGAAGTGATCAAGGATGCCGCCGGTAATGTGGTCGAGCTGCGCTGTTCGCTGGATACCGAGACCCTGGGCAAGAATCCGCAGGGGCGCAAGGTCAAGGGCGTGATTCACTGGGTCTCGGCCGAACACGCCCTGCCCGCCGAAATGCGCCTGTATGACCGCCTGTTCACCGTGGCCAGGCCAGACGCCGACAAGGAACGCGATTTTCGCGAATTCATCAATCCCGTGTCCCTGACCGTGGTGCAGGGCTGGGTGGAAGAGTGCGTGCGGGACATCGCGCCGGAGACGCGCTACCAGTTCGAGCGCCTTGGTTATTTTTGCGCCGACCGCCGCGACCACCGGCCGGGCGAAAAGCTGGTGTTCAACCGCAGCGTGACGCTCAAGGATTCGTGGACCAAGGAGCAGGGCGCCTGAAATATCCGACTGGCTGCCAGGTGCGACACTGTGACGCACGATGAGTGCGGGACGGTCTGATATAAATCAGCTTCATATTTTTTACTGACCAGGAGAGAATCAAATGAAATCCATGTTTACCCTCAGCTTCGCCGCGCTTGCCCTGACTGCCGCCACGCCGCTTTTTGCCGCCGGTACTGCCGCCGACAATGTCACGGCCAACGATCCCTATGTCCGTATGGTGCCGCCGGGACAGAAAGTGACCGGCGCCTTCGTTGTGTTAAAGAATGCTGACGACAAGGATCACAAGGTGGTCAAGGCCGAAAGCCCCGCCGCCAATGCGACGGAGCTGCACACCCATGTCAACGAAGGCGGCATGATGAAAATGCGCCCGGTGAAGGATATTGAAATCAAGGCCAAGGGTGAAACGGTGCTCAAGCCGGGCAGTCTGCACATCATGCTGATCGACCTCAAACAGCAGCTCAAGGAAGGCGATAATGTCGCCATCAGCGTCACTTTTGAGGATGGCAGCAGCAAGAAAATCGAAGCCCCGGTGCGCAAGCCACAGGCCATGGCGCCCATGGCCATGCCGATGCAGCCTGACCATGGCGGCATGAAACACTAACAGTCTTTTTTGAGAGCAAAAAGCGCTTAACCACGGGGAACACGGGGCGCACGGGGAAAATCAGACAATTCATTTGCTGATCTGCTCGTTTGACTTCCCTGTGCGCCCCGTGTTCCCCGTGGTTTAATGGCTTTAAAGATTCCATGTCCGATTTCGCTCCCTTCTTTAACCGCTTGCACAAAAATGCCCGCCACTGGGGCAAATGGGCGCGGCGTCAGTCCGTCACCTGCTATCGCGTCTACGACCGCGACATTCCGGAATTTCCCCTCGCGGTGGATATTTATCACGATCGCGCGCATCTGCAGGAATTCGATACCGGCTGGAAAATGCTGGACGACGAGTACGCGCTGTGGGTGGAAGCGGTGCGCCAAAATGCGGCACAAGCGCTCGATCTGCCGTTGCAGCACATTCATTACAAACTGCGTGCCCGCCAGCGCGGGGAAAGCCAATACGAAAAGACCGGCGCGGCGGGCAATGACTTTACCGTGGAGGAGGGGGGGCTCCGTTTCATCGTCAATCTGGAAGCCTACCTCGACACCGGCCTGTTCCTCGATCATCGCATCACGCGCCGCATGGTGCGGGAGCGCGCGACGGGGAAACGCTTCCTCAATCTCTTCGCCTACACCGGCAGTTTCAGCGTGTATGCGGCGGCAGGCGGCGCAAGCAGTTCGGTCACGGTAGACATGAGCAATACCTATCAGGACTGGTCGAAGCGTAATTTCGCACTCAACCACATGGACCTGGCGCGCCATCAACTGGTGCGCGCCGACGTGTTCACCTATCTGGAACATGCCGTGTCGGTGGGCAATAAATTCGACCTGATCGTCATGGACCCGCCCAGTTTTTCCAATTCCAAGAAAATGCAGGGCGTGCTCGACGTGCAGCGCGACCACCCGCGCCTGATCAATTCATGCCTGCAACTGCTTGCGCCGGGCGGGGAACTGTTTTTTTCCACCAATCTGCGCAGTTTCAAACTGGAAGCGTCGGAGCTCAAGAGCAGCAGGATTCAGGATATTTCCGCATGCACCATCCCGGAAGATTTTCGCAACAAAAAGATCCATTACTGCTGGCTGATTACGGCTTGAGGGCGTGCCGCGAGCGGGCAAAAAAAAGCGCGGTTCACACGAACCGCGCTTCAAATCCGCCAATAAAGGAGGATGGAGGAGACAACACAAAAATCTCAAAGGGGATTATGAGCGTTTCCATGTTGATTAGAATTATCTAATATAATAATTTTCTGTGCAAGCTCTTTATATAATTATTTTCTAATATACGACTTGCATATTCTCCTCGCCTAATCGTTCTTTCAGATTCTTCAACAGGTTGTCGTGCAGTTGCACGCGCCAGCCCTCACCCAGTTCCAGTTCGCAGTTCGCCCCCGCATTGCGATAAGCGATGCGTACCGGGCAGCCGCCGTTGCGGTAGGGGGTCAGCAGTTCCTTTAACGCCGCTGCGTTACTTGCGCCGTTGCAGTTGAGGCGCATGGTCTTGGCGAAGCGGGTGCGCGCCGCGCCGAGGTCCATCAGCTTGTCCACCGCAATGCGGAAGCCGCCGGAATAGTCGTCCTTGCTGATCTTGCCTTCCACGATCAGCAACTGGTCTTCCTTGAGCAAATCGCGATGGGTGTCAAGCATTTCGCTATATACCGCAACGTCCTGGCGTCCGCTGCCATCGTCCAGGGTGACGATGGCCATCTTGCCGCGCCGCGTCATCTGGGTGCGGATGGCGTAGATTACGCCCGCCATCAGGGTCGGTTGCTGCTGCGGCCCGAGGTCGGCCAGCTTGGTGCGGATGAAAGCGGACAGTTCCTTGCGGTGCGCATCGTAAGGATGGCCGCTGAAATAAAAACCCAGGCTTTTCTTTTCGTAAATCAGGCGCTCCGCATCGCCCCAGCGCGGCACATCCACCAGATTTTCGGCCGAGTCTCCCGCCGTTTCCTCCCCGAACAGGCTGGCCTGGTTGATCGAGCGGTTGTGCTGCTCGGCCGATTCCATCGCTAGCCCGACCGAAGCCAGCAGGCTGGCGCGGTGCCCCACAAGGGGACTCCGATCCGCTACGGGCTCTTGTGCTCGGGTGGTTTGGCCGGGTGGAAGCCCGTGCGGAGTCGTATGCTCGGTGATGGCGTCAAAGGCGCCGGCGCACACCAGCGCCTCGATGGTGCGGCGGTTGACGATGCGCTTGTCGACGCGGCGGCAGAAATCGAACAGGTCGCGGAACGGGCCGCCGGCCTTGCGCTCGGCGACGATGGACTCGACCGCCTGCTCGCCGGTGCCCTTGACCGCGCCCAGGCCGTAACGGATTTCCGTTCTGGATACCGGCTCGAAGCGGTAATTGGATACGTTGATGTCCGGCCCCAGCACCTTGACCTTGTTGGCCAGGGTGTCCTCGTAGAACACCTTGAGCTGGTCGGTGTTGTCCAGTTCCGAGGACAGGGTGGCGGCCATGAAGGCGGAGGTGTAATGCGCCTTGAGCCACGCCGTCTGGTACGACACCACGGCGTAGGCGGCGGTGTGGGACTTGTTGAAGCCGTACTCGGCGAACTTCTCCATCAGGTCGAACAGGCGCATGGCGAGCGCGGCGCCGTAGCCCTTCTCTTCCGCCCCCTTGCTGAAAATGGCGCGGTGCTCCGCCATCTCCTCGGCCTTCTTCTTGCCCATGGCGCGGCGCAGCATGTCGGCGCCGCCGAGGGTGTAGCCGCCGATGATCTGGGAAATCTGCATCACCTGTTCCTGATACACGATCACGCCGTAGGTGGGCGTCAGGCAAGCCTTCAGATCATCGTGGAAATAATCGATTTTCTGCTGCCCCTTCTTGCGCAGGATAAAATCGTCGACCATGCCGGACCCCAGCGGACCGGGACGATAGAGCGCCAGCACGGCGATGATGTCCTCGAAGCGGTCCGGCTGCAGCTTGGCCAGCAGTTTTTTCATGCCGTCAGATTCCAGCTGGAACACGGCGGTGGTGTTGGCTTTTTTTAGTATTTCGTAGGCGGCTGGATCGTCGAAATGCTGCGTGTCCAGCGGGCCGGTGAAGGACGGGTCGAGCTGTTTAACGTATTTGACCGCCAGTTCGATAATGGTGAGGTTGCGCAGGCCCAAAAAGTCGAACTTGACCAGACCGACGGCTTCCACGTCGTCCTTGTCGAACTGGGATACCGTCACGGCCTCGGAGCCGGAGGCCATGTACAGCGGACAGAAGTCGGTCAGCTTGCCCGGCGCGATCAGCACCCCGCCGGCGTGCATGCCCACGTTGCGGGTCATGCCTTCGAGCTTGCGCGCCAGCTCGAACAGCTCGCGCACTTCCTCCTCGTTGTCGTAGCGCTCCTTGAGGTCGGGCACTTCCGCCAGCGCCTGATCCAGGGTGACGAACTTGCCCGGCTGGGCGGGAATCAGCTTCGACAGGCCATCGCAGAAGGGATAGGACATGTCCAGCACGCGCCCCACGTCGCGCAGCACCGCCTTGGCGGCCATGGTGCCGAAGGTGACGATCTGCGACACCGCATCCTCGCCATACTGGTGGCGCACGTAGTCGATCACCTTGTAGCGCGTTTCCTGGCAGAAATCGACGTCGAAGTCGGGCATGGATACCCGTTCCGGGTTGAGGAAGCGCTCGAACAGCAGGGCGTAGCGCAGCGGGTCGAGATCGGTGATGCCGAGCGAGTAAGCCACCAGCGAGCCGGCACCGGAACCCCGCCCCGGCCCCACCGGCACGCCGTTATGCTTGGCCCAGTTGATAAAGTCGGCCACGATCAGGAAGTAGCCGGGGAATCCCATCTGGATGATGGTTGCGGTTTCGAACTTGAGGCGTTCGGCATAAGTCGGATATTCTTCAGCGCGCTTGGCCTCATCCGGGTACAGCTCCTTCATGCGCTCAGCCAGGCCTTCCTCCGCCCGCATTACCAGGTATTCGCTTTCGCTCATGCCCTCGGGAATAGGGAACAGCGGCAGTTTGCTCTTGCCCAGTTCGATGGTTAGATTGCAGCGCTTGGCAATTTCCACGCTGTTGGCCAGCGCTTCCGGGATATCGGAAAATAGCTCGCCCATCTCGGCCTGGCTCTTGAAATACTGCTGCTCGGTGAAATGCTTGGGACGGCGCTGATCGCCCAGCACGTAGCCCTCGGCAATGCACACCCGGGCCTCGTGGGCGCGGAAATCGTCCATATCGAGGAATTGCACCGGATGCGTGGCGACCACCGGCAAATCCAGCTCTCCGGCCAGGATGAGGGTTTGCTGCAGCGCTTCTTCCGCCTGCGGCGCGCCGGTACGCTGCAGTTCGAGATAAAAACGCTGCGGAAAGCATGCCGCCCAGTCTTTTGCCAGTTGCCGCGCCTGTGCCTCGTTGCCGTTCAGCAGAGACTGGCCGATATCGCCAAGATGCGCGCCGGAGAGGGCGATCAGCCCCTCGCCGAAGCCGGCGGAAAGCCAGGATTTGCTGATTTCCGCGCGGCCGCGGTATTGATTGTTGCGAAAAGCGCGGCTCAGCAGCTCGCACAGGTTGCCGTAGCCCGCCCGGTTCTGGCACAGCAGCAACAAGCGGCCGGGCTGGTCGCGGTTGCTTTCGTTCTCCACCCACACGTCGCAGCCGATGATGGGCTTGACGCCGCTACCCCGCGCCGCCTTGTAAAACTTGACCATGCCGAACAGATTGCTCAGGTCGGTCAGCGCCAGGGCGGGCATGCCGTCGGCCTTGGCGCGCGCCACCGGCGGGCAGGAATGGTCCTTGCCCTGATCCAGACGCACGATGCCGTCGGTGATGGAGAACTCGCTATGGAGACGAAGATGGATGAAAGAAGGATTACGCATGAAGGAGGGATTTTACGCCCCCTCGGCAGGGGGGCAAAGCACATTGAGGATGGTTTCTTGAAACAATTTGTGGTATTGAATACAATACCAAGATGAATTACCGGATTGTACTCGATACGAATGTAATTGTTTCCGCTCTGCGCTCGGATCAAGGCGCATCTTTCAGGCTGCTGTCGCTGATTGGACAGGAAAGGTTCGAATTTAGCCTGTCTGTGCCGCTGGTTTTCGAATACGAGGATGCCTGTAATCGACAGGGTGGTGCGCTCCAGCCTCAGGATGTTGGCGACATCATCGACTACCTCTGCCAGACGGGCGACAGGCGGCAGATATATTTTCTGTGGCGCCCATGCCTGAAAGATCCGAAGGACGATCTGGTCCTGGAACTGGCGGTGGAATCCAGCAGTGATTTTATTGTCACATATAACCGAAAGGATTTTGCCGGTAGTGAAAAATTCGGAGTACGCATCCTGACCCCGAAAGAATTCCTGACTCTGATTGGAGAATGCTCATGAGTACCATTAGTCTTCGTTTGCCTGAGTCCCTGCACCAGCAGGCGCGGCAACTGGCGAAGCAGGAAAATATCTCTATTAATCAACTTGTTGCGACTGCTCTGGCAGAAAAAATGTCCGCTCTGATGACTCAGGAATACCTTGAGCGGCGAGCTGCCCGCGCCAGCCGTGAAAAATTCGAGCATGCGCTGAGCAAGGTTCCATCCATTACGCCTGACGAACAGGATAAATTCTAAAATCGAGGCACTTGCGAATCGCAGGATTGCTCCCCGTCCAAGGGGGCGAACGAAGAAACTCAGGCAGCCATTCGAATAAATACCCCAGATGATTAGGATGTCGAGTCTGACCCTATATGATCCTATATGATCTTGCTTCGGTTATTGCGCCCTACGCGGGCTCGTCCGCGTGGGCTGGATAGGCCGTCTTCGCATCAATCCGGGTGGGCGTTTTACGCTGGATGGGCATATTCAGCACAGCCGGATCGCTCACTTTCTCCTCTCCCAGCGCCTTCGCTTCATGACAGCCGGTTGACTTCCACTCACGCAGCCTTACAATCCCCATAACTACCGCCTGCCCCGCGGTACAGTACAACAAGGTTTATCCGCCGCCAATAGGTTCGGGACTCTTGCAAGATTGGGTGGGGCGGCGGATAAACGCTATTCGTTAGGCCCCTTGCCGCAAACAACTATGGAGCACTACAAGAAGGAGCATCACGATGAAAAGAATCGCTTACATCCTGTCCAGCATTCTCGCCCTTTCCTTTCTGACTCTGGGTGTTTCTTTTGCTCAATCAGATGTCAAAGGAAGCAAGGATCACCCGCTGATAACCCGCATGCCCGACTATTTCATCAGCAAATATGAAGTATCCGAGTTTGCTGGATTCGATCCGACGGTGATTGGTGGCAAGGATGTTCACTGGGAAGGGAAAGTGTACTCCTACGGCTATTCGCGGAAGGACGGTGGCCGTCCGATCACTGAACTGCAGATTGTTCGCAACTACGAGGCGGCGATCAAGCAGGTCGGCGGAAAGATTCTCGGCGGCGATGAGCGGCGGGTGGCAACCGAGATCAGAAAGGACGGCGCCTTGACTGGGGTCTATGTGGAAGTGTTCAACGTCGGCAGGGATTACAGTCTGACGATCGTCGAATCGCAGGCGATGCGGCAGGAGGTCGTCGCAGACGCCTCGGTGATGCGCAATGACCTTGCCGACACAGGCAGAACGATCATTCATGGCATCTACTTCGACACGGCTTCGGCCACCATAAAGCCTGAGTCGGAGCGCGCTCTGGCCGAGATGGTGAAGTTACTCAACGGATCCACCGCGCTCAAGGTCTATGTCGTCGGCCACACGGACAGCGTCGGCAACCTCGACTCGAACCTCAAACTCTCGTCTGACCGTGCCGCTTCCGTGGTCAAAGCGATCGCGGCGCGAGGGATTGCCGCGCCACGGCTGAAGTCCGCAGGGGTGGGGCCATACGCGCCAGTAGCCTCAAATGACACGGATGCGGGCAAGGCGAAGAATCGTCGAGTGGAGCTTGTCAAACACTAGAAATAATAGCGATCAAAAGCGCGGGGGCAGGTCTTGCGATCAAACATCCAGCCTAACGAATAAGGTTAGTTGCGACACGAGGTCGCGCAATGAAGTTGTTCTGCCGATGAATGGACAGAACCATCCGTGTCACCGGGTGAATCTAGGGGACTGAATAAAGCAGCGTCCCCGACAATGTAACGAAGCGTCGCAAGACGCGGGGTGCAAATCGCGAGAGGCGCTCCCTTCTGGCAGCCACAGGCCGGATGAGTGCTAGATAGTCGGTATGGTGAAAATATTTGAATCTGTTTAAAGACCGTTAAATCGAACAAGCGGAAGTGGCTCTTACGCTTGAACCAAAAAGGTACCGTGAACAGGAGACGGGCCTCTAACCTGCCCGCTCGTGACCAACATGTTCCCCGGTCGATTGCAGGCACCTAACCCGACGGACTTCGTCGCGTGGAACGTGGAAACCCCGTATCGCTCCCTTCGGGGACAGCAGGCCGCAAGCTCTGCCTATGGCGGTGCGGGAACAGGATCAGGGAAAAAGCGAACGCCGTTCTGTAATCGGGCGGATAGGGGTTGAAACATCACCCCACGCGAAAGCGGGCAGACTTCCTCGTGGTCTCTCTTCACAAGAGAGTTTTTAGAACCATCTAAACGGAGGGAAAGCAAATGGACGCTGCGACATGGGCGTGTGCATCTTCCGGCGTGACGTGGGACGGCATCAGTTGGGCCGATGTCCGGCATCACGTAAGGCGGCTGCAAGCGCGTATTGTGAAGGCAACACAGGTCGGCAAGTACAACAAGGTGAAAGCCCTGCAATGGCTGCTGACCCACTCGTTCAGCGGCAAAGCATTAGCCGTCAAACGGGTGACTGGAAACAAAGGCAAGAACACCCCCGGTGTGGACAAGGTAACGTGGAAAACACCGGTGGCAAAGACCAACGCGATAGCGTCGATGAAGAGGCGGGGTTATTCGCCGCTTCCGCTCAAGAGGGTGTTAATCCCGAAGAAGAATGGCAAGACAAGGCCGCTGGGCATACCCGTAATGAAGTGCCGCGCCATGCAAGCGCTGCATCTGCTGGCGTTGGAACCCGTTGCGGAAACCACCGCCGACCTGAATTCCTATGGGTTCAGGCCGGAACGCGCAACCGCCGATGCGGGGGGGCAGTGTTTCATTTCTCTCGCAAGAAAGAACTGTGCGGAATGGGTGCTCGAAGCCGATATTCAAGGCTGTTTCGACAAAATCAGCCACGACTGGATGATCGCCAACATCCCCACGGACAAGGTGATTTTAAAGAAGTGGCTCAAGGCGGGATTTGTTTATCAAAACGAACTCTTCCCCACAGAGGCCGGCACCCCGCAAGGGGGCATCATTAGCCCGGTTCTGGCAAACATGACGCTCGACGGCCTCGAAGCGATGCTGGCGGAGAAATTCCCGAAAGCAAAACGGATGGGGCTGAAAATGAACATGGTGCGTTACGCGGACGATTTCATTATTACTGGCAACTCGAAAGCGTGGCTGGAGGATGAGGTCAAACCCGCAGTGGTTGAATTTCTGGCAAAACGTGGACTAGTCCTGTCGCCGGAAAAGACCAAAATAACGCATATCGGGGACGGGTTTAATTTCCTTGGATGGAACATCCGCAAGTATGGCGGCAAGCTGTTGATGAAGCCGTCGAAAGCGAACGTCAAAGCGCATCTTGATAAAATCCGGGAAGTCATCAACGGCAATAAAATGGCCAAACAGGAAAATCTGATAAGGCTGCTCAATCCTGTTTTACGGGGATGGGCGAATTACCACAGCCATGTAGTTGCCAAGAAAACCTTTGCCGGGGTCGATAAATGTGTCTGGGCAATGCTATGGCGATGGGCGGCAAGAAGGCATCCCAGCCAAAATGCCAGGTGGGTCAAAGAGAAATACTTCAAAACCCGAGGCACCCGGAACTGGGTATTTGCCGCAACAGAAACAAATGAGGATGGAACGCGAAGAGATGTTATCTTGCTGCAAGAAGCTGATACGCCAATACAGCGGCATGTCAAAATCAGAGCCGATGCCAACCCGCACGACCCACAGTGGGAGCAGTATTTCGAGTCCCGATGGGGCAAAAAACTACGGAACTCGGCTAGGGGGCGTGCGAAGCTTTACCGGGTCTGGCTAAGACAAGATGGCTTGTGTCCAATCTGTCAGGAGCCGATTGCAAAGGGCATCCCATGGGATGTCCGCTATATTGTAAAAAGGATCGAGGGCGGGTCGGATGCGGCGAGTAATCTTCGAATAAACCATCTTGATTGCCGTGGAAATTCTTAATGTTGCAAGAAAGTCAGTTGTGAAACCGGGTATCGAAAGATGCCTTTGAGAGGCTTGAGCCGTGTGCGGTGAAAGTCGCACGCACGGTTCTTAGGGGGCTGGGCGCGGGCAACCGCGTCTGGCTACCCGGCATCGTGATCGCGAAGCGAGCCACGATCTGAACCGTTTGTTGGACGAGCCCGGCCCGGAGCGCCGTTCGCCCCCAGCAAATATCTCTTTCCGAGTTATTCCGATGTAATGCGCCACCGGGAAGGCTGGCGCTGAATCGCGCGCATGTCGAGTGCCATTGCAGCACCCGCGGGTGAGATGTTGGTTGCCGTACCGCTGCCGCCCGGATTTCAGGCGCGCCTGTCGCTCAGCGTGCAGAAGGGTTTCAGCCTTTCGACTGAAACCCTTGGTATTACGGGTCGGGGCGGCGGGATTCGAACTCGCGACCGTTGGTTGCGTCGTGCTCCTTCATGCATGTTACGCGAGTAAGCTTACTCGCCCTTTTCGTGAAAGAAGGTGCGAATACCACGGAACTCCTGTTCCATGCGGCCGAAAGCGTCAGCGATATCGGGGTCGAAATGGCGCCCGTGTTCTTCGAGGATCATCTCGGTGGCCCGAGCATGGTCGTATGCTTCCTTGTAGCACCGCTTTGAAGCCAGGGCATCGTAAACGTCGGCCAAGGCGGCAATGCGGGCGGACAGGGGGATATCGCTCCCCTTCAAGCCACGGGGGTAACCGCTGCCGTCCCATTTCTCATGGTGCCCGTCGGCGATTTCGATGCCCATATGGATGAACGCGTTACCCGGATGCAGGGCATTTAGGCGTCGCGCAAAAATAACTTGATAAACTTTGCGATATGTGTTCTAAAGCGGTATGCAGATTGCAACCGCGATAGAGCAGATCGAGTCGAAGTACCAATCGCTGGCATCGGTGTTGGATGAACGAGCGCGTCGGCATTG
>JAUYFW010000352.1 GCA_030690835.1 Sulfurimicrobium sp. | reverse complement strand
CGATATGGTCGCCAACGGAAAGCAGCAGCGCGATCAGGTCGCTGTCGACCGGCACTTCACCGCTGCGAACCTTGTCCAGCACGTTCTCCGCGACGTGGGTAAAGGACACAATCGGATCGAGCCCGAACAATCCGGCTGAGCCCTTGATGGTATGCGCGGCGCGAAATATGGCACCGACAGCTTCCTTGTCATCCGGCTCGGATTCCAGGTTGAGCAGCGCCTCCTCCATCGCCTGCAACAGCTCGCGGGCCTCGATGAGAAAGGTTTGCAGCGCTTGATCCATGTTCATGCCATTCTCCCTTCCCATGTAGGAGGCCCGCCACGGGCCGATTGCATCGCGGCCGACCATCGCGGCGAGGGCGCCGCTCCTACAAAATGCATCATTGTGGCATCACCACCGGGTCGCCAAAATAGCCCGCCATATTGAACAAATCCATCACTTCCAGCGTGGCCGGGCTATGCTCTATCAGGCGTAGCGGGCGGCCAAGCCGGGAAGCCTCGCGCTTGGCCAGCACCAGCAACTGAAAGCCGGCGGTATCCATCTCGCTCACCCCGGCCAGGCTGACTTCCATCTCGGCGCAGTCATGGAGACACTGCATCAGCCCCTGCTTGAGTTCCAGCGCGTGATAGATGGTCATTTCGCCTTCCACCTTGACGCGGTAAACCCCGTTCTCTACCTGGTGTGAAATCATGATGCCCCCTTGTTGTGAAGCGTGAAAAGTGAAGCCGCTGCGCTGTTTGAAGTGAAAAGTGAAGCCGCTGCGCTGTGAAATGTGAATGGAACCACCCTTCACCCTTCACCCTTCACCCTTCACATTTCACCTCTCACGGCATGATCAGCTTCGACACCGCCGCCAGCATCTGCGATGGCTGAAACGGCTTTATCATCCACGCCTTGGCGCCCGCCGCCTGGCCATTGGCCTTTTTATCCTCGCCCGCCTCGGTGGTGAGCATGATGATCGGGGTGAACTTGTAACTGGGCTGCTGTTTAACGTTCTTGACGAAGGTGAAACCGTCCATGTTGGGCATGTTGACGTCGCTGATGATGAGATGGATTTTCTGGCCGTTGAGCTTGGTCAGGCCGTCCTTGCCGTCGCACGCCTCGATCACCTCATACCCGGCGCCGCGCAGCGCAATACTGACTACCTGCCGCAGCGAGGCGGAGTCATCGACGATTAAAATAGTCTTGGCCATGTTGTTCTCCTGCTAGAAAAAGGTGATTTCCGCCGCGTCAGCCTGCGCGTTGGCCTTGCCACCCTGATGGATGGAGCGCTGCTCGCTGGTGGTATAGGTTTTTTCCATCTCCGCCAGCCAGGCCGCAACCTTCATCGGCTGTGCCCGGCCATGCCCGTCACGGTCCTGCTGGTAACGGCCCAGCTCCTGATGGAGCTCATCGAGATTGGAGCGCACATGCACCAGGATCTGGCTCACGCGGTCCTGAAACTGGAGCGCCACCAGCGTATTGGCGATTTCCGTGTGAATGCCGGCGCTTTCAGCGCGCAGCACCTCGGCGGACTGCGCGAGTTGCGAGACCAGACTGTTGAAACGCGCCAGCACATCCTCAATGGATTGCTCCGATTCACTGACTGCGGCCTGATCCTGGGCTGCCGAGCTTTCCGCCGCGCTGGAAACGGACTGGATCGCGGCATTGATGACTTCCACCTTGTCCGCCATGCGCTTGCCGGTTTCGGACGACAGGCTGGAGAGCTTGCGCACCTCGTCCGCCACCACCGCGAAGCCGCGCCCGGCCTCGCCCGCGCGGGCTGCCTCGATGGCGGCGTTGAGCGCCAGAAGATTGGTCTGGGCCGCGATCGCCGCGACCCCGGCGGCCATGCTTTTCAGTTCCTCGTTATAGCTGGTCAGGCCGCGCACCGCGGCCAGCATCTCACTGCGGCTGACCAGGGCGGATTTGAGATATCTGACCACCGTCGCCAGTTCGCGCTCGCTGTGGCGCAGCACCTCGACCGCCCCGCCGCCTTCTTCTCCCGATGCCGAGCGGGAAGCTGCCAGCGCCTTGTCCAGATCGTTCACGATGCCGGAAAAACGCCCGGTGAGATTGGTGATCGCTTCCTCGGACTGTCCGCGCGCGGTTTCCACCTGTTTCGCCAGGAGCGGCAGCACCTCGCCGCACACCTGTTCCAGCCCTTCCACCTGCTGCCGGGCAGCGGCGTCCTGTTGTATCCGCTCCGCCTCAAGGCAGGATGCTGCCACATGGACAGCAATGGCCGAACGGACCCGGTGGCTTGCCCACCAGCCCAGCACGCCGCCGAACCCCAGCAAGGCCGCCGCGCCTGCCATACCGGCGCCGCTCATGCCGCCACTGCCAAGCAGCGCCGCGCCGCCCGCCACGCCGGCCAGCAACGGCGCGCCCCAGATCAATCCAACGCCTTCTATTTCTCTGTTATCCATAAGCTTCTTTCAGGCAGCAACGCAAAAATTGGAGGAATCGCCGACTTGCGTCAGCCCGCGCAGTAAGTTTTCCAACTCTTCCAGGGGAAGCCTGCAATTTTTTTCACTTTTTCATGATGCCGGGAAACAGGGCAAGAAAATATCGGGGGAAAGCGGATAATCTGGTCAACAGAACAGGAATTAGTCTGTAGGACAAACACCTACAGGCTGTAGGCGGAGGCGCCATGTCGGGCGCGCTGTACCCGAAGGAAACTACACAAAAATTTCAAAACTGCCCATTCAGACAGGATATTATTGTAAAAACTCGAATTGAGAATGGAGTATCCCCATGAAACTTGACCAAGCCATCCAGCAACATCTGGAGAAACTCCCCCTCGCGCTCCAGGGCGAGGTCCTGGATTACGTGCTTTACCTGGAACAGAAAACCGGGAAACAATCTCCCAGCGGCAGCGAACGCCGAAAATCCTTGGCAAGCGCACTGGAAAAAGTCGCTGCCATGAACCCTTACGCCGAGGTTGATCCGGCCGCATGGGTGCGCGAGCAAAGGGACGAGCGCGCCCTGCCTGGGCGGGATTGAGCGCCATGCTGGTTGACAGCAACATCCTCATATACGCTACAAAGCCGGAACATGCCAAACTTCGCCGGTGGCTGGTCGATGTCCTACCGAAGGTATCGGTCATCAGCAAAGTAGAAATTCTCGGCTACCACAAATTACAATCGGCGGAAAAAGCCGCACTTACGGAATTGCTGAACAGCCTGGAATTGATTTACCTGTCCCCCGCCAGCTACGAAATCGCAATCCAATTGCGCCAGCAACGCAAACTCACCCTCGGTGACGCCCTCATCGCCTCCTCCTGCCTTGAACGGGGATATGCGCTAGCGACATGCAATACGGGCGACTTCGCCTGGATCGACGAATTGAAAGTATTCAACCCGCTGGAAACCGGCTGAAACCAAACAGCATAGGCAATCTTGTACTCAGCCGGGGGCTCGCCGCGATGCTATCGGCCCGAGGGCGGGCCTCCTACATCACAACCACAGCCGGGGCGCCGCTCCTACAAGCGCGAGCATTCCAAGGGACAATCTGGGTTTATCGCTATTCGGCACAGCCCACGCAGCGATCCTTCCCCGCCAGCTTTGCTTGATACATGCGCTGATCCGCCATTTCCACCAGTTGCCTCCAATCCTGTGCGCTGTCCGCCAGGCGTTCGGCGATACCGAAGCTCGCGGTCAGCCGGCCACCTTCCGGGCGCGGGCCCAGCCCCTGCTCGCGCAGCCGGTCGACCGCCTTGGCCGCGGTTGCGCAATCGGTGTCGGGAAGGATGATGACGAATTCCTCCCCGCCCCAGCGCAACAGGATATCGCCGCTGCGCAGGTTGGACCGGAGCGCCTCGGCCGCTGCATTCAGGACGCGGTCGCCGGCGTCGTGACCGAAGCTGTCGTTGACCCCCTTGAAATTGTCCAGATCGGCAAAAACAACCGACAGGGGCGCGCCGCTCCTTGCCGCGATGTGAAACTGGATATCCATCAGCTCCTCCCCGCTGGCACGGGCAAAGCAGCCGGTAAGCCCGTCATGACTCGCCTGCCCGACCAGCGATATCATGAAACTAAGCTGGCTCATGCCGGCCAGGATCGCTACCGCAGTTATCAGAAGCAGTAGCCAGAATGCGCCCAGATGCGAACTCCAGTTCAGCATATCCAACTGCATAAAGACGACCAGCGCCTCCGCCAAAAGCACCGGAAGCGCGAACAGGGCGCCTTCCACTGCGGCGAGGGGGAATACGCTTAAACCCGCCACCATGACGAATGGCAAAAATGCATAGCCGGCGGCGATGGCGGCCGCCGGCCCCTCCATCTGAAAATGGGAAAGCAGGGGATGGGAGTAGATGAAAAACAGCGTCGGAATGCCGAACATCATCGCCAGCGCGCGGTAGGCATCGGCCATTTTGGTCGATTTGCCATAGGACAACGCCAGCAGGCCGAAAGCCAGGCTGGCGACGAGCCGGCCGACGCCCAGCATGACCGAGACGGGCCAGGTGAACACCAGCACATCCACGATTATCCATAGCGGCGTGAGCAGGGCAAACAGCGCCGCCACCATGCGCACCCGGGAAATGATCATTTCTGCGCGCCGACGAGCCAGCAAGGGGGCGTGGCCGGCGGGTAAAAGCAGGTTGCGTAATTCTTCGCGGGGCGAAGCGCCGAGAACATGGCCCGCCACCCTTTGAAAAAATATCTCTAACTTTTGCATGTCAGGTTTTCTCCTTCATGTCCCTGCAACTCGGGACGCATATCCAACGCACCTGGCACGCAGGTGTGTGCATGATAAACTTTATGGGTAGTGGCTGAAAAGCGATTTATTAAGCCGGTGAAGCGCTCCCGGCAGGCAAACGAATAACCGCGCTCACGGTCGCCTGAAGGGGATGATCGGACGGAGTTCACGTAGGGGGCGGCGCCAGCCCTCCCCTCAATCCCCTCCCGTCTCGCCAGAGCGAGCAGCTTTGCTGCCGCTCTCGGCGGGGACACTCCTTGCGGGTGCAGGGAGGGGAGGCCGGCCCCCTCTCTAGCTCTCCCCCGCTTGCAGGGGAAGGTTGGGATGGGGGTTGGGTGCGCGCCGACCAGACTGCGGCGTGCCCCGCGACGAATAGAATCCGGCCTCGCTGCCGCACTTCCGGCAGGCGAACCATTCCCCTGCTGGAACGGATGGAAGCGCCTGGCTGATGCAATTGCGGATGACTGGGATATGCCGAACAACGACTGGAACCAGTGGGTGGTGTAGTGATTCATACATCCGACTGTCTCGCCGTGGTCGACGCGTAGCGGCGGGAACCCGGCGGGGACACTCCTTGCGAGTGAACAAAATTTCCAGACGAAACAAAAGACAAGCGAGGGCGCGCGTCAATTTATCCCAGATAATCCATTAGAGCCAAAACACCGCTGTGGGAGCGGCGCCCTCGCCGCGATTTGCGGTCGCATTCGCGCCGGGGCGGCGCTCCTACATGCATGAGCATTCCAATGGACAATCTGGGATTATAACATTGCGACGTTGAATTTACGTTTGACAGCGGCTGCGGTCTTGACATAAAATGCGCGTCTTTCTCTGATACAGCAACCGGAATTTCTGCATGAAAACCTTTTCTGCAAAAGATCACGAAGTAAAACGTGATTGGTACGTGGTGGATGCCACCGACAAAGTTTTGGGCCGTCTGGCCAGCGAGATCGCATCGCGTCTTCGCGGCAAGCACAAGCCCGAGTACACCCCGCACGTGGATACCGGCGATTATATCGTGGTGATCAACGTGGACAAGCTGCGCGTCACCGGCAACAAGGCCGAAGGTAAGGTGTACCATCGCCATACCGGCTACCCAGGCGGTATTATCAGCACCACTTTCGCCAAGATGCACGCCCGTTTCCCGGAGCGTCCATTGGAAAAAGCGGTCAAGGGCATGCTGCCGAAAGGCCCGCTGGGCTACGCCATGTTCCGTAAGCTGAAAGTTTACAAAGGCGCGCAGCACATGCACAGCGCGCAGCAACCCAAAGTACTCGAAATTTAAGGAATTATCATGATCGGCACCTACTACTACGGCACGGGGCGGCGCAAGTCTTCTGTTGCACGCGTGTTTCTGAAGCCAGGCAAAGGCGACATCGTCGTCAACGACAAGCCTGTGGATATTTTCTTTTCGCGCGAAACCGGCCGCATGGTTGTGCGTCAGCCGCTGGAACTGACCAGCCATCAAGGCACGTTCGACATTATGGTCAACGTCCATGGCGGCGGCGAATCCGGCCAGGCGGGTGCAGTGCGTCACGGCATCACGCGCGCACTGATCGATTTCGATGCGGCGCTGAAACCCACCTTGAGTGCTGCGGGTCTGGTGACTCGCGATGCGCGCGAAGTCGAGCGGAAAAAAGTCGGTCTGCGCAAAGCGCGTCGCCGCAAGCAGTTCTCCAAGCGTTAATCGCTGCTGCAATCGCAAAAAAGCCGCCCTTTGGCGGCTTTTTTGTTGCCTGTTGGTAATTGTTGTCTGTTGCCAACAGGGTTATTATTATCGATAAACCAAGATTGTTCTTTGGAATGCTCGTACACATGTAGGAGCGCCGCCCC
>JAUYFW010000080.1 GCA_030690835.1 Sulfurimicrobium sp. | reverse complement strand
AACTCGCGAAGCGAGCCTGCGTCCCTCTCCCCCCTGGGAGAGAGCAAGGAGAGAGGGGAGGGCTGGCGGCGCTCCTACATGAACTTAGTGATGATGCCCATGCGCACCGTGGGCGTGCTCGTGAGCAATTTCATCCTCGCTCGCGGGACGCACTTCGCTAACGGTGCATTTGAACAACAGGCGCTGGCCAGCCAGGGGATGGTTACCGTCCACCACTACCTTGTCGTCTGTCACATCGGTCACGGTGTAAAGAACCCATTCGTCGTCATCGCCATCCGCCGCACCTTCGAACTGCATCCCCACTTCCACCTGTTCGTCGGGAAACTGGTTGCGCGGCTCGATGCGCACCAGATCGGCGTCGTACTCGCCAAAGGCATGCTCGGGTTCCAGCGTCATCTCGCAGGCTTCGCCCACGCCCTTGCCCTGCAGTGCTTCTTCCACGGTCGGGAAAATACCGTCATAACCGCCATGCAGATAACTGACCGGCTCATCGCTTTGCTCCAGCACTTCACCCGCGCTATCGCGCAGTTCGTAGCTGATGGTCACAACCATATTCTTTGCAATTTTCATGCTTGCTCCAGGGGTTGCACGAGGGACCGCCTCGTTGATCGATAATAGAAAAAAGATTGGCTATTCTAACCGAATTCAGCAAACTGCTATACTCCCCGCATCACCTATGAACGAACGCACGGAAAACCTTTTTTATCAGTGGTACCGTGCAGGATGTCTTGTATTGGAGTGAACGCCATGCCTGATACACCCCCACCGCCCCTCGCACCCGAACACCGCAGACTGGAAGGTCCGCAGGATTATGAACAGGCTGTTGATCTGGTGATCCGGCAGGCACGCCGCAACCTGCGCATCTTCAGCTACAGCTTGCGCGGCGAGGGCTACAACAGTCTGGCGCGAATCGAGGCGCTGCAGAATTTTCTCCTCATGAACCGCGCCAACCGGCTTACTATCGTGCTGCACGACACCGACTACCTGACGCGGGAATGTCCGCGCATGATGAACCTGCTGCAGCAATTCAGTCATGCGATCAGCGTTTACCAGACCAGCGATGAAGCACGGAGCATCAGCGACCCATTCATCATCGCCGACAACGACCATTATCTGCACCGCTTTCACTATGACCACCCGCGCGCGGCATTAGCCCTCAACGACAAGGAAGGCGCACTGGAACTGGCACGGCGTTTCAATGTAATCGTGGAAACCTCCGAACTGGCGGCACCTCCTACCACGCTGGGCCTGTGAACGGATTAAGGCGATACGGGCTTATGACATAAAATTAGCGAATACCCATCAATAACGCGCTTAATCCACATGCTTTTTCATGGAAAAGGACTAGCAAAGTCTAAAAAACTTGGTAGAATGCTGCAGTCGGTTGGCGCCCCAACTTGGAATAACCGATTTTCTTACTGTATATCTGAAAATTTTCAAAAAAGGAATCAAAAATGAAACATTCCGTACTGCTCGCCGCTCTGTTGGCCCTGTCCCTGTCCGCTTGCGGCAAAAAAGAAGAAGCTGCTCCTGCTCCTGCTGTTGAAGCACCTGCTGCTGCCGCTCCTGCCGCCGCTCCTGCTGTCGAGGCACCTGCCGCTCCTGCCGCTGACGCTGCCGCTCCTGCCGCTGACGCTGCTGCGCCTGCTGCTCCTGCCGCTGACGCTGCTGCTGCCCCTGCCAAGTAATTCAGGGTTCAAAAGCATAAAAAAACCGGCCCTCTGGCCGGTTTTTTTTCGTCCTCTTTCAGGCAATCTGGCGCCAGGAAAACCCCGTTTCCTGCTCGGCTATCCCGATCCACTCCGTTTCGCAATTCAATACCTGACTTAACACTCCCCGCGCCAGTCCGGGAAGATTGTTTTTCTCGCTCAAATGGGCTGCCACGATGTGCTGCAGCATGCTGGTATCGAGCTTGCTCAAAATCTCGGCGGCAGCAGCGTTATCCAGATGGCCGAAACGCCCCGCCACCCGCTGCTTCAAACCAGGCGGATAAGGACCATTGCGCAGCATCTCCGCATCGTGGTTGCATTCCAGCACCAGCGCATGGCAACGGTTCAGAATCGTTTCAATGTGGGGCGTGGAACAACCGGTGTCAGTGAGCACCCCAAGCCGCCGCGCACCGTCGCCGAACACGAACTGCGCCGGCTCGCGGGCATCATGTGGCACGGGGAAGGGTTCGATTTCCAGATCGCCGATGGCAAAACGCTCATGGCTATCGAAAAGGTGAAGCGGCTGGTTGTCCTTGAACTGTCCACCGGCATGGCTGCCAGAATGATTGCCAAAATAGTTATAAGTACCGTGCGTTAACCATACCGGAATGTTGAATTTGCGCGCGAACGGCGCCACGCCGCCAATGTGGTCGGCATGCTCATGCGTCACCACAATCGCACTCAGTTGATCGGGCGTCAATTCCAGCCGGGCCAAGCGCTGCACGGTTTCGCGCATGGCGAAACCGCAGTCCAGCAAGACCCGCGTTTGCCCGGACTCAACGACCAGCGCGTTGCCTCGACTGCCGCTGCCGAGGGAAGCAAAACGCATTACTTCAGTTGTTCGTGCAGCAGCTTGAGAATCTTGTCGGCGGTATCGGCAGGCGCGCCCTGGCCCTCCTTGTTTTGCACCTGAACCTGGCAGGAGTCGCCATTCTCCTTCACCACAACGCGATACTGCTCCTGGCGCATTTTCTTGCTATCGTCGCTGCTCCAGAGAGCGAGCTTGGAGAACCAGTTCGTATCCGTTTTCTTGCCATCGATGTCCGAATCCACGTAACGCACGAAGTACACGCCCTTGGAGCGGTCACGGTCGACCACGGTAAAACCGACACGATCCAGCGCCAAACCCACCCGGCGCCAGGCACGATCAAACGGATCAAGCACGGTCAACAACTGTACGCCATCCGCGGAACGAGCGAGCTTGGCCCGGCCCTCAACTGCGGCGGCGTTGACCACCAGCGTTTTGGCTCGAGACTCCTCGACGCCGAAACGCACCATCAGGCGGCGCAACATTTCGGCTTCCAATTCGGGGTCTGCAGGGCGCGGCTCCCAAATGGTCGATTTACCGCCATCACCCCCCTGAATGACTTCATACATGCCACGGTGGCTGATATAAATCTCCGTCGTGGCGGCGGCAGTGCCCCGCTCCAGACGGGTGCGGAATTTGTCTCGCTCAGCCGTGGAATACAGCCCGTCGACCACTTTACCCAGGACGCTGCGAATCGCGTCTTGGGGAATCTTGGCGCGGTCTTCCGCCCAGTCCGTTTCCATTACGCCGGCTTCCGGTTTTTCCGTCTTGATGATAAAGCCCAGCTCCTGCCAAAACGCCTTGACTACCGGCCACACCTGTTCCGGCGTGGCATTCACTACCAGCCAGCGCTGGCTCCCAGAGCGCTCCACCTTCACTTTTGCCTGCTCGGGCAGCAGATCGCTGCTGCCCGCCTGGGGCTGGCTTACGCGCTCGCTGCTGTAAGCGGAGAAGGTGGCGCTACCTTGTGGGCTCACGTCGGGTACCACATATTTGCTATCCGCAGCAGGCGCGGTCAGATCCGGCGGCACTTCCAGCGGCGGCACCTTGCCAGCCGATTTGTAGTCTATTTTTTTGCCTTCGAGGAAAGACATGGAACCGCAACCACCCAAAAGTGCCAGCAGGGTCAGGGGTAGAACGAGTTTGCGAAACTTCATGGAATTCGAGACCTTCAAATTAATTCAGCCTGATGCATTGCCGCTTTCAACGTGTCATGGAATGCGGGGGAGAGGGGGGTCAGGGGCAAACGGATGCCGTTGCCGATCATACCCAGTTGTGCCGACACCCACTTCACCGGAATGGGATTGGCTTCGACGAACAATTTCTGGTGCAGACCAAACAGCTTGGCATTGATGCCACGCGCCGTGGCCAGATCGCCACGGAACGCCGCCACGCACATTTCGTGCATTTGGCGCGGCGCAACATTCGCGGTGACCGAAATCACCCCGTGGCCGCCGAGCAGCATGAAGGCCAGGGCACTCGCATCATCGCCGGAATACAGGGCGAAATCAGCCGGGGCACGCAGGATCAGATCTGTCCCCCGTTCCAGGTTGCCGGTAGCATCCTTGATGCCGATGATGTTGGGTATCCGCGCCAGGCGCAGCACCGTGTCGTTGGAAAGATCGCAGGCGGTGCGACCGGGCACGTTGTAAAGTATCTGGGGAATGTCCACCGCTTCGGCGACCGCCTTGAAATGGCGGTACAAGCCTTCCTGGGTAGGTTTGTTGTAGTAGGGCGTGACCAACAGACAAGCAGTGGCACCGGCCTCCCTGGCGCAACGGGTCAGGGCAATGGCTTCGCTGGTCGAATTGGCGCCGGTTCCGGCGATAACGGGAATGCGCCCTGCCACCTGCTCTACCGCAACACGGATCAGTTGACAATGTTCGTCATAATTCACGGTCGGCGATTCGCCCGTGGTGCCGACAATCACAATGCCATCTGACCCTTGCGCCACATGGAAATCAATCAGCGTGCGCAGCCGCTCCAGATCCAGGCCGCCATCGTCCTGCATGGGCGTCACAATCGCTACCAGACTGCCTTTTAGCATGAAGCCAATTCCCGAAAAAAA
>JAUYFW010000351.1 GCA_030690835.1 Sulfurimicrobium sp. | reverse complement strand
GTCGCCGCAGCGGCCTCTATCGGACCGGCACCGGGAACGAGCACCATCTTGTTGTTCACCGCATCATAACCATACACCGCGGTCAGCCATGAAGCCGTATCGGCAGTGATCGGCGAATAGCAGGCGGAGTTGGTTTTCGGCGCGGGATTGGGAATCAAGTCACCGCGCAGCGCCCGGGTAATGGCATCCGCGCACAGCTTGGCTTCCTGATTGGCGATATGGCCGGCCTTGGGCTGCCCGGATGCCGCCGAATCACCAATCACATACACATTCGGCACCCCGGTGGACTCGTAGCTGCGCACATCGACCCCTGCCCAGCGACCACCACTGACATTGGCCAGCGCCGGATTGTCGGTGATGATCTTGCCTGCCTTATGCGAAGGGATGACATTCAGCACATCGGCGTACAAGGTTTCGGTATTGGTGGTGACCGCATGTTTGCCGCCCGTGGTGCTGACCGACACGCTGGCCACGGTCTGGTTTGGCCGGTAATCAATCACACCCTTATGAGTCACGCCAAATGCCTGCTCGAATGAGTGTTTTTCAGCCTGAATGAAGGGATTGGCGTCGAGAACGATCACTCGCGCGTTCGGGCCCTTGTTCTTCTTCACCCAGTCCGCAACGACACAGGCCCGCTCATAAGGCCCCGGCGGGCAGCGATAGGGCGCTGCCGGAATGGTCATGATAAATGTGCCGCCAACAGGCATATTGCGGATTTGTGATGCCAGTTTGGTGGTTTGCGCTCCGGCTTTCCAGGCATGGGTGACATAGCTGTCCTGGAGGGCGGGTGTCAGACCGGGAACGGAATCAAACTCGATGCCGGGCGCCAGAATGATCTTGTTGGCCACAATCGACGTGCCGTTGGCCAGGCGGACCGAGCCTGTTCCAGAGCCCACTGGCGGCACGATGCCCACCACGCTGCCCTGCACGAAATTGATGCCATAGACCGTCTTCAACGTATTGTAGTTGTAAGTCAGTTGAGACATGGTGGTGGAGCCATTCAGCACCAGGTTGCTCATGATGTTGGAGCTGTAGGTGGCGCTCTGATCGATCAGCGTGACTTTAACCTTGCTGCCGCCCCAGAGGCGGAGAAATTTGGCTGCCGTCGCGCCGGCCATGCCGCCGCCGACCACCACCACGCTGCCGGTCGCACCGGTATCGGCAGGCACCATCGAGACTGTCGTGGTGGTCGTCGTCTTTCTAGTATCCCCCAGCACCGATTCGGACAACAGCAAACCAAGCGCGGAAGCGCCAAACAAACCAATAAATTGTCTACGTTTCATCTTTTTCTCCTTGGATTTCTAGCGTGGCACTTTCGAGAAATAATCGGCAATCAGCCAGATTTCGTTATCGGAAAATCCTCTGGCGTGGGCATTCATGATGTTCTTGTCGGCGGGCTTGGCCTGCATCTCTTTCATCTCCTCGTAGATGCTTGAAGATGATTTCCCTGCCAGTTCCTCGAACCCCTTCCGCCCATCCGTGCCATGGCACTGGAAACAGTTGGAGGCGAGCAGCCGGCCGGGGTGGGGAGGGGCCGCAACGGACGCCTGTGACCAGGCAGCAAGCGCTGCGAAACCGGCGCAGATTATGATTCGATTCATGATGTCCTCCTTGTGGATGGGATATTGGCAGGGGGTAGTTAAACACGCCTGCCTTAAGGCAGGCTTAAGGCAGGATGCCCCACCCATGAGGAGGGATATTAGGAGGCTGGTTGATAAATGTCTGTTACGGTTTGTTCATGTCCAAACAAAACCATGGGTCTCACATACAGCACATTCGCTTCCTGCTGCGCCGCGATCAGATCATCCAGCGGCTTGGGGCACTCAATACCAAAACCCTGCACGAAATCCACGCCCATCTCGCGCAATTTCTCCAGCACCGCATCGGTTTCCACGAATTCGGCAATGGTCTTCAGGCCCATGACGTGGCCAACCTGGTTGATGGCCGCCACCATGGCGGCATCCATGGGATCATCCACCATGTCGCGCACGAAAGAACCGTCGATTTTAAGATAATCCACCGGCATGTTCTTGAGATAGGTAAAGGACGATAAACCACTGCCAAAATCATCGAGTGAAAAACGACAGCCTTGGGCACGCAGTTCGCCGATGAATTCCATGGCACGAGAAAGATTGGAGATCGCCGCGGTTTCGGTAATTTCAAAGCAAATGTGATCATGCGGCACATGGTACAAAGCGAACTGACGCTTGATAAACTCCAGGAAATGATCGTCGCATAATGACGGCCCGGAAAGATTCACGGTACAGGTGTGACGCCGACCCAGTGAATCCTTGGGCAGGAACTTCCAATACAGACCAAATGCCGTACTCACCACCCAGCGGTCGATGGAAGGCATCAGGTCATAGCGCTCGGCGGCGGGAATGAAAGCCATGGGCGGGATGAGCTCACCCTGATCACTCAGCATGCGCAGCAGGATTTCAAAATGCGCGCCTTCATTGTCTGCGTCGCTCAGCGGCATGATGGTCTGGTAATAAAGCCGGAAGCGATTCTCCTCTATGGCATGGGTAATCCGCGACACCCAGTTCATTTCCCCCTGGCGCTGCGCCAGTTCGCTATCCTCGATGCGGTACACATGCACCCGGTTGCGGCCCAGATCCTTGGCCGCGTAACAGGCCGAGTCCGCGCAGCTCAGCACAGAAGCAAGCGATTCGCAGTCCTGGGTAATGGGCACCAGGCCGATACTGACGCCAATGACAAAAGACTTGTTCTGCCAGACAAAATGAAAATCCTTCACCGTCTGGCGCAACAGGTCGGCCACGATCTGCGCCTGTTCCAGCGGACAATTCTCCAGCAATACGCCAAATTCGTCGCCACCCAGCCGCGCCAGGAGGTCCGCATCGCGCACCTTGCTTTGCAACAGCACGGTTAACTGGCGCAGCAGCTCGTCGCCGGCCACATGACCGCAGGTGTCGTTGACGATCTTGAACTGGTCAAGATCGAGGTAGCACAAGGCATGCACCCGCCCGTCCTCGCGCGCTGCGGCCAGAGCCTTTTCCAGCCGGCGCTCGAATTCGCGCCGGTTTACCAGACCCGTCAGCGCATCGTGAGTGGCCTGATAGGAAAGCCGCTCCGTTGCCTCGTCAATGCGCTCCTGCATGCGTTCCTGGGCGGCCTGCAAGGCAGCCGCCATGGCGTTGACGCCGCGCTCGAGAGTATGCAACTCGCCCCCTGAACATTCTTCGACACGCACATCCAGGCGGCCACGGCCAAGCTCGTCCACGGCCTCCGCCAGGCGCTTCACCGGAACGGTCACATCGCGGCTCATGCGCAACGCCAGGAACGCGCTCGCCGCCAGACCCAGCAGTGAAATCAGGAGACTGTTGATAATCAGCAATGTTTTATGCTTCTGGGTGCTCTCCCGCGACAACTCGAGATTGACCCGGCCCAGAATTTTACCCTTGGGTACCGCAGCCCGTGGCATGGCGGCATCCGGTCCGAAATCGTCCATTTCGGTCTGGCTTTGAAACACCGGGGCGCTGAAACCCAGCACTTCGCCCTGATCGGCTATGGCAATATACAAACCGGCCTTGTGATCCGACAATACCGGCGGCCCCTTGGATTTACCGCTTGCGGCAAGAATGGCGCCATCGATATTGGCGATGGTGACGGCGGTCACGTCCGCCTCCTTCATGGCGGAGTCCGCCAGCAACCGCAGGATTTCGCGGTTGCCGGAAAATACGCCGTATTCGCTCGCCGGCGCCAGTTGGCGGGCGATTGCCAGGCCGCGCTCGCGCAACGAGTCTTCGAGGCTTTGAATGCCGGAGCTAATGAAATGCAGCGCCAGCAACAGCGCGATCACCGACGCCGGCATCAGCGCCAGAAACAGCACCCGCTTCTTGATGCCCCAGTTCTTCATTCCTGCTCCGCCGTGCGCTTCAGTTTCTGGTAAAGCGCCATTTCGTCGCTGACGTTGATGGCGAGCGAGCGTGCGACCTGGTAATTGAGACTGACCGAGAAATATTTCGGATATTCCGGCGGCGGAAGCACCCATGACTTCCCGGCCAACACCTGTTGCAGCATTTCCCCCGCCTGCCTGCCCGCCTGTTCCGGCGTGCTATAAACCGCGGCAAGCGCGCCTGCCTTGACGTAAGCCTGGGAGAAACCGATTACCGGGTCCTGGTAACGGTAAGTCGTGAGCAACAGGCTTTGTACCGTGCCCTTGTTGAACACCAGGGAATCTGGCAGCGCCAGCAGCACATCGCTGTCGGCAAGCACGCGCTGCAGCGCGGGAAGCAGTTCTTCAGCCGCGCTGATTTTTTCCACCGCCAGACCGAATCTGGCTTCCTTGGCCACCAATTGCAGCGCGTTCAAAGCGTCCTGGGATTCCGGGCCCAGCACCACGCCTATTCTGCTCCGGTCCGGCAATGCCAGACGAATCAGTTCCATTTGCCGCGCCAGGGGCTGGTCGAGATAGACCGCCGACAATTGTCGATAATCTCGCTGGCGGGCAATTTTCTCGAACGCCTGGCGCGGGATCAGCGTGGTCAAAATTGGCGTCGTCAGATTCAGCGCCACCATCTCCTGTGCCGCACGCACACCCACGGCAACGATCAGATCCTGGCGTTCCCTGACGAAATCAGGCTTCCTCCCCGCCGGAGAATAGATGCTCACCGCCGCCCGTACCGCGCCCTGCTCGACCAGCACGCGAATATTGTTGGCGGTTTCCTGGTAGGGCACGGAATCGTCGCTCAAGACGATAGCGATATTGGCGGGCGCCGCGGAGACGACGCTTGCCCACGCGAAAAGCAGCGCCAGGGCGAATTTCATAATCGGTGTGGCACTGTTGCCATGACCGTTATGCATCCTGGCTCGCCAGTTTCCACACACAGTTGCCGCGACTCACCTTTTCCAGCTCCTCCAGATACTGCTGATGGGCCTGCAATTCTTCAGCAGCCGCCGGCAACACCCGCAACGGCAGTCGCGCGCCTTGCGTGTGGGCAATACGCTTCGCTTGCGCCGGCACGGATTCCATCATCAGGCTTTCCTGGCCGCGCGTCATGGCCAGATAGACCTCCGCCAGCAGTTCGGTATCGACCAGTGCGCCATGCAGGGTGCGCTTGGAATTGTCGATCTGATAGTTTTTGCACAAGGCGTCGAGATTGTTTTTCTGGCCTGGCCGCAAAGCCTTGGCCATCTTCAGCGTATCGGTAATGACCGGGCAATAGTGCCGGATCGGTTGCATGCCGAGCAGGCCCAGTTCGTAATTGAGAAAGCCAACGTCGAACGGCGCATTGTGGATGACGAGTTCACCGCCAGCGACATAAGCAATAAAATCCTGCACGACATCCTTGAACAACGGCTTGTCCTGCAGGAATTCCAGGCTGATACCATGCACCTGCTGGGCACCTGGGTCGATTTCACGGCCAGGGTTGAGATATTGGTGAAAATGATTGCTGGTCAGACGGCGATTCACCATCTCGACGGCCGCGATTTCGATAATGCGGTGTCCGAGGCTGGTTTCCAGGCCGGTGGTTTCAGTATCTAGAATGATCTGGCGCAAGATTATAAAGTTCCACGTTACATTTAACCTAAAAACCGCAATTCAAGCCACAGAGCTCACAGAGGACACAGAGATGAAGCGGGTTTCGCCTATTTTTACAGTTCACCTGACGGGTGAAGCCAATATTTATGGCAACTCATTGTTCCTTCTCTGTGACCTCTGTGTTCTCTGTGGCTAACTGATTTTTTCAGGTTTAATTAAACCCCTGTGCGTAATGTCTCGACTCCGCGATTGGCCAACTGATCGGCGCGTTCATTCTCTTCATGCCCCGCGTGGCCCTTCACCCACACCCATTCCACCTGATGCTGTCCCGCAAGGGTATCCAGTTGCTGCCACAAATCGACATTCTTCACTGGCTTCTTGTCCGCCGTGCGCCAGCCGCGCCGCTTCCAGTTGTGGATCCATTCGCTGATGCCCTTCTGCACGTACTGCGAATCCGTATGCACCCGCGCCTGGCAGGGACGGCTCAGGGCTTCCAGCGCCTTGATCACCGCCAGCAATTCCATACGGTTATTGGTCGTCAGCACTTCACCTCCGCACAGTTCTTTCTCCTGGCCACGAAAACGCAGCAATGCCCCCCAGCCGCCAGGGCCGGGATTTCCCTTGCATGCACCGTCAGTATAAATATCAACCATGCCAACGGTATCAGGGAAAACCTGATTCTGATGCAAAACGCCTCCTTGCGCCGGATTTTGGGCGCTACTTTTCTTGATCATTTATCTAAATCTTTCATTGGTTGAGCATTTTTTGGGCTGCGGGGGCCAACCCCTTGCGTGCTGCCCGGGCTTCGTTCCAGCTTGGCATGATCAAACGCATGCTGTGCACGCGCTTCCTGGCATGAATGAAATACACTCCACCCGCCAAAGCCCACCAGCGGTCACCCGCCGCCGCCATGAAGCGGAATTTGTGCAATAATTTTTCCTGCTGGAACGGCGGTTCATAGCAGCACATACGCCCCCCAATCACCTCGAATCCAAGCAGGGCCAGCCAGTCCTTGAGCCGCATCAGGCTAATGAAACGACCGTGCCAAGGATAACCCGGCGCATTATAAGACATCAGCTTGCGCAGCCCCCACAGGCTGAAAGGATTAAAACCACTGATTATCAGTTGCCCCTCCGGCATTAACACCCGTTCAGCTTCACGCAGAATCTGGTGCGGATGTGCGCTGAATTCCAGCACATGGGGCAACAGCAGCAAGTCTACCGTCTGGCTGGCGATCGGCAGTTGCGGCGCGTCCGCCCGTACCGCCACGCGCGACCCCATGCCGGCACGGAAACAAGAAGGAATACGGCTGGCGCGCAACAGGTCATGCTCCAGCAAGCCCAATTGCAGCGCGTTGAAGCCAAAAATATCCGCCACTACCTGATCGTGGTAAGCCTGCTCGCGCTGTAGCAAATACTGGCCCAACGAGGTGGCAAGCCAGGCATTTTCATCCAGGCTTGACATTTAAGCAGCCCCGCCCAAACATGTGCAAATGATCGAAATCGTTCCCATCCCCGCCTTTGAAGACAACTACATCTGGCTGATTCGCAATGGCACGGATGCCGTCGCGGTCGATCCCGGCGACGCCGATCCGGTTGCGGATTACCTGCAACTTCATCGGCTAAGGCTCAACGCCATCCTGCTCACCCACCACCACGCAGACCATACCGGCGGCGCCGCCGAACTGCGGCGGCGCTTCGACGCCCCGGTTTACGGCCCGCGCCGCGAGGCCATTTCCAGCGTCACCCATCCGGCCCGCGAAGGCGATCTGATCGACCTCCCCAGTCTGGAAGCCGCATTCCAGGTGCTTGACGTGCCCGGCCACACTGCCGGCCACATCGCCTATTATGGAATAAACAGCCTGTTTTGTGGCGACGCCCTGTTTGCCTGCGGCTGTGGTCGCCTGTTCGAAGGCTCTGCGCAACAGATGCATGCATCGCTGGCCAAATTTTCAGCCCTGCCCGATGACACAAAAGTCTATTGCGCCCACGAATACACCCTGGAGAATATCCGCTTCGCCAGAGTGGTCGAATCCGGCAATGCAGCCCTGGTGGAGCGCGAGCATAATGAACGCGAGGCAATCTCGCAAGGGCGCCCCACCCTGCCCTCGAGCATTGGCCTGGAAAAACTGACCAATCCCTTCCTGCGCTGCGGTGAACCTGCCGTCATGGCTGCCGCAAGCCGATTCGCCGGCCACCCCCTCGCGGAGCCGGCTGAAGTGTTCGCCGCCATCCGGCAATGGCGGGATCAGGTCTGAGAATTTCAGATGTGCTTGACCGTGTGCAACCAAAATCGTTACCATTACAGGGTTTTTACCTTCCCCCAATTCCCCAAGGGAACCCCAAAAGAATGCGATTGCGCGCGGTTTTATTTTTCATTTTAACCGTTATGGGTCTGCTCTCCGCGACCACGGCGAACGCATGGGAAGAATCTCCCGCAACGGACAACTGGCTCGTCCAGAGCGAGCAGCCCGCTGAGGAACAAGCAGATTTCGTCAGTTCGGTTAACCCCGACGCCCAAGTAAGCCTCCGTCCCGCGGAGCAGATCGGCTCCTTTCCCGCGTCACTCAACTTACCCGGTTTCGGCGGGGATAATCCCGATCTCTGGGAACGCATCCGCGCCGGCTTCGCCCTGAGCGACCTGAACAGCCCCCTGGTCAAGGAGCATGAAGCCTGGTATGCAGCCCGGCCCGAGTATGTGGGGCGCATGATGGAGCGCAGCCAGCGCTATTTGTTCCATATCGTCGAGGAAGTTGAAAAGCGCGGCATGCCGACAGAGATTGCCCTGCTGCCCATGATCGAAAGCGCCTTCAACCCCAAGGCCTATTCCACCAGCCGCGCCTCCGGCATCTGGCAATTCATGCCCGCCACCGGCAAGCATTTCGGTCTCAATCAGAATTTGCTCTACGATGGCCGTCGCGACGTCCTTGCCGCCACCGATGCCGCGCTCGACTATCTGCAAAAACTGTACAACATGTTCGGCAGCTGGGAACTGGCCCTGGCCGCCTACAACTGGGGCGAGGGCTCGGTGGGCCGAGCTATCGCCAAAAATCAGGCGGCTGGCGAGCCAACCGACTATCTCAGCCTGCGCATGCCACCAGAAACGCGCAATTACGTGCCCAAGCTGATCGCGGTCAAAAATATCGTCATGAACCCGGCCGCCTATGGCCTGGCGCTCAATACCATTCCCAACAGCGCCTATTTCGGCACGGTCAAACTCAAGCAGCGAATGGATGTGGCATTGGCCGCCCGCCTTGCGGAAGTTCCGCTGGATGAATTCGTCGCCCTCAACCCGGCCTACAACAAACCGCTGGTAGCCGGCACTGGAACTGGCCGCCCCACGCTACTGCTCCCAATTGACAAGGTCAATAATTTTTCTCTCAATCTGGAAAACTACGAGCGGCCGCTATCCTCGTGGCAGACATACACGCCACGACGCGGCGAGAAGCTGCCTGCAATTGCCAAGCAGTTTGGGATTTCGCTTGCGCGCCTGAAAGAACTCAATGCCATCAGCGGACGAAAAAATCTGGCGGCCGATCAAACCCTGCTGGTGCCCATCACCAAGTCGGGCAATGCGCTTAGCCTGGTGGCTCATATTCCAGAAGCCGAACCGGCTTTCGAGCCCGCGGCACCAAGCCACAAAACCACTTATACCGTGGCCAAGGGCGACACCGTACTCAACATCGCCAAGCGCTACGGGATATCGGTGGCGCAGCTAAAAGCCCGGAACCACCTCAAATCCAACAATCTGGCACGTGGCCAGAAGCTGACCGTACTGGCCGCCGCCAAGCCTGAAAAAAATACGATTATCCAAGCCAGGAAAGCATCCGGCAAAGAGAAAACGGTCGTGGTGGACAAAATATCCACCGCATCCGAAAAGCATTCCCGCTATGTCGTGAAACGTGGCGACACGGTATTCAGCATCGCCCGCCGCTTCAATGTGGCGGTCAACGACCTGCAGCGCTGGAACAACATCTCCGCGCAATACAATCTGCAACCCGGCAACAAGCTGATCACCCGCAAAAGCTAAACCGAACGACAAGACGTAGGGGCGAATTCATTCGCCCATGGGTGCCTGTCCGGGGGCACGGGCGAATGAATTCGCCCCTACGCGCCAACCCCCTACGCCAGCAGGGACGCGCGTAACAGCATCCGGGTATAGTCCTGCCTGGGCTCGGCGAACAAAGCTTCCGTTTCCCCTGCCTCCACTATTCGACCGCCTTGCATCACGATCATGCGATGCGCCATGGCGCGAATCACCCGCAGGTCATGGGTGATGAAGAGATAACTCATGCCGTGCTTCTGCTGCAGGCGGCGCAGCAGTTCCAGCACCTGCTTCTGCACCGAAACATCCAGGGCGCTGGTTGGCTCGTCCAGCAGAATCAACTTAGGTTCCAGCACCGCCACCCGGGCGATGGCGATGCGCTGACGCTGCCCCCCGGAAAATTCGTGGGGGTAACGCCACAGCATGGATTCCTCCAGCCCCACTTCCGCCATGATGGCAAGAATGCGCTCCCTGCGCCGTTGCTTGCCAAGTCCGGGGAAATGAATATTCAGCCCCTCGGCTATGATCTGCTCCACCGTCAATCTGGGCGAAAGCGAGGAATAGGGGTCCTGAAACACCACCTGGAAATTGCGCCGCAACGGCCGCAACTGCCGCTCACCGAGGCTAGCCAGATCCGCCCCATCGAAATGTATGGCCCCCGCGCATTCCTGCAAACGCAACAGGCACATCCCCAGCGTGGTTTTACCCGACCCCGACTCGCCCACCACGCCCAGGGTTTCCCCTGGCCGAAGCATCAAGCTGGCATGATCCACCGCCCGCACTTCGCCTGTCTGGCGCTGGAAAAATCCGCTCTTGACTGGAAATGCGCAGCGCACGCCGCTGGCTTCAAGCAAGGCGGGCACGCCTTCAAGGGCCGCGCTTTCTTCCGCTCCGATCAGCCGCACCGGCTGGCTTTGCAACAGTTGCCGGGTATAGGGGTGCCGCGGCGCGGCGAACAGTTGCGCCACCGGGGCCTGCTCGACGATGCGGCCCTCCTGCATGACGCAGATGCGCTGCGCGAAACGCCGCACCAGGTTGAGATCATGGGTAATCAACAGCACCGCCATGGAAAACTCTTTCTGCAAATCTTCCAGCAGTTCCAGGATCTGCGCCTGAATGGTCACGTCCAGCGCGGTGGTGGGCTCGTCGGCGATGAGCAATTTTGGGCTGCACGCCAAGGCCATGGCGATCATTACGCGCTGGCGCTGCCCGCCGGAGAGCATGTGAGGATAGGCGTCGAAGCGTTTTTCTGGGTCAGGAATGCCGGTGCGGGCGAGCAGTTCGATCATGCGCTTCTTCGCCACCGGCTTGCTCGGATTCTCATGGGTAAGCAGGGGTTCCATCAACTGTTCGCCAATGGTATAGAGCGGATTGAGGGAAGTCATCGGCTCCTGGAAGATCATGGCAATATCCCGGCCACGGATGCGCCTTAGCTCGTTTTCGCCCAACCCCATCAATTCCCGCCCCTGGAAAAGAATGGAGCCCGAGGGATAGCTTACCTGGCGCTTGTCGTGCAGTTGCAGGATGGACAGCGCCGTCACCGACTTGCCGGAGCCGGATTCGCCCACCAGGGCCAGCTTTTCCCCCGCAGCGATAGCGAAACTGGCCTCGCGCACGGCATCGGCGTATTGTCCGGGGCGCCCGAAAGACACCGTCAGGCGATCGAT
>JAUYFW010000072.1 GCA_030690835.1 Sulfurimicrobium sp. | reverse complement strand
CGACCGTTTTGTCCCGTTGCCGGAGAACACCTTGCAGGTGCTGCGCCGTTTCTGGCAGACCCACCGCAACCCCGCGTTGTTGTTCCCCAACCGGAAGTGCGGGCTCAAAAAAGCGCATCTGGCCACCACCCCGCTGGATCGCGGCGGCGTCCAGGCCACTTTGCGCCAGGTCACCCGCGAGTGCGGTTTATAAAACACATTACGCCGCACAGCTTGCGCCATTCCTATGCAACTCACCTGATCGAAGCGGGCGTCGACCTGCTGGAAGTGCAAAGAATCCTCGGACACCAATCCATCCTCACCACCCTCCGTTACACCCACCTCACCGAACAGCAGCAGCGCTCCAGTGGCGCACGTATCAACCAGTTGATGGGGCAAATCCAGATCAGCTGGGGCGAGATCAAATGATCCGGCTGGCGCACATTGTGGCAACCCATGCGACCGAGCTGATCGCGCAACAGGGCCATCGCCTGCTGCCCAGCCAATGGGCGGCGTTAAACGCCTTCCAGCTATGCCGCAGCAGCATGAGCCCCAAGATGGAACTCGCCTGCGACGGCTGCGAGGAACAGCGCTTCTTGCCGCATTCCTGCGGGCACCGATCGTGTCCGCATTGCCAGGCGCACGAATCGCAACACTGGATAGACCAGCAGATGCAAAAGCGGGTGCCCGGCAAATACTTCATGGTGACCTTCACCTTGCCCGCGCAATTCCGCGCGCTGGCCTGGCAGCATCAGCGCGTGATGTACGACCTGATCACCCGCAGCGCGTGGGAGACCGTCAACACCTTCAGCCAGAACGACAGGAAGTTGCGCGGCAGCACCGGCGCGGTGACGGTGCTGCACACCCACAGCCGCCGATTGGATTACCACCCGCACGTGCACCTGGTGATGCCGGGGGCCGCATTCGACAAAAAACAGCGGCGGTGGCGCAACAAAGAAGGCGGTTACCTGTTCGGCCACAAAGCGCTGGCGAAAGTATTTCGCGCCAAGATGCTGGCGGGCATCAAACAAGCGGGATTGAAACTGAGCTTCCCCCTATTTTTAGTCTTCCAAGGGCCGGTTTTCATGCTACCAGTTTTTCCTCATGCTGAGCACTGATCCAGTCGTTCAGGAAGCGGGTCGGCGACTTGTAACCGAGGGTGGAATGCTGTCGGTCAGTAACTTGATTTCCCATCCGCCCGGGTGACTCTTCTTGGCACGTAGATGCCCTTCTGGCCCAGACTTCCGACACTCCGTGTAAGATCAAATCTGAACTATTACAAATAACCAATCGCGCCCGCTATTGGAGAGCCAAATGGGCCAGCAGACGCGCGCTTGCTCTGCACTCACTACAAATTGATCATTATCAGCTGTCCATGATACAATCGCGCCCCAATTTGATGTTGTCTGTTGCTGTGGCGACGAGTCACGGTTCTGGCCGCATCAGGTTAATTTTAAGTCGCCATAGGCGGCAAATACGCACATCCGTCCCGCTAAGGGTGCTCCTGTCTTGATAGTCGGGGGTCGCAGGTGGACGGGTGGAGGCTTAACCCTTAAAGGAGTTTTAACATGTCAGTTACCATGCGTGAAATGCTGGAAGCTGGTGTCCATTTCGGCCACCAGACTCGTTACTGGAACCCCAAGATGGCGCAGTACATCTTCGGTGACCGCAACAAGATTCATATCGTGAACCTGGAAAAGTCTCTTCCCATGTACGAAGAGGCTGTCAAGTTCGTGCGCAAGATGGCGACCAACAAGGGCAATGTCCTGTTCGTTGGCACCAAGCGTCAGGCACGTGAAATTGTCAAGGAAGAAGCAGCCCGCGCCGGTGCGCCTTATGTCGATTACCGCTGGTTGGGCGGCATGCTGACCAACTTCAAGACCGTCAAGCAATCCATCAAGCGTCTCAAGGACATGGAGGCCATGATGGAAGACGGCAGCATGGATCGCGTTTCCAAGAAGGAAGCGCTGGGTCTCAAGCGTGAAATGGTCAAGCTGGATCGTAGCCTGGGCGGTATCAAGGATATGGCTGGCTTGCCAGATGCGATTTTCGTGATCGACGTCGGTTACGAAAGCGGCGCGATTACTGAAGCGCTCAAACTGGGTATCCCGGTGATCGGCGTGGTCGATACCAACAATTCCCCGGCTGGCGTGGATTACATCATTCCAGGCAACGACGACTCCAGCAAGGCGATTCGCCTGTATGCGCGCGGCATGGCCGATGCGATTCTGGAAGGTCGCAGCCAGGTGATTACGGAGATCATCAAGGGTGAAGAATTCGTCGAGGTAAACGAATCGGAAAGCGCCTCAGCCGCTTGATTGCTTTCGCAAAAAAGGGGCGGAAGCCCCTTTTTTTATAACCTATTAAAGATTAAAAATAGATATTCAGGAGTTTTAAGATGGCTGACATTACCGCAGGAATGGTCAAGGAACTGCGCGAGCTGACTGGCTTGGGCATGATGGAATGCAAGAAGGCGCTGACTGAAACCAGCGGTGACATGAAGGCGGCGGAAGAACTGCTGCGCATCAAGAGCGGCGCCAAGGCCAGCAAGGCAGCCAGCCGCATTGCAGCTGAAGGCGTGGTAGGCAGCTTTATCAGTGCAGACGGTCATACTGGCGCGCTGGTGGAAATCAATTGCGAAACCGACTTCGTTTCCAAGAACGAGGACTTCCTGGCTTTTGCCAAGGCAGCAGCCCAGCTTGCCACGGAACAAAAAATCGAGGACCTCGACGTGCTGGCCAGCGCCAAGCTGCCATCCGGCCAGACCGTGGAAGAAGCCCGTCAGGCGTTGATCATGAAGCTGGGCGAGAATATCTCTCCACGCCGTCTGGTACGCGCTGAAACCACCGGCAAGCTGACGACTTACCTGCACGGCACCCGTATCGGCGTGCTGGTGGACAGCACGGGCGGCGACGAGCAACTGGGCAAGGATATCGCCATGCATATCGCGGCCAGCAAGCCGATTTGCGTGTCCAAAGACCAGGTATCCACTGAGCTGCTGGAAAACGAGCGCAAGATTTTCTCTGCCCAGGCAGCCGAAAGCGGCAAGCCTGCTGACATCATCGCCAAGATGGTCGAAGGCCGGATCACCAAGTATCTGGCGGAAGTGACCCTGATGGGTCAGCCTTTCGTCAAGGATCCGGATCAAACCATCGAGAAGCTGTTGATTTCCAAGAAGGCTTCCGTCAGCGCGTTCACCATGTACGTCGTCGGTGAGGGCATCGAGAAGAAGGTTGTGGATTACGCCGCTGAAGTCGCTGCCGCATCCCAGGTTTAAGGAGCAGAACCCCATGACCGCCCCTGCCTATAAACGCATTCTCCTCAAACTCTCCGGCGAAGCCCTGATGGGCAACGACAGCTACGGCATCAACCGCGATACGATCGACGGGATGGTGGCCGAAGTGGCCGAAGTGGTGCGCATGGGTGTGCAGGTGGGGGTGGTGATCGGTGGCGGTAATATTTTTCGTGGCGTTGCGCCTGGCGCAGCAGGCATGGACAGAGCCACGGCTGATTACATGGGGATGCTGGCGACAGTGATGAATGCGCTGGCCTTGCAGGATGCTTTTCGCCGGATTGGGGTGGTCAGCCGCGTGCAGACGGCGCTGACCATCGAGGCGGTGGCCGAGCCCTATATTCGCGGCAAGGCCATCCGCTATCTGGAAGAAGGCAAGGTAGTCATTTTTGGTGCGGGCACCGGTAACCCTTTCTTTACCACGGATACGGCGGCTGCCCTGCGCGGCATGGAAGTCGGCGCGGAAATCGTGCTGAAAGCCACCAAGGTGGACGGTGTCTATACCGATGATCCCAAAACCAATCCGGATGCCATGCGTTACCAGCAATTGACCTTCGACGAGGCCATTATCCGCAATCTGAAAGTGATGGATGCCACCGCGCTGGCGCTCTGCCGCGACCAGAAAATGCCTTTGGTGGTGTTCAGTATTTTCAAGTCTGGCGCGCTCAAGCGGGTGGTAATGGGTGAAGACGAAGGTACGAAAGTATTGTGCTGATTAACCCTTAAAAACGCTGTTGAGCCACGAAAAACACGAAAAACACGAAATAGTTCAAAAAAGATGTTTTGTAATGATCCATTTCCCGTTGGGTGAATGGATAAATACCCGATAAAGCTGGGCATAAACAAATCCAAATAGACTGGTTTTTTCGTGTATTTCGTGTGTTTCGTGGTCGAAATGAGGTTTCAAGGATTAAGGAACAACAAACATGATCGCAGACGTAAAAAAAACCGCTGAGCAAAAAATGCAGAAATCGCTTGAGTCGCTCAAAATCGATCTGGCCAAGGTGCGTACCGGGCGCGCCCATACGGGGATTCTGGATCATGTGACGGTGGACTACTATGGCAGCCCAACAGCAATCAATCAGGTGGCCAACGTCACGCTGGTGGATTCGCGCACCATCGGCGTGCAGCCGTGGGAAAAGAAAATGGTGGGCGCGATCGAGCGCGCGATTCGGGATTCCGATCTCGGCTTGAACCCCGCCACGCAGGGCGAGATGATCCGTGTGCCGATGCCGCCGCTGACGGAAGAGCGCCGCCGGGAACTGACCAAGGTGGTGAAGACAGAAGGCGAGGGCGCCAAGGTGGCGATACGCAATCTGCGCCGCGACGCGAATGGTCAAATGGAAAAAATGCTCAAGGACAAGGCTATTGGCGAGGATGATGACCGTCGTGGCCAGGACGAGATACAGAAGCTGACCGACCGCTACGTGGCCGAAGTGGACAAGATGCTGCAGGCCAAAGAGGTCGAGTTGATGGCTGTTTAAGCCTCAGCCCATCCCACGAGCACGACTAATGAATTGTCTACTATCATGAGAGATGCCGTGCTCGTTCCCCCTCCCTTTATGCCCTTCAGGGTGCAACCCTCCCCCGCCAGCGGGAGAGGTGGGCGCAGGCTCGCTACGCGAGTTTTATATTAGTGGCACACCCCCCAAGTTCCACCTGCGATATTCCCGACATATCGTTCATCCCCCGCCACGTTGCCATGATCATGGATGGCAACGGGCGCTGGGCGAAAAAGCGCTTCATGCCCCGCGTGATGGGACACAAGCGCGGTCTGGAAACCGTACGCGCCATGGTCAAGGCGTGCATCGAGCGCAAGATCGAATACCTTACCCTATTTGCTTTCAGTAGCGAAAACTGGCGACGTCCGGAAGAAGAAGTGACTTTCCTGATGCAGCTCTTCATGCTGGCGCTGGAAAATGAAGTCAGCAAATTGCACCAGAACGGCGTGAAACTCAAAATCATCGGCGACCTGAGCCGTTTTGACGCCAAACTGGTGGACATGGTGCGGCGCTCCGAAGCGCTGACAGCCAGTAACGACAAGCTGACTCTCACGATTGCAGCGAATTATGGCGGACGCTGGGACATCATGCAGGCTGTCCAGTCCATGCTCAAGGATCACCCCGACCTGGCGGCCGGATTCAACGAATCTGATCTGCAACCCTATCTTTCCATGCCGAATGCCCCGGAGCCGGACCTGTTTATTCGTACCGGCGGTGAGCAGCGCATCAGCAATTTCTTGCTGTGGCAACTGGCTTATACCGAGCTGTATTTTACCGATGTCTTGTGGCCTGATTTCGATGGCAAAGAACTGGATCGAGCTATCCTTTCCTACCAGCATCGCGAGCGCCGCTTCGGCCGTACCAGCGAGCAGTTGCGCGGCAGCGAACAGTTGAAACCCCCTGACCATGCTTAAGGAGCGCGTTTTCACGGCATTTGGCCTGTTGTTTGGCCTGCTGCTGGCCTTGTTTTACCTGCCCAGTTTGTTTTGGGGTTGGCTGATGTTGGGCGTGATCACCATTGGTGCATGGGAGTGGGGCGGGCTGGCCATGTTCCCGCGCAAGGAACGCTGGGTTTATGTGGGACTGACGATTTTCTTTGGCTTGGCCTTTTTTACAGTTAAAGCCAGAGTCGGGCTGTTTTACCTGCTGGCAGTGGCATTCTGGTTGTTCGCGGCACTTCCCTGGCTGATTCGTGGCTGGCAGGTGCGCCATCCTGCCGTGCTGGCGCTGACCGGTTGGCTGGTGCTGTTCCCGACCTGGTTTGCCATGATGGAGTTTCATGCCATGCGCCCAGCCTTGCTGCTGGGTTTGCTGGCGGTGGTGTCGGCGGCAGATATTGGCGCTTATTTCGCCGGGCGCGCGTTCGGCAAGCACAAACTGGCGCCGGCCATTAGTCCAGGCAAGACCTGGGAAGGCGTGGCAGGCGGCCTGTTGGCGGTGGCTTGTTTCGGTTTTGCATGGAAGTCGCTGGAAGCCAGCGTGGGCGTTCCTTTTCCTGGGTTTATCCTGTTGTTGGCGATGGGGTCTATCAGTGTGGTCGGGGATTTGTTCGAGTCCTGGCTCAAACGTCAGGCTGGCTTGAAGGATAGCGGGCGCATTCTGCCCGGTCATGGCGGGGTGCTGGATCGTCTTGACGGCATGATGCCCGCGCTACCTCTGGCTGCGGCTTATTATCTGTATGGTTTTCCGGGTTTGTAACAATGCCAGACAAGCAAAATATTACCGTTCTAGGTTCCACCGGCTCTATCGGCGTCAGCACGCTGGACGTGATTGCGCGTCATCCGGAGCGCTTCCGGGTCGTCGCGCTGACAGCCAATAGCCAGATCGACAAATTGTTCCAGCAATGCCAGCAGTTCGAGCCGGAATACGCCGTTTTGCTGGATGCAGATGCGGCTGAATCCTTGCGCCAAAAAGTGCTGGATCATGGCCTGGCAACCCAGGTATTGCACGGCATCGAGGCACTGGAGCTGGTTTCCTCTCTGCCACAGGTGGATAGCGTCATGGCGGCCATTGTGGGCGCGGCGGGTTTGCGCCCGTCCATGGCGGCAGCTCGGGCGGGCAAACGTATTCTGTTGGCCAACAAGGAAACCCTGGTGATGTCCGGCCAGATTTTCATGGATGCCGTGCGCGACCATGGCGCCCAATTGCTGCCCATCGACAGCGAACACAACGCCATTTTTCAGTCCTTGCCACGCGATTTCGGGCGTGGACTGGCGCAGGTCGGCGTCACCCGCATCCTGCTGACCGCGTCCGGCGGTCCGTTCCGCACCCGTGCGCTGGCAGAACTGGAACAAGTGACGCCGGAACAGGCCTGCGCCCACCCGAACTGGTCGATGGGGCGCAAGATTTCAGTTGATTCTGCCAGCATGATGAACAAGGGGCTGGAAGTCATCGAAGCGCACTGGTTGTTCAGCGCATCGGCGGAACAGATTCAGGTGGTGGTGCATCCGCAGAGCGTGATTCACTCACTGGTCGAATATGCGGATGGCTCGGTGCTGGCGCAGTTAGGCAATCCGGACATGCGAACCCCGATCGCGTATGCGCTGGGTTTTCCAGAACGGATTCAGGCCGGGGTCTCCGCGCTCGACCTGTTCAAGATTGCGCACCTGGATTTTGAAGCGCCAGATATGGTGCGCTTTCGCTGCCTTGGTCTGGCTTACCAGGCCCTGCGCACAGGGGGTACGGCGCCTGCCATCTTGAATTCCGCCAACGAAATCGCAGTGGCTGCGTTTCTGGATGGCAAGCTGCCATTCCTGGCTATCCCCAGCATCATCGAGCAGACGCTGGAACAACTGACCTCCGTTCCCATGCGTAGCCTGGAAGATGCCCAGAATGCCGATGCACAAGCGCGCTTGCTTGCCGCTGAATTGATTGCGCGTGCTTAACTTGAGCCTCGCGAAGCGAGTCTGCGTCCCTCTCTCCTTTATGCCCTTCAGGGTACTTTGGGAGAGAGTAAGGAGAGAGGGAAAATGAACCTTCTCCACACTCTCCTGGCGTTCGCGCTGGCGCTTGGCGTGCTGATTATCGTGCACGAGTTCGGCCATTACTGGGTTGCCCGCCGTTGCGGGGTCAAGGTGTTGCGGTTTTCTGTTGGCTTTGGCAAGCCCTTGTGGCTGCGCCGTTTCGGGGCGGATGGCACAGAGTGGGCAATTGCCGCTTTTCCCCTGGGAGGCTATGTAAAAATGCTGGACGAGCGCGAAGGCGAGGTCGCAGAGCACGAACTGGGGCGCGCCTTCAACCGCCAAACAGTATGGCGGCGAATTCTGATCGTAGCCGCCGGGCCGGTCGCGAATCTGTTGTTGGCGATTCTCCTTTACTGGTTTTTATTCATGGTCGGCATGCCTGGCGTGAAGCCCTTGCTGGGCGACCCGGTCAAGGGCAGTCCGGCTGCCGTAGCGGGGTTTGAATACGGCGAACTGGTGACCTCGCTGGACGGCGAGCCAGTCACGGTTTGGGCAGATGTGCGCTGGGCTTTGCTCAAGAAAGCCATGGAACATCAAACGGTGCGATTCGAGACGCTAAGCGCGAAAAACGATATTCGTCAGCATGTGCTGGAAACTGCATCATTGTCTTCCGATGATTTTGATGGCGACTTTCTGGAAAAACTGGGTCTGACGCACTATCGCCCCATTCTGCCGCCTGTGATCGGGAAATTATTGCCCGATGGCGCAGGCGCAAAAGCGGGCTTGCAGGAAATGGATGAAATTCTGGCGCTGGACGGCAAAAATATCTCGCGCTGGGAAGATCTGGTCACGGCCATTCGAGCCAATCCGCAGCGGGAATTGCGCTTCAGCGTCAAGCGCGGTTCGGCCAGGATCGAAATTTCTCTGAAGCCGGATGAGGCGATGGAACAAGGCAAGGCCGTCGGCAAAATAGGTGCTGGCCCCTTTGTCGATGAAGCCATCGGTGAGCGGCTGATGGCCGAGGTGCGCTATGGCCCGGTACGCGCTATGCAGGAGGCGGCATGGAAAACCTGGGATATGTCCTGGTTCAGCTTGAAGACCATGGGCAAGATGATCATCGGCGAGGTGTCGCCAAAAAATATCAGTGGTCCGATCACAATCGCGGATTACGCAGGGCAGTCGGCGCACATCGGTTGGGTGGCGTATCTGATGTTCCTGGCACTGGTGAGCATCAGTCTGGGCGTGCTTAATTTGTTGCCTGTGCCCTTATTGGATGGGGGGCATTTGATGTATTATATGGCCGAAATCGTGAAGGGAAGTCCCGTCTCCGACCGCGTCATGGAAATCGGCCAGCAGATAGGCATGACACTCCTGCTCGCGCTCATGATGTTCGCTTTTTACAACGATATTAACCGCTTGTTGACCGGCTCCTAATGAAAAAACTTATCCCACTCCTGATTTTCAGCCTCTATGCTGTGTCGGCTTTCGCTGTCGAGCCATTCACTGTCAAGGATATTCGGATCGAAGGTATTCAGCGTACCGAGGCTGGAACAGTCTTCACTTACCTGCCGATCAAGGTGGGCGAGACCGTCAACGACGAAAAAATTTCTGCTGCCGTCAAGGCCTTGTATGCCACCGGATTTTTCAAGGATGTTCGCCTGGAAGCGGATAACGGCGTGCTGGTTGTGTCGTTGGAAGAGCGCTCGGCGATTGCCCAGGTTGATATCAACGGCGCCAAGGAGTTCACCAAGGAACAACTCAAGGATGGCCTGAAAAGCGCCGGTCTGTCGGAATCCAAGGTTTTTGATAAATCCTTGCTGGATCGCGCTGAACAGGAATTGAAGCGGCAGTATTTCAGTCGCGGCAAGTACGCAGTCAGCATCACGACAACGGTGACCCCGTTGGAGCGCAACCGGGTGGCCATCAGTTTCGATATTGTCGAAGGTGAAGTGGCGACGATACGGCAGATCAATATTGTCGGCAATGAGGCCTTTCCGGAAAAGGAATTACAGGCACAGCTCGCGCTTGCCACGACTGGCTGGATGAGTTGGTACAGCAAAAACGACCAGTACTCCAAGCCAAAGCTCTCGGCCGATCTTGAAACCATGCGTTCCTGGTACATGAATCGCGGTTACCTTGAATTCAATATCGAATCCACCCAGGTATCCATTTCTCCCGACAAGCAGGGTATTTACATTACCGTCAACGTGAACGAGGGCAAGCGCTACACGATTTCGGATATCAAGCTGGCCGGAGAGATGCTGGTGCCGGAAGAGGAGTTGCGCAAGCTGATCAAGGTCCAGTCAGGCGAGGCTTTTTCTCGCGAGAAGTTGACGGCATCCAGCAAGGCCATGAGCGACCGTCTGGGAAATGATGGTTACGCGTTTGCCAACGTCAACGCCGCCCCGGAAGTCAACAAGGAAAAAGGTGAGGTTGCGTTTACTTTTTATGTTGATCCCGGACGCAGGGTTTATGTGCGCCGCATCAATGTGACCGGCAACACCAAGACGCGTGACGAAGTGCTGCGGCGTGAAATGCGCCAGATCGAGGGGGGGTGGTATGCCGCCGACAAGATCAACCGTTCACGTGAACGCTTGCAGCGTCTGGGATATTTTTCTGACGTCAACGTCGAAACGCCAGCGGTGCCGGGCACGACGGATCAGGTCGACATCAATTATAACGTGACTGAAAAACCGACTGGCAGTGTGATGGCGGGTGCGGGTTTTTCCAGTTCCGAGGGACTGGTGCTGAATGCCTCTTTTGCCCAGCAAAACGTGTTCGGCAGCGGCAACCATTTTGCGGTCCAGGTCAATAGCGGCAGCGTCAACAAGGTCTATTCGCTTTCCCATACCAACCCGTACTTCACCGATAATGGAATCAGCCGAGGATTCGATCTCTACAATCGCACGGTCGACACCACTAACCTGTCTGCTGTGACCCGTTACAAAACGCAGACCAAGGGTGCCGGCGTGCGCTTCGGCGTCCCGCTTAACGAGAAGGATACGGTCAATCTGGGGCTGGCGGTGGAGCAGATAGAAAATACGATTGATGAAAACAGTTCGCAAAGAGTGATCGATTTCGTGAATGCCTACGGCACGACTGTCGATACCATTCGGACCGACCTGGGTTGGGCGCGGGATACCCGGGATAATCTGATGTATCCGATGTCAGGCTCGCTGCAGCGGCTATATGGCGAGGTGGGGCTGCCCGGCCTTGACCTTGAGTACTACAAGATTTCGTACCAGCAACAGTGGCTGAAGACATTCGGCAAACATTTTACGGTTCTGCTGAATGGCGAACTGGGTTATGCAGACAGCTACAACGACCAACCCCTGCCATACTTCAAGAATTTCTATGCAGGTGGTATCGGTTCGGTACGGGGATATGAAACCAGTTCGCTGGGACCGCGCGACAGTAGTGATTATGCCTTGGGCGGCAATACCCGTATCGTGATGAGTGCTGAATTGCTATTCCCCTTCCCTGGCTTGCCAAATGACAAGTCAGTCCGCCTGGGAACCTTTGTTGACAGCGGCATGGTCTTTGGCGAAGGCGACGCGCTTGGGCGGTACGCTACCTTCGATATTGGCGAGTTACGTTATTCGGCGGGTGTGTCGGTAAGTTGGTTCTCGCCGATAGGTCCGCTGAAATTCAGTCTGGCGCAGCCCATCAACAAGAAAGAGGGCGACAAGACCGAGATGTTCCAGTTCCAGATGGGAACAGTATTTTAGGAGATTGAATTGAAAAAGATTGTATTGTCCGTATTAGCGTTATCGTTGATTCAGACGGCCACCCTGGTTCAGGCCGCAGAACTCAAGATTGGTTATGTCAATACCGAGCGCGTGTTTCGTGAAGCCTCGCCAGCTCAGAAAGCGCAGAAAAAACTGGAAAAAGAGTTTGCTTCGCGCGATCAGGAGTTGATGAAACTGATCAAGCAGGCCAAGGAAATTCAAGCCGGACTCGAACGCGATGGCGTGACAGTTGCCGAATCGGAACGACGCAACAGGGAACGCGAGCTTGCTAATCTGAATCGTGACATTCAGCGTTCCCAGCGCGAGTTGCGGGAGGACCTGAACCTGCGTCGCAACGAAGAGCTCTCGGCCGTTCAGGAACGTGCCAACAAGGCCATCATCGCCATTGCCGAGAGCGAAAAATTCGATCTGATCCTGCAGGAGGCCGTGTTTGCCAGCACTCGCATTGATGTGACGGATAAGGTTATAAAGGCGTTGTCTGACAAATAAGTCCCAATTGAGTGAAGCCTATCTCCGCTAAAACCTGGTCGCTGGGCGAAATCGTCGAATTGCTTGGTGGCGAGGTTCTCTGTGATGCGGAACTGCGCGTCAGCCAGATCGCTTCGCTGGAGCAGGCTCAGGCTTGTCACATCAGCTTTCTGACCGGAGGCCGTTTCCTGAAGAAGCTGGAACAGTCCGCTGCTGGCGCAGTGATCGTCGGCAAGGATATGCGTGACGCAAGCGACCGCCCACGCATTGTCTGCAATAACCCCTACGCCTATTTTGCCAGGGTGTCTGCTTTGCTGAACCCCGAACCGGCAGTCAAAGCGGGGGTGCATGCCAGCGCGGTTATCGATCCCGGCGTGAAAATAGCCGATTCCGCATCGATCGGGCCGTTTGTTCATATTGGCGCGGATTGCGTGATCGGTGACGGGGTCGTGATCGGTGCTGGTTGTGTGATTGGCGCAAGCGTGGTGATCGGCGCGCAGTGTCGCCTGTACCCGCGCGTGGTGATTTACCATGGGTGCCAGCTTGGCGAACGCGTGATTCTGCATTCCGGTGCGGTGATCGGTGCGGACGGGTTTGGGCTGGCGCATGAAAATGGACGATGGCTCAAGATTCCCCAGATCGGTCGGGTTCTCATCGGCGACGATGTTGAAATCGGCGCGAATACGACCATAGACCGGGGTGCGCTCGAAGATACCGTGATCGAGGAGGGCGTCAAGCTGGATAACCAGATCCAGGTTGCCCATAACGTCCGCATCGGGGCGCATAGCGCAATGGCGGGCTGTGTCGGCATTGCGGGCAGCGCCAAAATTGGCCGTCATTGCACAGTGGGCGGGGCGGGCATGATTCTCGGGCACCTGGAGATTGCGGACAATGTTCAGATATCCTCCGGCACCCTGATTACCAAGTCTATCCATAAACCGGGCGCCTATACTTCAGCCATGCCGTTTTCGGCACATGATGTGTGGCTCAAAAACGCGGCCCACCTCAGGCACCTGGATGCCATGGCGCAGAAAATCCAGGGACTGGAAAAAAAGATCAACGAACTGGAGAAAAAATCATCATGAGCAGCATGGATATTCATGAAGTCATGGCACATTTACCGCACCGTTACCCCTTTCTGCTGGTGGATCGGGTACAGGAGTGCGAGCCGGGAAAAGACATTGTTGCGATCAAGAATGTCACTATCAACGAGCCTTTCTTTCAAGGCCACTTCCCTCATCACCCGGTGATGCCGGGCGTGCTGATCATGGAGGCGCTGGCTCAGGCAGCGGGCATTCTGTCTTTCAAGACCATGGGCATCCTGCCTGACGAAAACTCGGTTTTCTATTTCGTCGGAATCGACAATGCGCGTTTCAAGAAACCGGTCACGGCCGGTGACCAATTGTTCCTGCATGTCGCCATCCAGCGCCAGATGCGAGGGATCTGGAAATTCAAGGCGGAAGCCAGGGTCAACGGTGACATCGTTGCGGAAGCCGAACTCATGTGCGCCAAGCGCGACATCGCCTGATGATAGGGGTACACCCTAGCGCCATCGTTCATCCGGGTGCGAAACTCGGTGAGGGTGTTACTGTCGGCGCCTATTCGATTATCGGGGAACATGTCGAGGTCGGGGATGCTACCTGGATCGGGCCGCACGTGGTGCTGGATGGGCATACCCGTATTGGAAAAGAAAACAGGATATTCCAGTTTTCCAGTCTGGGCGAGGCTCCTCAGGACAAAAAATATTCGGGCGAACCGACTCGGCTCGAAATCGGTGACCGCAACACGATTCGCGAGTTCTGTTCGATCAACATCGGTACGGCGCAGGATGTGGGTATTACCCGCCTTGGCAACGACAACTGGATCATGGCCTCGGTGCATATCGCGCACGACTGCCAGGTTGGAAACCAGACAGTCTTTGCCAATAACGCTACCCTCGCGGGTCATGTCAGCGTTGATGATTATGCGATTCTGGGCGGGTTTGCCGGCATTCATCAGTTTTGTCATATCGGCGCACACAGCATGGTTGGTATCAGCTCCGTCGTTACCATGGATGTGCCGCCCTGTGTGACGGTGGGCGGGAATCCGACTGCGCCGCATGGCATCAATGCCGAGGGGCTCAAGCGCCGGGGGTTTTCACCTGATGTGATACTGGCCTTGCGGCGCGCTTACAAAACCCTGTACAAGTCTGGCCTCAGCCTTGCTGAAGCGAAAAGTGTTCTGGAGGAACAGCGCGAGCTTGTTCCAGAAATCGGGATGTGGCTGGATTTCCTGGCGATATCAACACGCGGCATCATTCGTTAACGTGAAACTCGCGAAGCGAGCCTTAGTCGGGCACCAGCACGGTGTTTTCCGCTGCCGGCAGCTGTTCCGGGTAATCGCGGCTGAAATGCAAGCCTCTGCTCTCGTGCCGCAGCATGGCGCTGTGCACGATTAATTCGGCTGTCTGCACCAGGTTGCGCAACTCGATCAGGTCGTTGCTGACGCGGAAATTGCTGTAATACTCGTCAATCTCCTCCTGCAACAGTTTGATGCGTTTCAAGGCCCGCTGCAGACGTTTGCTGGTGCGCACGATACCGACGTAATCCCACATGAAACGGCGCAATTCGTCCCAGTTGTGGGAAATGATGATTTCCTCGTCGGCGTCGGTGACGCGGCTTTCGTCCCATTCCGGCAGGGGCTGTAACGGGCTGTCCGGTTGTTGCAGAATATCCCGTGCGGCAGCCTGGGCGAACACGATGCATTCCAGCAGCGAATTGCTTGCCAGCCGGTTGGCGCCATGCAGTCCGGTATGGGCGACCTCGCCCACGGCATAAAGATTGTGGATGTCGGTGCGGGCGCGCAGGTCGGTCATGATGCCGCCACAGGTGTAATGCGCGGCGGGAACCACCGGGATGGGGTCCTGCGTGATGTCGATGCCCAGTGCCATGCAGCGCGCATGGATATTGGGAAAATGCTCCTTGAGAAATGCCTCCGGCTTGTGTGAAATGTCGAGATAGACGCAATCCAGGCCGCGCTTTTTCATTTCGAAGTCGATCGCCCTTGCGACTACATCGCGCGGCGCCAATTCGGCGCGCGGGTCATGATCGGGCATGAAGCGCGTGCCGTCGGGCAGCTTGAGCAAGCCGCCTTCACCGCGTACCGCCTCGGTGATGAGGAAGGATTTGGCGTGGGGGTGATACAGGCAGGTGGGATGGAACTGGATGAATTCCATGTTGGCTACCCGGCAACCGGCACGCCAGCCCATGGCCACGCCATCCCCCGCCGCGACGTCGGGGTTGGTGGTATAGAGATAAACCTTGCCCGCGCCGCCCGTGGCCAGCGCGACATGCTGGGCGGAAAAGGTGACCACTTTGCCCGAACTGTTGTCGAGAGCGTAGAGCCCGAAGCAGCGATTGGCCAGTGCCGGTTCCTTGAGGCCCAGTTTTTTCCCCGTGATGAGGTCGATGGCGATGTGTTCTTCCAGCAGGGTAATATTGGGGTGAGCCTTGATTTGTGCCGACAGGGTCTGCTGTATCGCGGCTCCAGTGGCATCGGCGGCATGCACGATGCGGCGGTGGCTATGGCCGCCTTCGCGTGTGAGGTGGAGCGCCTCGGCATGCAGTTCGTCGTGGCTGAACTGTACGCCTTGCTGGAGCAGCCATTCGATCGCCGGTTTGCCATGTTCCACGACGAAACGGGTCGTGCATTCGCTGCACAAGCCGGCTCCGGCGACCAAAGTGTCCTGGACATGCGACTGGATTGAATCGTCATCGCCCAGCACGGCGGCGATACCGCCCTGCGCCCAGCTGCTGGCGCCATCGAGCAGGGACTTTTTGGTGATCAGCCCGATTTTCTTATGCGCGGCCAGATGCAGGGCGAGCGTCATGCCCGCCAGTCCGCTGCCGATAATAACCACGTCGAATTGTTTCACACCCGATCCAGTACAAAATGAAAGCGGGAAAATCATACCATGCAGCCAGTCGCCTACGCGCAAACCCCCAATGTTGCGTGAACTAATTACACGCTTCTGCTGTCTTTTGTTGAGGCGTCTATACCGGCATGGTCCGGCGAAAGCGCTATACAAAAAATAAATAGCTTCAGGGAGCGAACCCAGATGGGTGACCGGGAAATTGACCAGCAACTGGTCGAGCGTGCGCAGCGCGGTGACAAGCACGCCTTCGAGTTGTTGGTGGCCAAGTATCAGCGCAAGCTGGCACGGCTGTTGTCGCGCTTTATTCGCGATGCGGCGGAAGTGGAGGACGTGTCGCAGGAAGCCTTTATCAAGGCTTACCGCGCCTTGCCTTCATTCCGGGGCGAGAGCGCGTTTTATACCTGGCTATATCGTATTGGCATCAATACCGCCAAGAATTACCTGGTGGCGCAGGGGCGGCGCGCGCCGACCGTAACCATATACGACAATGAAGAGGCCGAGGGCTTTGAGGGCGGCGACGAGTTGCGCGACATCAATACGCCGGAAAATGCATTGATGAGCAAACAAATTGCCGAAACGGTGAACTCCGCAGTGGACGCCTTGCCAGAAGAGTTAAGAACCGCGATTACCCTGCGTGAGATCGAAGGTTTAAGTTACGAGGATATCGCGCAGGTCATGAATTGCCCAATTGGTACGGTGCGTTCGCGTATTTTTCGTGCGCGCGATGCGATTTCGGAAAAACTGCGGCCGCTGCTGGATACGCAAGGAGACAAGAGATGGTAAGGATGAATGAGCAAATTTCACAGATGATGGATGGCGAACTGGACGATGCGGAAGTGCAACGTTTCTTCGGCGCATTGCAGGATTCGGAAGCGCAACGCGAGTGGCACGCCTACCATCTGATTGGCGATGTCTTGCGCGACACTTCTTCTGTTTCCGACGGCTTCATGGGGCGTTTCAGTGCGAGTCTGGCGGAAGAGCCGACCGTGCTGGCACCTCATCGTCTGCCCAAGCGCAGCCCGCGCACCATAGCCTTGTCAGCCGCTGCTTCCGTCACGGCGGTGGGGCTGGTGGTTTGGGCCGTATTGCAAACGGGCGCGGTGCATGCGCCCACCGAGATGACTCTGGCAAAAGCAGCGCCAGTGGAACTCGCCAGCGCCGACGTCAATCCCTACCTGCTCGCGCATCAGGAATACTCGCCCGGTGTAGCCATGCAGGGCATGACGCCATATATCCGCACGGTTTCTGAAATCCGTGAGGTCAACGCCCGATGAGAAAGACGCGCCATGTATTGCTGATCCTGATGTTTTTGCCAGGCTTCGCCCTGGCTGAGAAGGCTGAGGGGGACGCCTCTGCCTGGCTGCAAAAGATGGCTTCCGCTGCTCACCGCATCAATTACAGCGGTACTTTCGTTTATCGGCGCGACGGTTACATGAAAACTTCACGCATCGTCCACCTCTCGGACGCGAGCGGCGAGCATGAAAAGCTCGAAGTGCTGGATGGTCCGCCGCGCGAGATTATCCGCGACAACGATGAAGTGGTCTGTTACATGCTGGAAAACAAGGCCGTGATCGTGGAAAGGCGCAAGGCGCACAAGAGTTTTCCGGCCCTTTTGCCCGAGCAGTTGTCGGGTATCGGCGAAATCTACGCGATCAAACTGGGTGGCATGGAGCGCGTGGCCGGATACGATTGTCAGAATGTCATGCTGGAGCCACGCGATATCTACCGGTATGGACACCGCTTGTGCGCCGACAGCGCCAGCGGCCTGCTGCTCAAGGCCAGCACCCTGAATGAGAAAAATGAAGTGGTGGATCAATTTTTCTTTACCCAGGCCAGCATCGGCGGCAACATCGATCCCGAGCAGTTGAAGTCGAAATATGCTGTCAAGCAACCGGTGAGCATGCAAGCCAGGGAAGCACAGGTCGATCCCGGCTGGGTGGTCAAATCGCCGCCGGCCGGATTCAAGAAAATCATGGCGTTGAAACGCGCCTTTCCGGGCAAAAAATTCCCCACGAATCATATGGTATTTTCCGATCAACTGGCGGCGGTATCCATCTTCATCGAGCCTCTGGCGGGAATCCTGAAACCCGTGTCCGGCCTTTCCAGTCAGGGCGCCATCAACGTTTATACCAGGCCTGTCGGCGAATATCAGGTGACGGTGCTGGGCGAGGTGCCGGCGGCGACCGTGACGCAGATCGGCAATTCGGTGTCTTTTATCGCAAAATAATAGGCGGGATTTCAAATGTTGGAAGCAGAAGGTGTGATCGTAAAAATCGGGCAGGAGGGCGTGTTCGTGGAAACCTCGCGTGCCTCGGCGTGTGGCAGTTGCAGCGGCAAGGAAGGCTGCGGCACGTCCACCCTGAGCCAGTTGCTGGGCAGCAAAACCTCATCATTCAAGGTGCTCAATCCGATTGACGCGGCGCTGGGTGAGCGCGTGGTGATCGGTATGGAAGAAGCGGCGCTGCTCAAGAGTTCGCTGCTGGTGTATCTGTTGCCGCTGGCGTTCCTGCTGACGGGCGCGATTTTGGGCGGGTGGCTGGCGCCGGCTCGCTTACAGGACGCTTATGCCGTTGGCGGGGTGCTCGTCGGGCTGGTTGTGGGTTTTGTGGCCTTGAAATTGATTAGCGCCGGTGCGGGAACGAATAGCCAGTTCCAGCCGGTCGTCCTGCGGCGGGTCTTTTCTCAAAACTTTGTCAAATTTGCAGGAGGTCATGAATGATGAAACGTTTATTCGCCTTTTTTGCGCTTTTTGTATCCTTGACTGCTTTTTCCTACGCCAGGGATTTGCCCGATTTCAGCGAACTGGCGGAAAAACACGGCGCTTCGGTCGTCAATATCAGCACCACACAGACCGTGCGTAACGAGAGCGTCCTTCCCCAGAATCCCCATTTGTCGGAAGACGATCCGATGTTCGATTTCTTCCGCCGTTTCATGCCGCCGGGCAAGGGGCAGAAGGGGCCGCGCGAATTTCAGTCGCGTTCCCTGGGTTCCGGTTTCATCATCAGCGCGGACGGTTATATCCTGACCAATGCCCACGTGGTGGATGCGGCGGATGAGGTCACTGTGCGCTTCACCGATAAGCGTGAATTTCCCGCCAAGGTCATCGGCAGCGATCGCAGGACCGACGTGGCTCTGATCAAGATCGAGGCGAGCAATTTGCCCAGGGTGATGATCGGCAAGCCGGATCAGCTCAAGGTGGGCGAATGGGTGGCGGCGATCGGTTCGCCTTTTGGCTTCGATAACAGCATCACTGCCGGCATCGTCAGCGCCAAGGGGCGTTCGTTGCCGCAGGAAAATTATGTGCCCTTCATTCAGACCGATGTGGCGATCAACCCCGGCAACTCAGGTGGTCCGCTATTCAACATGAAAGGCGAAGTGGTCGGCATCAATTCCCAAATCCTGAGCCGCACCGGCGGATACATGGGATTGTCCTTCGCCATCCCCATCGACGTGGCGATCGACATCAGTGACCAGTTGCGCGCCGGTGGCAAGGTCAACCGCGGCTGGCTGGGCGTGATGATCCAGGAGGTGACCAGGGAACTGGCGGAATCGTTCGGGCTGAGCCGGCCCATGGGGGCATTGATCGCCAACGTGGAAAAAGGCAGTCCGGCGGACAAGGCGGGACTCGTGGCGAGCGATGTGGTGCTCAAGTTCGACGGCAAAACGGTCGAGAGTTCCAGCGAACTGCCCAGACTCGTCGCTGCAGTCAAGCCGGGTAAACGCGTGCTGCTTCAGGTGTGGCGCAAAGGGGCAAGCAAGGATGTCGCGCTGATCGTGGGCGAACTGCCGGGTGAGAAGGGTGGGGGGCGTTCCGCCAAACTCGGCAAGGCTACCGGCAAACTTGGATTAAGCTTGAGTGAACTTGGCGATGTACAGAAGAAAGAACTCAAAATCAGCAACGGCCTGTTGGTGGAAGACGCGGAAGGCGCCGCGGCACAGGCGGGCGTGATCAGCGGCGACATCATTCTGTCGGTGAACAACCAGGACGTGAAGGGTTTGCAGCAATTTGCGGAGCTGTTGAACCAGTATGGCCCGGGGCAAGTCGTTGCCTTGCGCATTTTGCGTGGCGACCGTTCGATGTTCGTGACCATCCGCATTAACGGCAACAAACCTTAACTTTCCCGGCAAGCCGGGTTCGGCCTTGGGTCCACCCTTGGCGAATCCGGTAAGTTTCCGGCGTATCGGCGGCGATGAAAATCCATCACTTGACCGCGGAAGAGGCGCTCGCCAGCCTGCATAGTGGGCCGGACGGACTCGCCGTGGCGGAAGCCGCGCGCCGTTTGCTGGAGTTCGGCCCCAATCAGGTCGAGTCTCTGCCGCTTGAGCCCCTCTGGCTCAAGTTCCTCAAGGGTTTTACCCACTTTTTTGCCCTGATCCTGTGGTTCGCCGCCGCCCTGGCTTTTGTCGCGGAATGGCGCGCACCGGGGCAGGGGATGGCAATGCTGGGCTATGCCATCCTCGGCGTGATCCTGATCAACGGGCTGTTTTCCTTCTGGCAGGAATACCGCGCCGAACGTGCCTTGTCGGCGCTGCTCAAGCTGCTACCGCGCCAAGTCAAGGTGATGCGGGGCGGAGGCGTGGAGCAGGTCGAAGCGGCACGACTGGTGCCGGGGGATCTGGTCCTGTTGCAGGAAGGCGACAACGTGCCCGCCGATTGTCGCGTGATCGAGGCCTATGACCTGCGCGTCAACACCGCCACGGTCACCGGAGAGTCCCGTCCCAGGGCGTGCAATGCCAGTCCCAGCAGCGTGGAAGAGTTGCTGCACAGCAACAATATGCTGCTGGCGGGTACTTCCGTGGTGGCCGGAGAAGGCAAGGCGGTGGTGTTCACTACCGGCATGAATACCGAATTCGGCAAAATTGCCCACCTTACCCAGGCGCCAAGCGAGCGTCTTTCGCCCTTGCAGCGCGAAATCGTCCACCTCTCCCATCTGGTGGCGGCCCTGTCGATCGGGCTGGGGGTCCTTTTTTTCTTTATCGGCCAGGCGATGGGCTTGTCCTTTTGGGAAAATTTCATTTTCGCCATCGGGATTATCGTCGCCAACGTACCGGAAGGCCTGTTGCCCACGGTGACCCTCTCGCTGGCCATGGCGACCCAGCGCATGGCCAAGCGCAACGCACTGGTACGCCATTTGCCGTCGGTGGAGACGCTGGGCTCGGCGACGGTCATCTGTACCGACAAAACCGGCACCCTGACGCTCAACCGGATGGAAGTAAAGCAGCTCTTTGTCAACGGAGTTTACAAGACCCCCCAGGATTTGCTGCAACAGGCGCATCTGTACGCCGAGCTCCTCGCCGCAGCGCGTTATTGCCACATGCTGAAGCGCAAGGATGACGGCACCTGGCTGGGCGATCCGATGGAGGTGGCGTTGGTGGGCATGGCGGACAACGCGCGAGGCGAGTGGCCGGATCTGCCGGCCGTGGACGAAGTGCCTTTCGACGCCGAGCGCAAGCGCATGTCCACGCTACACCGGACTGCCAGCGAGCAGGTGCTTTACACCAAGGGCGCGCTGCAGACAGTCATGCCGCTATGCGCCCACATTGAGACCGAGGGCGGCATTGTGGCGCTTGGCGCGGAGGCGCGGGAAAGCATGCTGCGCGCCGAACAGGAACTGGCCGGGCAGGGCCTGCGGGTGCTGGCCTTCGCCTCGCGCAAGGTGGCGGAGGGCGAGCTCCGCGGGCAGCTGGAAAGCGGCCTGACGCTGAGCGGTCTGGTGGGACTGGAAGATCCGCCGCGCGCCGAGGTGGCCGAAGCCGTCCGAAAATGCCACGCAGCGGGAATCAAGGTGATTATCGTCACTGGCGACCATCCTCATACCGCCGTGGCCATCGCGCGCGAAATCGGCCTGTGCGCCGCGCCGCTGGTGGTGACGGGCGATGACATGCAGCACCTTTCCGCAGACCAGTTGCAGCTCAAACTCGATGCGCCAGAGATCATCTTCGCCCGTCTCAAGGCCGACCAGAAAATGCGCATCGTCCTCGCGCTGCAGAAAAAAGGCCATATCGTCGCGGTGACCGGGGATGGCGTGAACGATGCGCCGGCACTGAAGAAGGCCGATATCGGCATCGCCATGGGCATTGCCGGTACCGATGTGGCGAAGGAGGCTGCGGATATGATCCTGCTCGACGACAACTTCGCCAGCATCGTGGCGGCGATCGAGGAGGGGCGGGCGGTTTACGACAACATCCGCAAATTTCTCACCTACATCCTCACCTCCAATATTCCGGAAATTGTGCCTTATCTTGCCTTTGTCCTGTTCAAGATACCCCTGCCGCTGACCGTGATCCAGATTCTTGCCGTGGATCTGGGTACCGACATGCTGCCGGCCCTTGGCCTGGGTACCGAGAAGCCCCACCCTGGCGTCATGCAGAAGCCGCCCCGGGCGCGGGGAGAACGGCTGCTCAACGGTGCCTTGCTGCTGCGCGCCTACCTGTTTCTCGGCGTTCTGGAAGCAGCGGCAGCGCTGGCTGCCTTCTTCTGGGTGCTGCATGGCGGAGGATGGCAGTACGGCACGGAATTGCCGCCGCATGACGCACTTTATCTCCAGGCAACTGCCGCCACCTTGAGCGCGATTATCGTGATGCAGGTCGTCAACGTATTCATTTGTCGTAGCGACCGCGATTCGGTATTTTCCCGGAATCTGCTGGACAACCGCCTGATCCTCGCCGGCGTGGCGGCGGAAATTACCCTGATCCTGCTGATCGACTATACCCCGTGGGGCAATGCGCTGTTTGGCACGTTGCCGGTTGCGCGGGAAGTGTGGCTATTGCTGATTCCCATGGCCTTGGTCATGCTGCTGCTGGAAGAACTGAGGAAATGGTGGGTCAGGCGCTGACCAGCTTCTGATAAGCCGCCAGGCGTCGTCGATGGATGCTGCCTGCCGCCACGGCTGCGAGCACGGCGCAGCCGGGTTCCGAGCGATGATGGCAGTTGTTGAACTTGCATTGCCCGAGGTAGGGGCGGAACTCGATGAAGGCGTGGTCGATTTCCTCGGCCTTGAGATGATGCAAGCCGAACTCCTGCAAACCGGGGGAATCGATGATGTGGCTGTCGGGGTCTAGGTGGTAGATCTTGGCAAAAGTGGTGGTGTGTTTGCCGGAATCCAGCGTTTTGGATATTTCGCGTGTTTCCAAATTAATGCCGGGAAACAGGCCATTGATGATGCTCGATTTCCCCATGCCGGATTGTCCCACCAGCACGCTGGTTTCGCCTTGCAGGAAGGGCCGCAATGGCTCGATGTCGCGGTGGGCACAGAGGGTCAACAATGGGTAGCCGAGATTCCGGTAAGGTTGCAGCGTCTCCATGGCACGGGCCGTCTCGGCAACCAGATCGGCCTTGTTGAGCACGATCAGTGCCTTGATCCTGGCGGCTTCCGCAGCCACCAGGCAGCGATTTACCAGGTCTTCGTAGAAGCTCGGCACGGCTGCCAGCACAATGATGATTTGCGTGACATTGGCGGCAATGATTTTTTCCCGGAACGCGTCGGAGCGATAGAGCAGGGACTGGCGCGGAAGGATGGCTTCGATGACGCCCTGATTGGGCGAAGTGAGGGCAATTCGCACCCGGTCGCCACAGGCCGCCCCGCTTTTTTTCCCCCGCGTGACGCAGGTGACATGCACTCCGTCCGGCAGTTCTACCGTGAACTGGCGGCCATAGGCGGCAATGATTTGTCCTTCCATGCTGGTGTTCACGCTATTGCCGCATATAGGTAAGTGTTAAAAAACAAAAAACGCCCGGCGTGCGGGCGTTTTTCAGGCTGCAAATGTCGATTTCCTTAGAAATTGATGCCAACCTTGGCGGTAACCAGCCAGTTATCCATGCCTTTTACGCCCGGTACGATTTCCTTGTTAAGCGTGTCCTGGTAGCGAGCGCCAGCACCGGCGAAGAAGTGACCATTGCGGTAATTGGCGCTGGCAGAAACCTGAATGCTCGACATGTCGGCATCCTTGTCGCCGACGTAGCCATGTACGTAGCCAATGCCGGGACCGGCGCCGATGGTCCAGCCCGGAGCGACGGAGACGTAATAATGCGGATTCATTTCGAAGCTGGTCAGCGATGCGTTGCCATTGTTGTAAGTGCCGATGTTGAATTGCTGGCGGATTGCGCCGGTGGGAGGCTGGAACCATGGGCAGTTGAGAGAAAGCTCCGCGCCCTGGTATTCACTGGTGCCAATGTTTTTAACGTCCATGGAGCCGACCACGGCGGCCAGCGTGACTTCAGGCTTCCAGCCATCTTTTGAGACTGGGAACAGTGTCCATCCATCGGCCAGCGCAGAGCCGGAAATGGCCAGGGTGGAAAGGAAGGCAAGGGCGGCGAACTTACGTTTCATCGGGTTTTCTCCTGAGCGTTTGAGCATGATAATAAAACGTGACGACTTTAAACTATTAAAGCCGTGATATCAATGGGCAACCGCCTGTTTATTTTGGCTTATTGCCCAGCGGTTCCAAAATGACGGTGATTTCGCTGAAATAGCGAATTGCTAGCGGGTCGCCAGACAGGGAATCGATTTGACTCCAGTCCACGGCCTGAATCTGTTTCTGGAAAGACTTATATCCTTTGGCCTGACAGATCAGGGTGCCGGGCGCATTCTTCGGCATGCCGTCCACGTTGCCGGGGGCATAGAATTCCCGCAGCCCGGCCTTGTCCTCAAAGCTGCAGTCCGCGGGAACATTCGAACTGACCTTGATGTGGCTGTTGGCAGGCCGGCTATTGCAGGCCACCATGCAGCAACCCCCCAGGGATGTGGCGATCAGGCCCAGTGCCAGCAGTAGTTTCATGGAAGCCCCTCCGGTAAAAATGGTGATTGCATGAGGGGCGATTGTGGGCCTACTTACTCAATTTGACAAGAATTATATGATCTTATGATCACTTCAAATGGTAGTAAGTGGCATTGAGGTAAGCCGCAACATGGGCTTCTTCTTCCGGGAACCAGCCGGCGCCGACGTTGTTGTTGCAGGTCTTGACGCGGGAACCGAGCTGTTGCTTGCTGGTGACCTTGTGGTCGGCACGGGTGTACATCTTGCTTCCATCTTCACCGAATTTGGAAGCGTGGCAGGCAATGCATGATTTATCATGCAGCGTCTTGCCGATTTTGATATCACCCTTGTCGCTATCGGCAAAGGCCGGCGCAGAGGCATACAGGCCCAAGCCAAGAATGATGAGAAAAATTTTCATGAAGTTCTCCCTGCGAAAATAAACAATGGTAATTACTTTATCAAATAACTCGGAAATTGTGTCAGCAGATTTGTTAAATTTGTTTCATCAACGCCCGTAAATGCGCCACCCGTTGCCCCGCAGCCGGGTGTGAATCGTAAAACAGCGAATGCAGCGGGTCGGGTGTGAGCGTTGCGGCATTATCGTTGTAAAGTTTGACCAGTGCGTGAATCAGGTGCTCTGCGCTGGCGTTTTCCGCTGCGTAGCGGTCGGCCTCGAATTCATGCTTGCGCGAAACCAGGCTCGACAGCGGGTGAAGCAGGAAGGTGAACGCCGGGCTGACCAGCAGGAACAAAAGCAGCGCGGTAGCGGTACTCTGGGTGGTGACGCCCAGGCCCTGATAGAACCAGCCCTGAGGCATGAGCCAGCCGAGCAGCCACAGGCCCGCCAGACTGAGGGCAAACATGGCCGCGATGCGCTTGATCACATGGCGGCGCTTGAAATGGCCGAGTTCATGGGCCAGCACGGCTTCGATTTCATCGTGGTTGAGACGCGAAAGCAGGGTGTCGAAGAACACGATGCGCTTGGACGCGCCCAGTCCGCTGAAATAGGCATTGCCGTGACTGGTACGCCGCGAGCCGTCCATGATGAACAGGCCTTGCGATTTGAAGCCGCATTTTTGCAGCAGGGTTTCGATGCGCGCGGCCAGGGTCTGGTCTTGCAGCGGCGTGAATTTGTTGAAGAGGGGCGCAATCACGGTGGGGTAAAGCAACAGGATCAGCAGATTGAAGCTCATCCAGGCAAACCATACATAGAGCCACCAGTGCGAGCCCATTTGTTCCATCAGCCACAACACGCCAAGCAGCAAGGGCATGCCGAGTGCTGCGCCGATCAGCGTCTGCTTCAACAGGTCGGCGATGAACAGCCCGATGGTCATCTTGTTGAAACCAAAGCGTGCATCAATAACGAAGGTGCGATACAGGTTGAGTGGCAGTTCGAACAGACTGGAAATCACCAGGATGCTGGCGATCAGCGCCACGCCACGCCACAGGCCGCTGCCCAGTATTCCCTGCCAGAAATCGGCCAGAAGCTGGATGCCGCCACCAAGGGTGAAGGCGAGTAGCAGTGTTGTGTCGAGGAGAATTTGAATGACGTCGAGGCGCGTCTTGGCGCTGGAATAGTCCGCCGCTTTCTGGTGCGACTCAAGCCCGATGTGTTCGGCGAAATCGTGCGGTACGGCATCGCGATGCGAGCGGATATGGCGCAAATGGCGCTGTGCCAGCCACAAGCGGGTTGCAATCGTGGCGAACAGTGCAGCTATAAAAATCAGGGTAAAAAAAGGCATGGATACTCAATGGACAAGGTGACGCATAACCAGGGTCATGCAACAATATGTGGATTAATTCGTTCGGGGCAATAGTATGGCACAAGAAAACAACAACCACCTTGTCTGGCTGGACATGGAGATGAGCGGTCTCAGCCCGGACACCGACCGCATTCTCGAGGTCGCGCTGGTGGTGACCGACGCCCAGCTGAATACGGTGGCGGAAGCGCCGGTGCTGGTGGTGCACCAATCCGATGCAGTGCTGAACGGCATGGACAACTGGAACAAGGGCACGCATGGCAAGTCCGGCCTGATCGACAAGGTCAAGGCATCAAAACTGGGCGATGCCGAGGTGGAAGCGCTGATGATCGATTTTCTGCAGCAGCACGTGGGCGCGGGAAAATCTCCCATGTGTGGCAATTCCATCTGCCAGGACCGGCGCTTCATGGCCAAATACATGCCCAAGCTGGAAGCCTTTTTCCACTATCGAAACCTGGATGTGAGCACCATCAAGGAACTGGCGCGGCGCTGGCAGCCGGCCCTGTATGAAGGCTTCAAGAAGGAAAACAAGCATGAAGCCCTGGCGGATATTTACGAGTCCATCAACGAGCTGAAATACTACCGCGAGCATTTTATCAAGGGCTAAGTGCTTGCACCGGGCACGGGATTTTCTGCGCTAAACTGAAGTGCCCCTCACCCCTGCCCTCTCCCAAAGGGCGAGGGGGACGAGGTCTTGCTACGCGGCTTTTATACTGAAGGACAGGCATGAAACAAGGCACGACGTTCACTCTCGAAGTCAATCCTAAAATCCCGCGCAAGCTGATGCGCCTGGAAGAGCTGGCCAACAATCTCTGGTACAGCTGGGACAAGCCGACCCGCACCCTGTTTGCGCGCCTGCATCCTGGGCTGTGGGATGCGGTAGCGCACAATCCGAAAGTTTTTCTGCGCCGGGTGGACGAAAAACGCCTGCTGGAGGCGGTGGAAGACCAGGTCTTTCTCGCCACCTACAACCGCGTCTTGGCGGCCTACGACACCTACCATCACGAGATGGTGCGCCACAATAACGCTGAGGCGCATCTCAAGGATGGCGACCTGGTGGCGTATTTCTGCGCCGAATTTGGTTTCCATGAAAGCTTCCCCATCTATTCCGGCGGTCTCGGCATTCTTGCCGGCGACCACTGCAAGGCCGCCAGCGATATGTGCGTGCCCTTCGTGGGCGTGGGCCTGCTGTACCGCCAGGGCTATTTTTCCCAGACCATAGACCGTGACGGCAATCAGATTGCCACCTATGCCGATTCGGATTTTGGCGATCTGCCCGTGAACCCGGCACTGCGCGACGATGGCGGTGAAGTCCGGGTGATGGTGGAATTTCCCGGGCGGCAGGTTAACGTGAAAGTATGGCAGGCGATTGTCGGCCATGTGCGGCTGTATCTGCTCGACACCGATGTGGAAGAAAACGACCCGGAAGACCGCGACATTGCCCATCAGCTTTATGGTGGTGATCGCACCCTGCGCCTGAAACAGGAGGTCATTCTCGGCATCGGCGGCGCGCGCGCCCTGCAGGCACTCGGCATCAAGCCCACCGTGTGGCACATCAACGAGGGTCACGCCGCATTCCTGATTCTGGAGCGGATGCGCAATCTGGTGGTGCAGCAGAACCTCGATTGCGACAGCGCGCTGGAGGCAGTGGCGGTGAACACGGTGTTCACTACCCACACCCCGGTCCCGGCCGGCCACGACCATTTTTCAGAGGGCATGATCACCGAATATTTCCAGCAGTTCTGCCACGCCACGGCTTTGCGCCTCGACCACCTGTTTTCCCTGGGCGTGACGCCGGAAAGCCCGGAATTCAACATGACCGCGCTGGCGATTCGCGGCTCGCGCCACCAGAACGGCGTGAGCCGCATCCACGGCGATGTCTCCTCGCGTATCTGCTCCACGCTGTGGCCGGAAGTGCTGCCGGAAGAGAACCCCATGTCCTACGTCACCAACGGCGTGCATGTGCCGACTTTCCTGGCGCAGGAATGGGCGGACCTGTTCGACAACGTATTTGGCTATGAATGGCGCCACCGCATGTCGGACCCGGAGTTCTGGAATGACCGTATCGACGAAATCCCCGACCAGTTGTTCTGGAGCGTGCGCCAGTCGCTCAAGTCGCAGATGCTGCAACTGGTGGGCTTCCGCAAAAGCGCGCAGCATTTCCGCCATCACGGCAGCGAATCCCATCTGGAACGGGTGCTCAAGCATGTCGATCATTTTGACCCCAATGTGCTGACCATCGGCTTCGCGCGCCGTTTTGCCACCTATAAGCGCGCTGCGCTGCTGTTCGAAAACCTTGACTGGCTGAGGGAAATCATTTCCGACCAGAAGCGTCCGGTGCTGTTCCTCTTTGCCGGCAAGGCGCACCCCGCGGATTTGCCCGGGCAGGATCTGATTCGCCAGATTACCAGTATTACCCACATGCCCGAATTCGAGGGCAAGGTGATGCTGGTGGAGGGCTACGATCTCGGTCTGGCGCGGCGCCTCGTATCGGGCGTGGATGTATGGCTCAACAACCCGGTCTATCCCCTCGAGGCAAGCGGCACTTCGGGCATGAAGGCGGGCATGAACGGCGCGATCAACCTTTCCGTGCTGGATGGCTGGTGGGGCGAGGGCTACGACGGCACCAACGGCTGGGCGATCAAGCCGGCGCCGACCTATATGGAAGACTACCGCCGCAACCGGGAAGAATCCCAGACCCTGTACGAAATTCTCCAGGACCGCGTGATTCCCGCTTACTACGAACGCGGCAAGATGGGCTATTCGCCGGAATGGGTGAAAATGTCCAAGCGCTCCATGGCCACCATCCTGCCGCGCTTCAATTCAGGACGCATGGTGGGCGAATACGTGTCCAAATTCTACCTGCCTGCCAGCCAGCAGGGGCGGCGCTATGAGAAGGAAAATTTCGCCGGGGCGAAGCGCCTGTCGGCCTGGAAGGGGCGGGTTCGTGCCGCCTGGCCGGGTGTGGAAATGCGCCGGCTGGACACCCCGCTCAGGAATATTCACTTCGGCGATGCGGTGAAATGCGAGGTGGCGATGAAAATGAACGGAATGGCGCCTGAAGACGTGGTGGTTGAATTGCTGATTCGCCGCTCCACCAAGCAGGATATTTCAGAATACCTGCATTTCGGCTTCAAGTTCCAAAGCGTCAGCGCGGACGGCAAGGAGCACCTGTTCGCCCTCGATCTGGCACCCGGCCAGTGCGGGCGGCTGGATTACAAGATCCGCGTTTATCCTGCCCACGAGTTGTTGACCCATCCGCTGGAAATGGGGTTGATGCAGTGGTTGTGAGGATGTCAGGCGCGTTCCAGTATTGCTTCGTATAGCGCCAGATACTCCTCCGCGCTGCGGTTCCAGCCGAAATCGCGGCGCATGCCGTTCTGCTGGATCTGGCGCCAGACAGGTTTGTCGGCATAGGCAGCCAGGGCGCGAAGGATGCACTCCTGTAAACCGTGCACGGTGGTATGGCTGAAAACAAAGCCGGTGGCCGTGCCGTTGGCGATGTTTTGCGGGGTCGCGTCCACCACCGTGTCCACCAGTCCTCCGGTGGCATGCACGATCGGCGGCGTGCCATAACACTGGCTGTACATCTGGTTCAGGCCGCAGGGCTCGAAGCGCGACGGCATGAGGAAAATATCCGCGCCGGCTTCGATCAGATGCGATAGCCCCTCGTTGAAGCCGATGACTGCCGCTACCTGATCCGGAAGGGCCTGGGCGAGCGCGATGAATTCTTCTTCCAGCGCGGCTTCTCCGCTGCCCAGAATGACAATCTGCACCGGGTACTCAAGCAGGGCGGGCGCGATGGCGGGCAGGAGATCCAGGCCCTTCTGGTAAGTGAGGCGGCTGATTACCCCCAGCAAGGGAATGTCCGGATTTTCCTCCAACCCCAGTTTGTGTTGCAGCGCACGCTTGTTGGCGGCCTTGCCGGATAGATCGTCGGCGCTGTAGTTGTAAGGCAGGAGCTTGTCCGTGGCCGGGTTCCACTCGTGCCGGTCGATGCCGTTGACGATGCCGGTGAGGTCCAGATAACGCTGCTCCAGCAATCCCTGCATGCCGAAGCCCAGCGGCTCATTCTGGATTTCCTCGGCATAGGTCGGGCTTACCGTGGTGATGTGGTTGGCGTAATACAGGCCGGCCTTGAGAAACGACAGCTTGCCGAAGTATTCCACGCCGTTCATGCCGTAGCTTGATGGCGGCAGGCCCAGGGCGCTGGTGAGCAGCGGTGGGAAACAGCCCTGGAATGCCATGTTGTGGATGGTCATGATGGTGGCGGCGCTGGGCGGGGGGCTGAAATGCAGATAGGCCGGCGTCAGGCCGCTTTGCCAGTCGTTGCATTGCACGATGTCCGGCCGCCAGTCGAGCGGGCTGGCCGATCCGCCCAGAATGGCGCCAATCTTGGACAGCAGGGCGAAACGTTGCGCGTTGTCCACCCAGTCATGACCGTTGTGGTCGATGTAAGGACCGCCGTCGCGTTCGTAGAGCTGTGGATAGTCGATCACCAGCAGCGGCACGCCGCTACCCGGCAATTCCGCTTCCAGCAGCCGCACCTCGCCGTGGAACCCGGTATGCAGCAGGTTCACGGCGAGCCGTTTGTCGGGCAGAGCCTCCATCACCCTGGGGTAACCCGGCAGCAGAATTCGCACATCCACCCCCAGTTCGCGCAAGGCGGCGGGGAGCGCGGCGCTGACGTCGGCCAGGCCGCCGGTTTTGAGCAGGGGCGTGACTTCCGGCGTAACGAAAAGAACCTTGAGGGGAGTTTTGGGCTGCATGAGGGATTCCTGCTGTTTCTGCTTATTTTAAGAAGGGTAAGGGGTCAGGGCCGGATGTAGGCGTAGCCCTGCTCCTGCTTCTCCATCAGGTACACCACGCCGGTGCGGGTGTAATGGATATGGGGCAACATGTCCGCGGCGGTGAGGCGCAAGCCGTGCATGGTATTTTCGCAGGCGACGACCTTGATCCCGCTCTTGATTGCCTCGTTAACCCTGGGCTCGACTTCCGACTCGATCCTGAGCATGTCGATGGCGGGTCCATATGCCACGATTTCGATCACCACGTTGTCCTTGCCCTGTTCCGTCTGTACGTTTTTGGCATTGATCAGCGTCAGGTTCCATTTTTTCGGGTCGCCGTCGCTGACCTGGAGCACGACTTTATGCGCTTTGCGGGCAGCGGGAGCAGTTTTCTCCCCGGCCATGGAATGATTGACGCCGATGGCGAACAGGATGAACAGGGCGGCAGCGAAGCCGTGGCGCATGCGAGCAGTAAGTGCGGGAGTCATGACCGTAATGATGATGGAAGTGGCGAATAAGCTCAAGGTCAAATAGGTGAACCCTGATCGGGGGTGATCATGGAGCCCATCTTCCCTTTCATCGGCATTCCCTGTCAAACTGTGGTTCTCCATCTGGTGAAGGTGACGATTATGTACAGAATATTGCTGGTCGACGATGAACAGAATGTGCTCAATGCCTTGCAACGCGAGTTGGGAGGAAAATACGAGGTCGAAACTTTCACCTCTCCCCTGGCGGCATTGCAACGTTGCCGTGAGGTGAAATTCGATCTGGTGATTTCCGATTACCTGATGCCGGAGCTCAAGGGCATCCAGTTTCTCCGGCAATTCGGCGAGATCCAGCCGGATGCGGTACGCATGATATTGAGCGGCCAGGCGGATATCAACGGTTTGCTCGGCGCTATCAATGAAACCCATATTTACCGTTTTATCGCCAAGCCC
>JAUYFW010000338.1 GCA_030690835.1 Sulfurimicrobium sp. | reverse complement strand
TCTTGCGACGCTTCGTTACATTGTCGGGGACGCTGCTTTATTCAGTCCCCTAGATTCACCCGGTGACACGGATGGTTCTGTCCATTCATCGGCAGAACAACTTCATTGCGCGACCTCGTGTCGCAACTAACCTTAATCGTTAGGCGCGGCTTTTTGCGCCGTAACCCAACAAACCCAATCATCCTTCAAAACACCGGTGTTGAAGATTAGGTTTGTTGGGTTACGCGATAAAGCCGCTAACCCAACCTACATGCTACATGCCGGAAATAGCATTTAGGAGGTGAAAAATGGAAACGATTCAGATTTCAGACCAGGAATTTACCCAGTTTCAGCGGCTGATTCACCAGCTTGCCGGAATCAGTCTATCCCCGGCCAAGAAAGCGCTGGTGTGCGGCCGCCTGGGAAAACGCCTGGCCCAGCATCATTTGCACAGTTATGGCGAATATTTCAATCTGCTGACCGACAAGCATCACCAGGACGAGCTTCAGATGGCGGTGGACTTGCTCACCACCAACGAAACTTATTTTTTCCGCGAGCCCAAGCATTTCGATTTCTTGCGCCAGCAAATCAAGCCGGGGCGGCCTTTCCGGGTGTGGAGCGCGGCCTGCTCCAGCGGCGAGGAGCCATACAGCATTGCCATGGTGCTGGCAGACCTGCTCGGCGATAGCCCCTGGGAAGTGGTGGCTTCCGACATCAGCACGCGGGTGCTCGACAAGGCGCGTGCCGGGCATTATCCGCTGGAGCGCACCAGCGGTATTTCGCGCGAACATCTGTCGCGCTATTGCCTGAAGGGGGTCGGTTCGCAGCAGGGCACCCTGCTGGTGGAGAGCAAGCTGCGCGGCCGGGTGAATTTCATGCAGCTCAACCTGAGCAAACAACTGCCGGTGCTGGGCGAGTTCGACCTGATCTTTCTGCGCAACGTGATGATCTATTTCGATATTGAAACCAAGCGCCAGGTGGTGCAACGCATGCTGCCGCTGCTCAGGGCAGGTGGCCATTTTCTGGTCGGCCATTCGGAAAGCCTCAACGGCGTGGTGGATTCGCTCCAGACCATTGCCCCGGCGATTTACCGCAAGCCATGACGAGCCCCAAGCCGAAAGACGCAAGCACTGCGGAAATTTACCTCAATCCGGGAGATTTCCATTTCAGCGATGGGAATGCGCGCATCCATACCCTGCTCGGCTCCTGCGTGGCGATCACGCTCTGGCACCCGGTTTTGCACTGCGGCGGCATGTGCCATTTCATGCTGCCAAACCGTAACCGGCAGGAAAGCGAGCCCTTGAATGGACGTTACGGTGACGAGGCGATGCAACTGTTCCTGATGGAGATTGCACGTTTCAATACACGGCCAAGCGAATATCAGGCCAAGCTGTTCGGCGGCGGAAACATGTTCAGCGATTTCATCAGCATGAAATCCGCTGGCGTCGCCCAGCGCAACGCCGAGGCGGGTGCGACCCTGCTGCGCCGGAACGGCTTCCGCATCGAATCCGAGGACGTGGGCGGCAGCGGCCATCGCCGCATTATTTTCAATCTGAACGATGGCAATGTGTGGGTGCGCCATGAGAAAAAACAGGTGATGAACGCGGCATGAAAAAAATCAAGGTTCTGATCGTCGACGACTCCGCCGTGGTGCGCCAAGTGGTGCAGGCCATTCTCGACCGTGAGCCGGATATCGAGGTGATCGGCGCGGCTTCCGACCCGATTTTCGCCATCGAGCGCATGAACAAACAGTGGCCCGACGTGATCGTGCTCGACATCGAAATGCCGCGCATGGACGGCATCACTTTTCTGAAAAAAATCATGGCCGAGCACCCCACGCCGGTGGTGATCTGCTCCACCCTGGCGGAGAAGGGCGCGGCGACGACCATGCAGGCGCTTGAAGCCGGGGCGGTGGAGATCATCACCAAGCCGCAGATCGGCCTCAAGCGTTTCCTTGAGGACTCGTCCCATGAGCTGGTGACGGCGGTGCGCGCGGCGGCGCAGGCCAACGTCCGGCATATCAGGACAACAGCGCCGATCGCGGCCCTCAAGACGGCGCCCAAGCTCAACGCCGATGCCATCCTGGCCGCACCCGGCAGCCATGCCATGGCGCAAACCACCGAACGCATCGTCGCCATCGGCACTTCCACCGGCGGCACCCAGGCGCTGGAGGCGATACTCACCGCGTTGCCACGAGTCTGCCCCGGCATCGTCATCGTGCAGCACATGCCGGAGAAGTTCACCGCCTCGTTTGCCGCGCGCCTCAACGAGCTGAGCCAGCTCGAAGTGCGCGAGGCGCAGCATAACGACCGCGTTATCCCCGGCCGCGCCCTGATCGCGCCGGGTGGCAAGCACATGCTGTTGAAGCGCAGCGGCGCCTATTACCACGTCGAGGTGGTGGACGGGCCGGTGGTCAACCGCCACCGTCCCTCGGTGGATGTGCTGTTCCGCTCGGTGGCGAAATTCGCCGGCAAGAACGCTACCGGCATCATCATGACCGGCATGGGCGACGACGGTGCCAGGGGACTGAAGGAAATGCACGATGCCGGCGCGCCGACCATCGCCCAGGACGAGGAAACCTGCGTGGTGTTCGGCATGCCCAAGGAGGCCATCAAGCTGGGAGGGGTGGACCGGGTGATGGGCTTGCAGGACATTCCACGGGCGATTCTGACGGGGTAGGAGGCCCGCCCCGGGCCGATGGGTCTTGTAGGAGCGGCGCCCTCGCCGCGAAAATCGGCCCGGGGGCGGGCCTCCTACAGGGGGTGTCGCAATGGGACAGGGGGAGACGATGACGCCGCATGCGAAGGACCTGCGCAAGGGACGGTTTTCAGAAACGGGGAGAATCTATCTTGTCACTGCCGTGACGCTGGGCCGGAAGCCGGTTTTTTCGGATTTCCACGCGGCGCGCCATTTGATCCATGTTCTCCGGGCAGAGCATGAAACAGCGTGCACGAGGACGCTGGCGTTTGTGGTGATGCCGGATCATTTGCATTGGCTGCTGGAATTGGGGGAGGGCGTCAGCCTGTCGCGTGTCGTTGGAAGGATAAAATCCGTGTCCGCGCATCGACTAGGCGGCGGTGTCTGGCAGCCGGGGTTTCACGACCATGCTTTGCGCAAGGATGAAGATTTGGCAACCACTGCACGTTATGTGGTGGCCAATCCATTGAGAAAGGGGCTGGTGCCGAACATTGGCGCCTACCCCCCATTGGGATGCACTGTGGTTGTGATGTAGGAGGCCCGCCCCCGGGCCGATTGAATCTGTAGGAGCGGCGCCCTCGCCGCGAAACTCGGCCCGGGGGCGGGCCTCCTACAATAGGGGATGAGGCATGAAAATCGAGCAGCGTTACTGGACGGAAAAAGAGGGCTGGCGGCAGGAGGGAGAGGGCCGTGTGGGCGAGG
>JAUYFW010000360.1 GCA_030690835.1 Sulfurimicrobium sp. | reverse complement strand
CCGCGATCCGCCCGGCGCTGGTCAACGGCAAACCCTCGCTGGAAATTGACGAGACGAAATGCATGTGCTGCGGAGCCTGCCACCCGCCCTGCCCGCCGATGCAGATCAATGACCCGGAATACTCGAAGCTGGCCATCTGGGTTGGCGGAAAGAATTCCAACGCGCGCGGCAAGCCCACCTTCATGAAGATGGTCGCTTCCGGCCTGCCCAACAACGCGCCGCGCTGGCCCGAAGTCAACGCCGTGGTCGGCAACATCCTGCGCACCTACAAGGCCGACGCCCGCCCCTGGGAGCGCCTCGCCGACTGGATCGACCGCATCGGCTGGCCGCGCTTCTTCGAAAAGACCGGCCTGCCCTTCACCAAGTACCTGATCGACGACTGGCGCGGTTCGCGCGCCAACCTGAACGCTTCGACCCACATCCGCTTCTGAGCGTATTTGAGCGCATCTGAGGAAAACCAGCTCATGCTAATTGCAGTGACCATCAACGAAGGCCCCTACCAGCATCAGGCCAGCGATACGGCTTACCTGTTCTGCCGGGCCGCGCTGGAGAAGGGCCACGAGATTCGTCGCGTGTTCTTCTACAACGACGGCGTGAATAACGCTTCATCGCTGACCGAGCCGCCGGTGGACGATCGCAACATCGTCGCCCGCTGGTCCAAGCTCGCCGAGGAACACAAGCTCGACCTCGTGGTCTGCGTTGCCGCCGCCCTGCGGCGCGGCATCCGCGACGAGAATCTGGCCCCCGGCTTTCGCATCTCGGGACTCGGCCAACTGGTCGAAGCCGGCATCGAAGCCGACCGCCTCGTGACGTTTGGAGACTGACATGGCCGAAGGAACCATCAAGAAGTTCATGTTCGTCAATCGCAAGGCCCCCTACGGCACCATCTACGCGCTCGAATCGCTGGAAGTGGTGCTGATCACGGCGGCCTTCGACCAGGACGTCAGCCTGGTCTTCCTCGACGACGGCGTATTCCAGTTGAAGAAGGGGCAGCAGACCAAGGGCATCGAGAACAAGAACTTCTCGCCGACCTACCGCGCCCTCGATGGCTACGACGTCGAGAAACTGTACGTCGAAGAGGAAGCGCTGGCCGCCCGCGGCCTGACCGAAGACGACCTGCTGGTCGATGTCACGGTCATGTCGCGCGCCGAACTGGGCCGGCTCATGGAAGAGCAGGACGTTATCCTCAGCTTCTAAAGGGAGAAGAAATTTATGCTGCATATTGTGAACAAATCACCCCACGAGCGCGATGCACTGGATGCCTGTCTGCGCGTCGCGCAGGGCGGCGCCATCCTACTGATCGAGGATGCCGTGTATGCCGCCACCCGCGGCGATGCGGCGGAGGCTCGACTGCGCGACGCGCTGTCGCGCTGCAAGGTCTATGCACTCGCTCCGGACCTCGAAGCGCGCGGCATGCAGGACCGTGTCATGGAAGGCGTCGCCACCGTGGATTACGGCGGCTTCGTCGACCTCGTCGCAGAACACAAGACCTGCCAATCGTGGCTGTAACAAGCCCGCTGTAAGCGAAACACTTCACACCCCACATATCGCCACAAGTCACCAAGGAGACACTCATGTCTAGCATCGAAGTCGCCGGCAAGTCCTACGAAACAGACGAAGAAGGCTATCTGATCAACCTCGCCGAATGGAACGAGGACGTCGGCAACTACCTCGCGCAGACGGAAAGCGTCGAAATGACCGACCAGCACTGGGAAGTCATCAACTTTCTGCGCGACTACTACAACGAGTTCCAGATCGCCCCGGCAGTGCGCGTGCTGACCAAGGCCATCGGCAAGAAGCTCGGCGCGGACAAAGGCACCAGCCAGTACCTCTATGAGCTGTTCCCCTACGGTCCCGCCAAGCAGGCCTGCAAGATCGCCGGACTACCCAAGCCCACGGGTTGCGTTTGATGCCGTGAAATGTGAAAAGTGAAACGTGGCAAGGCAACGCTACGTTCCCCCCTGCCGCGTAGGGACCTGACTTTTCACGTTTCACATTTCACATTTTACCAATCTGCTATTGCCAACCAGTGTCCACATTTTTCGCCATCCTGTTCTACGTCGCCACGCTGATTCTCGTGGGCGGTGTCGTGTACAAGGTCTACGACTACGCGCGTACCCCGGCGCCGCTGAACATTCCCACCACGCCGGCGCCAACCACCGCGAGCGGCGTCGCCTTCCGCATGTTTCGGGAAGTGGCGTTTTTTGAAAGTCTGTTCAAGGCCAATCTGTGGATCTGGGCGCTGGGCTGGCTGTTCCATGTCGGACTGGCGCTGGTGCTGCTGCGCCATCTGCGCTACTTCACCGAGCCGGTGAACTTCATCATTGCCTTTATCCAGCCTTTTGGCATGTATGCCGGCTTCGCCATGGCCGCCGGTCTGGCCGGGCTCTGGGCACGACGCTTTCTGGTCGAGCGCATTCGCTACATCTCGACGCCGTCCGATCACCTGATGCTGGCCCTGCTGCTCGGCATCGCCGGCACCGGCCTGTTGATGAAGTTCGTCATGCACACCGACATCGTCGCGGTGAAAACCTTCTTTCTCGGCCTGATGGTGTTCGAGATCAATCCGCTGCCGACGCACCCCGGGCTCTACCTGCACTTGGGGATGGTCGTGCTGCTGATGATCATCTTCCCGATCAGCAAGCTGCTGCATGCTCCCGGTGTGTTCTTCTCGCCGACCCGCAACCAGGTCGACAACCCGCGCGAGAAGCGCCATCTGGCACCCTGGGCGGCCGAACTCGAGACGAAGAACTGGATGGAACTGCCCCCACGCTCGCTTCGTTCGCTGCCCCCCGAGGGGGCGCAGGCATCCCTTGGGACGGCCCGGCGGGAGACCTGACATGGCCGACACGACGACACCCACCGCCGTATCCCCCAAGGGGACTTCCTCCGGGGCGCCGCCAGCGCCGTCCCTGGATACCGCCCCCGGCTCCGCCGGAGGCATAACTCCTGCGGCTGCAAAACCCGCTGCCAAGGCCAAGATCGAAGCCCCCGCCTACCGCGAAATGCCATCCATTCCGGCACTGAAGCCCGGGGCGATGCAGGACAGCAGGCCCTATGTCGCCAGCGAGAAGATCCAGGAAGCCCTGGGCTTCCACAACAAACTCGATGACAACTGGCAGGTGACCCATGACCTGGCGATCGCCAAGATGGGCGAGTTGCTCGGCAAGAGTCGCGCACTCAAGGTGTTCATGGATTCCTGCGTCCATTGCGGCGCCTGCACCGACAAGTGCCATTACTTCCTCGGCACCGCCGATCCCAAGAACATGCCGGTGGCGCGCCAGGAACTGATGCGCAGCGTTTACCGACGCTACTTCACCTTGCCCGGCAAACTGTTCCCCGGCCTGGTCGGCGCCAGGGATCTGACCAAGGAAGTTCTCGACGACTGGTACACCTACTTCTGGCAATGTTCGCAGTGCCGGCGCTGCTCGCTGTACTGCCCCTACGGCATCGACACCGCCGAAGTGACCATGGCCGCCCACTCGATTCTCGACTCCGTCGGCTACGGACAGAAATATTCGAACGAGATCATCGGCAAGGTGCACAGGATCGGCAACAACCTGGGGCTGCCCGGTCCGGCGCTGATCAATACCCTGGAGGGCGTCGAAGAAGACGTCAAGGAAGACACCGGCGTCGATGTCAAGTATCCGCTCGATGTACATGGTGCCGAAGTGCTGCTGGTCACCCCTTCGGCCGACTTCTTCGCCGAACCGCACATCGAGAGCCTGATCGGCTACGGCAAGGTCTTCCACGCTGCCGGCATCTCCTGGACGCTGTCGTCGAAGGCCTCCGAAGCGGGCAACTTCGGCATGTTCATCGGCAACTACGAACAACTGCGCAAGATCGCCCTGCGCGTGCGTGAAGCCGCGCTGGAACTCGGCGTCAAGCGCATCGTGGTCGGCGAATGCGGCCACGCCTGGCGCGTCGCCTATGCCTTCTGGAACACCCTGGCCGGCATTGGCGCCGGAGCCAATGATCCGTTTGCCATTCAGTTGCAGAAGCAACTCGACCCGAACTACAGGCAGCCATCGCATATCTGCGAAGTGACCTGGGATCTGATCCAGCAGGGTCGGCTCAAATTCGACAAGTCGGCCAACGACCACCGCATCATCACCTTCCACGACTCCTGCAACGTCGCCCGCGCGTCTCGCATGGGCGACATGCCCGGCGGGCAGTTCGAGATTCCGCGCAACATCATCAGGGCCGTCGCCAATCACTACGTCGAAATGGCGCCGGACACGATACGCGAGAAGACCTTCTGCTGCGGCGGTGGCGGCGGCATCCTCACCGACGAACTGATCGACCTGCGCCTCAAGGGCGCTCTGCCCCGCATGGAAGCGATCAAGCAGGTGGCCGATCATGACAATGTGAATTTCGTGGCGATGATCTGCGCCATCTGCAAGGCTCAATTCACCAAGGTGCTGCCCTACTACGGCTTCAAGATGAGCATGGCCGGCGGCGTGCACCAACTGGTCGGCACCGCGATCGTGCTCAACAACGAGCAATGACGAACAAGACTTCAATGGAGACCTCCCATGTCCGCCACGACTGAAACCCAGCCCGAAAAACTCAACTTCCGCCGTTACAAGGAAGGCGACACCAAGGTCAAGCGCTGGCAACAGCAGATTTTTCAGGCCAGCTATTCCTACAAGTGTCCGACCTACGTGCAGTCGACCCCGCCCTGCCAGGGTTCCTGCCCGTCCGGTGAAGACATCCGCGGCTATCTGAACATCGTGCGCGGCATCGAAAAGCCGCCCGTCGGTGCTGACGGCAAGCCCGCCATGAGCTGGCAGGAATACGCCTGGCGCCGCCTCACGGAAGCCAATCCCTTGCCTTCGGTGATGGGCCGCGTCTGTCCCGCGCCCTGCGAAACCGGCTGCAACCGCAATGAAGTCGAAGACCATGTCGGCATCAACTCGGTCGAACATTATCTGGGCGACTGGGCGATCCAGAACGGCCTCAAGTTCAAGGCGCCGGAAACCAGAACCGGCAAGAAGGTCGCCGTCATCGGCGGCGGCCCGGCCGGCCTTTCGGTGGCCTACCAGCTGGCTCTCAAGGGGCACAGCATCACCATTTTCGACGAGCACGAATTCCTCGGCGGCATGATGCGCTACGGCATTCCCGGCTACCGCACCCCGCGCGAGACACTCGATGCCGAAATCCAGCGCATCCTCGATCTAGGCGTCGAAGTGCGTCTCAAGACCCGCATCGGCACCGATGTCACGCTGGAGCAATTGCGCGCCAGTTTCGACGCCATCTTCCTCGGCCTCGGCGCCCAGGCCGGTCGCGCCCTGCCCATCGAAGGCGACGCCAGCGCCAACGCCGCGCCGAATATCGTGACCGCCACGGCCTTCCTCAAGGCCTTCAACGACGGCCGCCTGAAGCATGTCGGTCACCGCGTGGTGGTGGTCGGCGGCGGCGACACGTCGATTGACGTTGCCACCGTCGCGCGCCGTCTCGGGCATATTCAGAAAACCCATCCCTCCGATTTCGAAGCCGCCATTGCCGGCCATCTGGCGCAGGACGTGGCCGATATCTCGCTGCGTCAGGGCGCGGAAGTCACGCTGACCTCGGTCTTCGCAGTCGATAAGATGATGGCCAGCAAGCCGGAAATCGATCACGCCCAGGCCGAAGGCATCACCCTCATGGGCGGCTGGATGCCGATCGGTGTCGTCAAGGGCGCCGACGGCCGCGCCACCGCGCTGCGCGTGATGCAGTGCGAAGCAAAAATGGTGGGGCCCCGCCTCGACATCAAGAAGATCGAAGGCACCGAGAAGGACCTGCCGGCCGATCTGATCGTCTCCGCAATCGGCCAGGCAGTCGATTTCACCGGCATCGAGGAATTCAACTCGGGCAAGGGTATGGTTGCTGCCGACAAGAACTACCAAGTGACGGGCAAGCCCGGCGTGTTTGCCGGCGGCGATGTCATCCGCCCCCATTTGCTGACCACCGCCATCGGCCACGGCGCCATTGCCGCCGACGGCATCGACCGCTTCCTCAGCAGTCAGGAGATACAGCGGCGGCCCAAGATCGATGTGCATTCCTTCGACCTGATGCGCAAGTACCTCGAAAAGGGCATCCAGATGGGCGAGGTCAAGGGCGCCATGCTCGGCACCGACAAGAGCAAGGAGGTGGTGCACAACTACGAGAATCGCTCCGACCGCTACGTGATCCCGCATGATCAGCTCTTCCTCGGTCACTTCCAATTCACCGATCGCAACAAGCGCCACATCACGCATCTGAACAAGGAATCGGCGCTGGGCAACTTCGAAGAGCGCATCGACCCGCTGAGCGAAGCGCAGGCCATTGCCGAAGCCAAGCGCTGCATGAGTTGCGGCCAGTGTTTCGAATGCGACAACTGCATCGTCTATTGCCCGCAGACCGCCGTGTACAAGGTCAAGAAAAACGAGACCATGACCGGCCGCTACGTCGCCACCGATTACGGCAAGTGCATCGGCTGCCACATCTGCGCCGACGTGTGCCCGACCGGCTACATCCAGATGGGCCTCGGCGAGTAACGCACCCATGAAGCTACTGCGCGACCAATCTGCTGCGTTGCGTGCTCGCTCGCCGTTCGCCTACCGCCGTGGTATGTCTCGCGGCTCGCTGCGCGGCGCCTTGCATCTTGGCCTGCTCGCTACGCTTCCTGGGCACGTTACAGTCGGTTTTGCCCGACTGCTGCGCATTCTCGTTACCTTGTTTGCGGCCCTGATCGCCGTGTCGCCAGCGCCGACTTTTGCCGGCGAAGGTGCTCGCACGGCCAGGCCGGTGGTCGAGATCGCCAACCCCGGCAAGTGCGTCGCGCCGGTCGACGAGATGCGCCGCAACCACATGGAGATGCTCAAGCACCAGCGCGACCGCGGCCTGCGCCAGGGCATCCGCGGCGAACCGGCCTCGCTCAATGCCTGCATCGAGTGCCACGCCAGCAAAAAGACCGGCTCGGTGCTGGGCAGCAACGAGAACTTCTGCCAGAGCTGCCACACCTATGTCGCGGTGAAACTCGACTGCTTCGAGTGTCACCAGCCCAAGGCCGGATTCAAGGCAGCCGGAGTAAAGCCATGAGCGACCAAGACACGAAACTGCGCCCGCGTCGCGCCTTCATCGCCGCTGCCGGTGCCGGTGTCGCCGGTCTCGGCTTCGCCGTCATTGCACCCGGCCTGCACCTGATGGCCGTTGGTGAGGCGAATGCCGCCACCGACGCGCGCAAGGCAGGCACCGCCGCTTCGCCCGCAGTGCGCTGGGGTCTGCTGATCGACAGCGGCAAATGCGCGCCCGGTTGCACCAGGTGCATCGACGCCTGCCACACCGAAAACGGCGTCAGCGAGAAGCTCGCCGATCCGCGGCAGAACTCGCAATGGATACGCAAGATTGAACTGGTCGATCGCCGCAATGGCCGCACCACGCAACTGCCGATGATGTGCCAGCACTGCGCCAGCCCGCCCTGCGTGGACGTCTGCCCCACCGGTGCATCCATGAAGCGCGCCGATGGCATCGTGCTGGTCGATCGCCACACCTGCATCGGCTGCCGCTACTGCATGATGGCTTGCCCCTACAAGGCGCGTTCCTTCGTGCACGAGGAGTTGCATGACCAGAACCCCGACGTGCCGCGCGGCAAGGGCTGCGTCGAATCCTGCACCCTGTGCGTGCATCGCATCGACCGCGGCGGCCAGCCGGCTTGCGCCGATGCCTGCTCGGCGGCTGGGCATAACGCGATCCTGTTTGGCGATCTGAACGACCCGAACAGCGAAATTTCCAAGCGCGTTGCCTCATCCGCCACCACTCAGGTGCGCGCTGATCTGAACCTCAATGTCGGCGTCCGCTATCAGGGAATCTAAACTGCCATGAATTTCGAAGCATTCCGCAAAATTGAAGAGCGCGCATTCTATGCGCTGGTTGCCGTGCTTGGCCTGGTCGTCCTGGTCGGCCTGGGCGCGGCGCACTACATGGAGACGCATGGACATGTGGTGACCGGCATGAACAACCAGATCGTGTGGGGTCTGCCCCACGTGTTCGCGTTGTTCCTGATCGTTGCCGCGTCTGGGGTATTGAACGTGGCATCGATAGGCTCGGTATTCGGTAAACCCATCTATAAAGCACGGGCCCCGTTATCCGGTTTGCTCGCCATCGCCTTGCTGGCGGGCGGCCTGACTGTGCTGATGCTCGACCTTGGCCGTGCGGATCGGCTGATCGTCGCCATGACGCACTTCAACTTCAAGTCGGTCTTTGCGCTTAACGTGATCCTGTACACCGGCTTCTTCGCGATCGTGGCAACCTATTTATGGACCATGATGGAGCGTAAAATGTACGGCTACTCCAAGTATGTCGGCTTTGCGGCTTTCATCTGGCGTATTGCCCTGACTACCGCAACCGGTTCGATTTTCGGTTTTCTCGTGGCGCGTCAAGGCTTCGGTTCCGCCTTGCTGGCACCCATGTTCATTATCATGTCGTTCTCCTACGGCCTAGCGGTATTCATTATCGTGCAGTCGTTCATGTATGCATGGAACGGAATGAAGCTTGATCCGGCAATTTTGCGCCGCATGAAAAATCTGCTCGCGACTTTTGTTGGCGCGGTGCTGTATTTCACCATCGTGTATCACATGACAAATATGTATTTTGCCAAGCAATGGGCCTTCGAACGCTTCATCCTGCTTGAAGGCGGCGTGTTCACCACCCTGTTCTGGGTTGGCCAGATAATGATTGGCACGGTTTTACCTCTGGGCATATTGTTGCACCCCACACTGGGCATGAAGTCGAGAGCGGTGTTTTTGTCTGCTTTGTTGATTATTCTCGGCGCATTCTCGCAGCTTTACGTGATAATCATCGGTGGCCAGGCATTTCCGCTGGATATTTTTCCGGGGATGCAACAATCCAGCAGCTTTTTCGATGGTGTGATCCATGCCTACCATCCCTCGCTTCCCGAATTCCTGCTGGGGATGGGGGGAGTGGGCATTGCATTACTGCTGACCACCATTGCCGTGCGGGTACTGCGCTTCATTCCTCAAGATGATTTTCGTCATATTTCCAAGGAAATGCTGACCGACTGAATTCAGCCCGCATTCACGGCATAACCCGAAGCGTTACGGAGGCAGAGGCTCAATGGTGATTGACCTCGACATGGCCTGCGGTAGCTTCGGGTTTCCTTTTTGCACAGTCCGCTCCTAAAATGTCACGCCTGCTAATTTCAGCCGCACATAAATCTTCCGGCAAGACAACGGTCAGTATTGGCTTGTGTTCAGCCCTTACGAGCCGTGGTCTGGCGGTGCAGCCATACAAGAAAGGCCCGGATTTTATCGACCCGATGTGGCTGACAGCCGCCACCGGAAGAGACTGTCGCAACCTCGACTTTTACCTGATGGGTCGCGACGAGATGGTCGAAACCTATCAGCGCCACGCTACAGATGCGGACCTGTGCCTGATTGAAGGCAACAAGGGTTTGTATGATGGCCTTGACCTCGACGGCAGCAACAGCAATGCCGCCCTGGCCAAATTGCTCCATGCGCCGGTGGTGCTGGTGATTGATGCACGAGGCATGACGCGCGGGATTGCGCCGCTGATTTTAGGTTATCAGGCTTTTGATCCGGATATTCGCATCGCCGGCGTGATCCTCAACAATCTCGGTGGCGCGCGTCATGAAGGAAAACTGCGCGCGGTGATTGAGCACTATACCGAAGTGCCGGTACTGGGCGCCGTACACCATGACCCGCGCCTGCAAATCACGGAACGGCACCTGGGGCTGATGCCCAGCAACGAAACAGGCGAAGCGCTGGAACACATACGGCTGATCGGTTCGATTGTTGGCAGCCAGGTCGATCTCGACAGCCTGCTGCGGATCGCGCGCAGCGCACCGGCACTTGGCCGCCCCGTCATGAACAAGGCCGCGCCATCCCGGATAAATGCCAATGCCAAACTGCGCATCGGCCTGGCGCGCGATCAGGCCTTTGGCTTTTACTATGCCGACGACCTGGATGCGATGCGGGCGGCCGGAGCGGAGATCGTTCCGTTCGATACCCTCAACGATCGCGAGCTACCCCTGGCGCTCGACGGACTTTTTATCGGTGGCGGATTCCCGGAATTGTTCATGGCGCAACTCGAGAGCAATGCCACGATGCGCGGCAGTATCCGCAGCGCCATCGAAGCCGGAATGCCGGTATATGCGGAGTGCGGCGGCCTGATGTACCTGGCGCGAAGTCTGTCGTGGCGCAATGAAACGCGACAGATGGCTGGAATCATACCGGGGGATGTCGTCATGCATGGCAAACCGGTCGGGCGGGGTTACGTGAAGGTGCGTTGTACTGGAAAGAATCCCTGGCCGGGTGAACAGGTCGGCACGGAATTGCTGGCACATGAATTTCATTATTCCAGCTTGGAAAATGTGCCTCATGACCTAACATATGCTTTTGATGTCGTGCGCGGGTACGGTATCGATGGTAAGCATGATGGCATCGTGTACAAAAACCTGCTTGCCTGCTATACCCATTTTCGCTCCCTGCAGGGCTACAACTGGGCGGAGCGCTTCATGGCATTTGTCCGTGAAGTCAGGGAAAAGGGAATGGACGAAGGTAAATCAGATACCTGTTAATTAATTCAAGGAGAAGGAAATGCTCAAGGTAACGGCAGAAGCAATTGCTCAAATCCAGAATGCGGCGCTACAGGCCGGTGCGGATGGAATGGCATTGCGCATTGCGGCAAAACGCGATTTCGATGGTTCGATTCAGTATGGCATGGGTTTTGATCAGGAAGGCGAGGACGACGCGCTGATCGATGCAGAGGGCATCAAGGTGTTGGTTGCGGTAGAAAGCCAGCCTTTGTTGGGTGGCGCGGTGCTGGATTTTGTCGAAATCAGCCCCGGAAATCACCAGTTCATTTTTATCAACCCCAATGATACCGCGGGTTCATCCTGTAGTTCCGGCGGCGGTGGAGGTGGTTGTGGCGGTGGTGGATGCGGCGGCGGAGGCGGTGGCTGCCACTAGCCGCCTGCCGGGTGGCACCTGCCTCAATCAGGGCTGCAGCCCGTTAAACTCCAAAAAAGAGCTAAATCGGGCTTATTCTTGTCCGGCTTTCTGCAGCTGTTCCCGCGCGTGGGCGTCGAGCGTCTGTTCAACACCCCGGGCTTTATCCAACGCCTGACGTTCGCCCTGAAAGAGGGGGGTGGCGGGCGTTTTTGGCAGCGGCGCCTGATAAGGCTTTTTCTCTTCG
>JAUYFW010000353.1 GCA_030690835.1 Sulfurimicrobium sp. | reverse complement strand
CCACAGCGGCGTTTTGGTGCTAATGGATAATTTGGGTTTATCACACCCAATAGGAAACCGTGGGGGTGCCCTCGCAATGATCCTAAAATGGCGGCTTGGCTGGATTATTTTCCTTCGGGGGTCATCAGGTTGGCTGAAATGCCCGGCACACCTCGGAATTTCTGATGGCAGGCAACGCAACCGGTCATGATGTCGCTCATGTAAGACGCGGCCATCGACATATCGCCTTTGTCAGCCGCCTCTGCCAGCTTGAGGGCGCTTCCCTCGACGGCTGTATTCATTGCCGACAATACGGAAAGATCGGCGGTGTTGACTTTGTCGAGAGGGAAATAAGCCAGCAGGCCACCCTTTGGAATGCGGTGGTTTGCCAAGCGACGCGCGGCCTCGGCGGCCTGCTCGGCGTTGTCAGTCGCAACAGCCGAGGCGATGCTTTGATATTCGGAGAGAATTTCGTGCATGATCTGGCGCAGGTTGGTTTCCTTGGCACGGCGGGTGTGGCCGGCATGCAACTGTTGAATCGTTCCTTTTAGCTCGGGAGAAAGGGCCATCACCTTCTGGCGCAGCTCGGGGGTGTAAACCTTCATCATCTGCTGCATTTCGACCGGCATGGGGGCCGGAGTCTGGTGTGAGTTGGCGCTTGCATGGCTGCTCAACAGCATGCTGCCTGCCAGTATCAGGCTGAGGGAAAGTGGTTTTTTCATGAGTTATCTCTAGGTTTGTGGGTACACATGATCTAACGATCACCTGTTCGGCGGATTGTATTGCGTGATCCGGTTTTTGTGCAAGAAGAACATTCAAGTCATTGGCGCTTGATCTTTGGCCGCCATCTGCGCAAAATCAGGCCATGACCGAAAATACAGGCCCATCCCATGTCGTCCCCATTGCGGGAGAGAGCGCGGCGCACTGCCGCGGAGACTGGGTATTGCCGCATATCAAGGCGTTGCAGGGAACACTCGACGGGTTTGTCTGGCCCCAGGGCGACAATCTGGTCATCGATTGCACGGCGGTGCAAAGCATGGACACCGCCGGCGCGTGGCTGTTGTTCAGCGCGCTACGCGGGCTGGAACGCGCCGGACGGACGGTGACGCTGCAAGGCCTGAGGCCGGAGTTTTCGTCGCTCCTGATCATGATCGAGGCGCGCGGGGCGGAGGCCGCCGTGGCACAGCCGCCGGTTTTCACCCCACTGGCGCGGTTCGGCTATGCTTTTTTGCGTCACATCGAGCAGGCGACCGGCATGCTGGCCTTTATCGGCGAGGCGGCGCTGGCGGCGCTGCGGATTGCCAGGCAGCCCTCCCGTTTCCGACTGCGGCCTTTGCTGCACAACATCCAGGGCGCGGGTTTCGATGCCCTGCCCATTGTCGGCCTGCTATCGTTCCTGATGGGCGTGGTGGTGTCCTACCAGGGTGCCGAGCAACTGGCGCGCTATGGGGCGAGCATCTTCGTGGCCGATCTGGTCGGTCTGTCCATGTTGCGCGAGATGGCGCCATTGTTGACCGCGATCATCGTGGCGGGGCGCTCTGGCTCAGCCTTTACCGCCCAGATCGGCACCATGAAGGTCACCGAGGAAGTCGATGCCATGCGCACCATAGGCATCGCGCCCATGGAGTTGCTGGTTTTGCCCAAGATCCTCGCACTGATGATCGCGGTGCCACTGTTGACGGTTTACGCCGATGTGCTGGGCGTGGTGGGCGGCATGATAATGGCAAAAAGCCAGCTCGGCGTCAGTTTTGAGGATTTTCTCGCCCGCTTTGACGATGCCGTCAGGCTGTCCTCCTTCCTGGTCGGCATTGGCAAGGCGTTGATGTTCGCGGTGATCGTTGGTCTGGTCGGTTGTTTCCAGGGTTTCCAGGTGAGCGGCAGCGCGGATAGCGTGGGTCAGCAGACGACGGTCAGCGTGGTCCAGGCGATCTTTCTGGTCATCGTGGTGGATGCCATATTCTCGGTGATTTTTAGCTGGCTCAAGATATGATGACGACTGAACCCATTGTCGAGGTCAGCAATATTTGCACCCGTTTCGGCGCGGCCGTGGTACACGAGAATGTGAGCCTGACCGTCCGGCGCGGCGAAATATTCGCCTTGGTGGGGGGCAGTGGTTGCGGCAAGTCCACCCTGTTGCGCGAAATCATCCTGCTGCAGTCGCCGCAGTCCGGTTCGATCCGGGTGTTCGGCCAGGAAGTGCTCGGCCTGGACGATGAGGCCGCGCTGCCGCTGCGCCGTAGATGGGGCGTGATGTTCGAGCGCGGGGCGCTGTTCAGCTCGCTGACGGTGCTGGAGAACGTCGGCTTGCCGCTGCGCGAGCATACCGACCTGGATGACGACATGATCAATCAGCTCGCGGCCTTGAAAATTGCCCTCACTGGTTTGCCACCCAGTGCCGGCGCCAAGTTCCCCAACGAACTTTCCGGCGGCATGCGCAAGCGGGCGGCCCTGGCGCGGGCGCTGGCACTGGAGCCGGAGCTGGTATTTCTCGACGAACCAACCGCCGGACTCGATCCCCTGAGCGCCAGCGGCTTCGACGAACTGGTGAGAAACTTGAAAGAATCGCTTGGTTTGACCATCATGATGGTGACGCATGACCTAGATCTGCTGTGGCGGGTGGCGGACCGGGTTGCCGTGCTGGGGGAAAACCGGGTGCTGGGCATCGGCACCATGGCGGAATTGGCGCAAGCGGAACACCCCATCATCCGCGAATACTTTTACGGCGCGCGTGGGCGGGCCGCATGGGAACAGACGTGGAAACAAAAGTAAACTACACCATTGTCGGACTATTTGTCATTCTGCTCTTTGCCGCACTGGTGGCAGGCATACTGTGGCTGAGCGGTGGCGCGCAATACCGCAAGACTTACGATACATACCTGGCCTACATGAACGAATCGGTTTCCGGGCTCAACCTCAATGCGCCGGTCAAATACCGTGG
>JAUYFW010000311.1 GCA_030690835.1 Sulfurimicrobium sp. | reverse complement strand
ACAGCACCTTGCGGACATTCTTGATGCCGTCATCCTCCGGGCTGGTTTGGGCAGCGAAGCCCAGCCGTGTCATCAGTTTCAGCATGCTGCGGTTGTTGGTGAGCACTTCGCCTTCAATGGTTTTCAGCCCCTTGGAGCGGGCGGCATCCATCAGCGCGGTCATGAGTTTCTGGCCGAGGCCCTTGCCGCGCATGCTGTCGGCGACGACCAGGGCGAATTCGCAGCTTTCCCCGTCCGGGTTGATGGCGAAGCGCGTCACGCCCAGTTCCACTTCCTTGCCTTGTTTCTGGGTCACGGCGATCAGCGCCATCTCACGGCTGTAGTCGATCTGGGTGAAGCGCGCCAGCATGTCCGGGGTGAGCTCCTGCACGCTGCGCATGAAGCGGAAATAGCGCGATTCCTCGGACAGCTCGTGCACGAATGCCTGTTCGAGTTCGGCATCTTCCGGGCGGATGGGGCGGATGGTGATGTCGGTGCCGTCCGCCAGTTGCCATCTGCTGACCAGGTGGGTCGGGTAGGGATAAATCGCCATGTGGGCGTAGCGGTCCGGGTTGGGCTGGCGGTATTCCACCACCACGCGCGCATCGGCGGCCAGCGCGCCGTGTTCGTCCACGATCAGCGGGTTGATGTCCATTTCCATCAGCAGCGGCAGTTCGCACACCATTTCCGACACGCGCAGCAGCACGCTTTCCAGCGCCGCCATGTCGGCCGGCGGCATGTGGCGGAAGGCGCCCAGCATCTTGGCGACGTGGGTGCCCTGGATGAGGTCCTTGACCAGGAAGTGATTGAGCGGGGGCAGCGTGACGGAGCGGTCGCCCATGATTTCCACGGTGGTTCCGCCAGCGCCGAAGGTGATTACCGGGCCGAACACCGGGTCGTTGGTGACGCCGACCATCAGTTCGCGGCCATTGGGCTTGACGATCATGGGCTCGATCGAAATGCCGTCCATCTGCGCGTTGGGCCGGTTGCGCTGCACGCTCTCCATGATCTCGTGGTACGCGGCGCGCACCGCCTGGGCGTTGCCGAGATTGAGCAGCACGCCGCCGGCATCGGTCTTGTGGGTGATGTCGGGCGAATTGACCTTCATCGCCACCGGGAAGCCCAGTTGCTCGGCGATCAGCAGCGCCTCGTTGGGGCTGCGGGCCACCATGGTCTTGGCCACCGGGATGTGGAAGGCCGACAGCAGCGCCTTGGATTCCATCTCGTTGAGCACCTTGCGGCGCTCCAGCAGGGCGCCTTCGATGACCATGCGCGCGCCTTCCACGTCAGGTTCGAGCTGGTGGGAGAGCGGTCCCGGCATCTGCATCAAAAGTTTCTGGTTGCGGTAATAGTCGGAGAGATAGGAAAACACTTCCACCGCCGGTTCCGGGGTGCGGAAACTCGGCTTTTTGGCCTTGGCGAAGGCGCTGCGCGCTTCGGCCACCTGCGACTCGCCCATCCAGCAGGCCAGCAGGGGTTTGCTGTATTGATTGGTGAGCGCTATCACCGCGTTGGCGGCCTCCAGCGGCTTGGTCATGGCCTGGGGGGTGAGAATGGCGAGCACGCCGTCGACGTTCGGATCTTCCAGGCAGGCCTTGACCGCGTGGTGATAACGGTCGGCCTGCGCGTCGCCGATGATGTCCACCGGGTTGCCGTGCGGCCAGTTGGGCGGCAGCACCTGGTTGAGCTGTTCGATGGTGGTGTCGGAGAGGGTGGCAATCGTCAGTCCCAGATCCACGGCGCGGTCGGTGGCCATCACGCCGGGGCCGCCGCCATTGGTGACGATGGCAATACGGTTGCCGACCGGACGGAAGCCGGACGAAAGCGCCTTGGCGGCGGCGAACAGTTGGGTGATGGTCTGTACCCGCACCACGCCGGCGCGGCGCACGGCGGCGTCGAACACGTCATCCGAGCCCACCAGCGAGGCGGTGTGCGACATGGCCGCCTTGGAGCCGGCGGCGTGGCGACCCACCTTGACCAGGATCACCGGCTTGATGCGGGCAGCGGCGCGGATCGAGCTCATGAAGCTGCGCGCGTTGCGGATGCCCTCGATGTACAGCAGGATGTTCTGGGTCTTGTTGTCCGACACCAGGTAATCAAGAATCTCGCCGAAATCCACGTCGGCGGACGAGCCCATCGAAACCACGCTGGAGAAGCCGACATCGTTGCTTTGCGCCCAGTCCAGAATGGCGGTGCAGAGCGCGCCGGATTGCGACACGAAGGCGAGGTCGCCGCTATTGGCGCCGCCCTTGTTGAAGGTGGCGTTGAGGCCGATGGAGGGGCGCATCACGCCGAGGCAATTGGGGCCGATCAGGCGGATGCCGTAGCGGTGGGCATTATCCAGTACGGCTTTTTCCAGCGCCTGGCCCTTGGGGCCGGTTTCGCCGAAACCGGCGGTGATGATGACCGCCGCCTTGACGCCATGTTTGCCGCAATCCTCGATGATGTCGGGCACCGTCTGGGGCGGGGTGGCGATGACCACCAGCTCGACCGCTTCGCCGATTTCGCCGATCGTGGCGTAGGCTTTCTTGCCCTGCACTTCCGCGCTCTTCGGATTGATAGGGTAGAGGCCGCCCTGGTAGCCGCTTTCCAGCATATTCTGAAAGACGATCTGGCCGATCGAGTCGATACGGTCGCTGGCGCCAAACACCGCGACGGACTTTGGCGCGAAAAGGGGATTGAGGTAGTGTTGGCCCATGATTTTGCGATCCAAATGAGAGAGAGGGTATTATAGAAACGGATTGTGACCATTGTGCCACAAAATATGACCTCAAGTCTTATATAAGACCGGCAGATTAAACCCGATGCATACCGCTTACATTACCCATCCCGTCTGCCTCAGGCACGATATGGGCGCCGATCATCCCGAATGCCCCGCGCGCATCCAGGCAATCGAGGACCAGTTGATCGCGTCCGGCCTGTTGCCGTTTCTCGACCGCCATGAGGCTCCCCGTGCCAGCGAGGAGCAGTTGGCGCGGGTGCACGAGCGCGGCTATATCCGCATGGTTTTCGATCAGGCGCCGAGCGCGGGCCTGGTTCACCTTGACGGCGATACGGCAATGAACCCGCATAGCCTCGAAGCCGCGCTGCATGCCGCCGGGGCGGCTGTTCTGGCCGTGGATTTACTCATCTCGGGCCGGGCGGAGAATGCCTTTTGCAACATTCGCCCCCCCGGTCACCATGCCGGGCGCAGCAGCGCGGCAGGCTTCTGCATTTTCAACAACGTGGCGGTCGCCGTGGCGCATGCGCTTGAGCAGCATGGCTTGCAGCGGGTAGCCATTGCCGATTTCGATGTGCATCATGGCAATGGGACGGAGGATATCTTTCATGACGATCCGCGCGTGATGCTGTGTTCCACTTTTCGCCATCCGTATTACCCTTATTGCGGGGCGAATAGCGGCAACGAGCACATCATCAATGTGCCGCTTCCCGCCGGCACGGCGGGTGAGGGCTTCCGTGCGGCGGTGACGCAGCAGTGGCTCCCCGCCCTGGAACGCTTCCAGCCCGAAATGCTGCTGGTTTCGGCGGGCTTCGACGCGCACCGAGAGGATGACATGGGCGGATTCGGGCTGAGGGAAGCGGATTACGTCTGGGTGACCGAAAAGCTCAAGGAAATTGCTACGCGCCATGCCGCCGGCCGCATTGTCTCGGTGCTGGAAGGCGGCTACGCCCTGCATGCCCTGGGGCGCAGTGCGGCGGCGCATATCAAGGTGTTGAGCGGATTGTGAGCTTTGATTATTTCGAGCACGATGCCGACATCGGCGTCATTGGTCGTGGCGCGACGCTGGAGGAGGCATTCGAAGGTGCCGCCGGGGCCATGTTCGCGATCATGGTGGAGAGCGCACAGGTCCCGCACCTCGTGCAGGTCGCATTCTCGTTCGCTGAAGACGATCTGGAACTGGCGCTGGTAACCTGGCTTAACCGCCTGCTGTCCGAGGCGCGGCAGCGGAGACTGGTGTGGGGGCAATTCAAGATCAAGCATGTTGACGGACAGTGGCAGGGGGCAGCCTGGGGTGCGCCATGGGATGCGAACATGGAGCGCGGCACTGAGGTCAAGGGCGCGACGCTGACCATGCTGCGTGTCGAACAGGTTGACGGGACTTGGGAAGCGCGCTGCGTGGTGGATGTGTGAGAGTAGCTGTCAGCTATCAGCTATCAGCTGTCAGCCAAAACCCGATTGCTGAAAGCTGATAGCTGATTACTGAAAGCTAAATATGGACCTGTCCCGCCTGGAAAAAATCGATGCTTGTAGCTGGAGCGTGCCGCTGCGCGGTGGGGAAAAACGCGCCCCGGTGATTCTCTACGGCAGCCAATCCTTGCTCGCCAGCATGGACGACAAGGTGCTGGAACAGATCACCAACGTGGCCTGCCTGCCGGGACTGGTGGGCAGCGCCATGACCATGCCTGACGCCCACTGGGGCTATGGCTTTCCGATCGGCGGCGTGGCGGCGTTCGATCCCGAGCAGGGCGGCATCATTTCAGCCGGTGGCGTGGGTTTCGATATTTCCTGCGGCATTCGTTGCCTGCGCAGCAACCTCGACCTTGAGCATATCGCGCCGTACCTGGAAAAACTGGCGGATGCCTTGTTCCGCGCCATTCCGGCGGGGGTGGGCGAGGAAGGCAAACTGAAGCTGACGCCCGCCCAGTTGAATGACGTGCTGACGGGTGGCGCGCAATGGGCGGTGGCCCGTGGTTATGGCAGCCAGGATGAACTGGAATATGTCGAGGAACACGGCCACATGAAAGGCGCCGTGCCGGGCAACGTGTCCGAGGTCGCCAAGAAGCGCCAGCGCGGCGAGATGGGCACGCTCGGCTCGGGCAACCATTACCTGGAAATCCAGGTGGTGGAGAAAATTTTCGACCCCGACGCCGCGCGGGATTTCGGCCTGCACGTGGGACAGATTCTGGTTTCCATCCATTGCGGCTCGCGCGGCCTGGGGCACCAGATCGGTACCGACTATCTGCTTTCCCTCGCCAAGGCGGCGGGCCGGCTGGGCATTCATCTGCCCGACCGCGAACTGGCCTGTGCGCCGATCAACTCGCCGGAAGGACAGGAATATCTCGGCGCCATGAACGCCGCGATCAACGTGGCGCTGGCCAACCGTCAGATACTGGCCCATCTGACGCGCGAGGTGTTCGACGAAATCCTGCCGCAGGCGAGCCTGGAAACGCTGTTCGATGTTTCCCATAACACCTGCAAACTGGAAAAGCACAAAGTGGATGGCAAGGAGCGGCTGCTCTATGTCCACCGCAAGGGCGCCACGCGCGCCTTCGGTCCAGGTCATCCCGCCTTGCCGGCGCGCTACCGTGAGGCGGGCCAGCCGGTGATCATCGGCGGCAGCATGGGTACCGGGTCCTACGTGCTGGCCGGAACGCAGGAAAGCGAGAATCGTGCATTCTCCTCGGCCAGCCACGGCGCCGGGCGTGCCATGAGCCGCACTCAGGCACTGAAACGCTGGCAAGGCAAGGAGTTGATTCGCGATCTGGCCAGCAAGGGCATCCTGATCCGCACACTATCCATGCGCGGGGCGGCGGAAGAAGCGCCTGGGGCCTACAAGGATGTGGACGAGGTGGCCGCGGCAACGGAGCAGGCGGGGCTGGCGAAGCGCGTGGCGTTTTTGCGGCCGAAAGTGTGTATCAAGGGATGAAGTGAAGATAAGCCCCGATTGATGTCCATTGGGATGCACGGATGTAGGAGCGCCGCCCCCGGCGCGAATGCGGTCGCAAATCGCGGCCAACTCCCGTCCCCATCCTTCCCCTTGCATACGACTCCGCATGGGCTTTAGCCCATGACGGATCGGAGTCCCTTTAGGGGGAGGGCTGCCCTCTCCCCAACCCTCCCCCGCCGCAGAAGTGGGCAGTGTAGTCAGCGCCTTCAAAAGTCAGCGCCGCGCTAGGCGGGATTTCGGCCCTGCAGAGATCACAGGTCAATGGGACACAAACATCGTCATCAGAACAAGAGCCAATAGTCGCGCCGGTATGTGCCTTTGGTTGCATGATTCGCCTCCTCAACTTATTTATCCCAGATAATCCATTTAGAGCCAAAACACCGCTGTAGGAGCGGCGCCCTCGCCGCGATTTGCGACCGCATTCGCGCCGGGGGCGGCGCTCCTACATGCACGAACATTCCAATGGACAATCCCGGATAAAGGATGGTGGCGCCACGGGTTCATCCTTCATCCCTCATCCTGGTCTCTAAATAATGGGCAAACTTCTCGCTTACCACACCGGCAAACAGACCGAGGTTCACACCTGGCGGCGCGGCGCCCTGTCCGCAAGACAGGTTTTCAATGCCGACGCGGAGGGCATCGCCGAATTCGCGGCGCACCTGGAAAAGCACGCCAAACTGCCCCTTTGCTTCCTGGTGGACATCATCGAGGAGGATTTCCGCCTCGAAACCATCCCCCACATACTGGGCCGGTCCCGCACCGCACTGATCAACCGCAAACTGGGGCAAGTCTTCCGCAATGAGGCCTACCGCCACACCGCGCTGCAGGGGCGGGATACGCAAGGGCGCCGGGACGACCGCCTCCTGCTCTCCGCCCTGACCAACAGCGCGGCAATCAAGCCCTGGATCGATGCCGTCCTGGAATGCAGGATGGCGCTCGCGGGACTCTATTCGGTACCGCTGCTCAGCCAGGCGATTATCCGCAAACTCGGCCTGGGCAAAGCCCCCCACCTGCTGCTTGTCACCCGCCAGGGCGACGGGGGGTTGCGCCAGAGCTACTTCCAGAACGGATACCTCAAGCTCAGCCGCCTGGTTTCCATTGCCGGGAGCGGCCCAGGCGAGCTGATCGATGCGGTCAGCGAGGAAAGCGCCAAGATTCAGCAATACCTGAATAACCAGCGCTTGCTGCCGCGGGATCAGCTGCTGGAAATCCATCTGCTTTTCAACGACAACGAGTGCGACAGCCTCCTCAACGGCTGCAACAGCACGCCGACGCACCAGTTCTTGCCCCTGGAACTGCGGAATACCGCCGCCGCCCTGAGGCTCGATGCTAGCGCTGCCACCGACGTCACATCCTTGTATCTGCAATTCCTGGCCCGCCACAGCGTCGGCAACCACTACGCCGGCGCACGGGAATCCCGCTACTGGCGGCTGAACCGCGCCTCGCTGGCGATGAAATCCAGCGGCATCGCCCTAGTCGCCTTCGGCATCCTTTCCGCCGCAACCCATATCGCCGACGGCCTGAATCTCGCCGTGCAGACCGAGCAAACCCACAGCCAGGCGGAGCGCCTGGAGGCTGAAGCGCGAACCATGCAAAGCGCCTTCCCCTTGCTGCCGGCGGCGCCCGATGTCCTCAAGGGAACCGTGGAACTGGCGGAAACCCTCACCGCCCGCCCGCGCACTCCCGAAACCCTGATGGCCGCCATCAGCCGCGCCCTGGACGAATTGCCCCAGGTGCGCCTGCAGCGCTTCAAATGGGTATTGTCCACCAATCCCAATCAGGACATCGGCGCCAAGTCAGCCGCGCCCCCGCCCGCGACCAGCGAAGCAGCGCCGGGCGATGGCGGCGAAAAATTCGAAATAGCCCTGCTGGAAGGTGAAATCGCGCCCTTCACCCATTACCGCGATGCGCTGGCCGCCGTCGAGCGGCTGACGACAAAACTGAAGGCCACCCCCGGCTTGCAGGCGATCCCGCTTGCCCTGCCCATCGAGACCGATCCCCAGGCCCAGCTCAAGGGCAGCCTGAACGAAGGCGCGCAGCCGCCTGCCGCCAATTTTTCGCTCAAGCTGATTTATCGGGCGACCGGACCATGAGCCGCCTCACCCTTTCGGAGATGGCCGGGGAAAATCTGCTCATGATGCGGATCGCGCTGATCCTGCTGGCACTGAGCATCGTGACCGGCCTGGGCCTGCACTTCGGCGGCTCCCTGTTCGAGCGCCGCCACCAGGAACAACACGCGCAAGCGCAACAACGGCTCGACGCCGCGCGCCAAAACCGCGCGCGCACCGCCACCGAACAAGAAAACATCCGCCGCTACCTCGCCCCTTACCAAGCCTTGCTCGCCGCCAGACAGATCGGCGAAGAAAGGCGGCTGGACTGGATCGACGCCCTGGGCCGCAGCCGCGAGCAACGCAAATTTTTTCCCATGGAATACGACATCGCCGCGCGGCGTCCGTATACGTTTACCGGCCTTCCCTCCGCGAACGCCTTGACAATCTCCGCCAGCCGGATGAACATCAAGTTTTCCCTGCTTCACGAAGGCGACCTGTTCACCCTGCTGAACGACCTGCACACCCGGAAAGCGGGGCTGTTTGCCCTCGACCATTGCGAGATCACCCGCAACCCGCAGGAGAAGGGCAAGCCGCTTCAACTCGCGCAGAATCTTGTGGCAGAATGCAGTTTGGACTGGCTCAGCGTAGGCGCTCCCTCGTCGCCCCCTGCGACCAGTCCGACTGGCCGGTAGAAAGCACAGCATGATCCTTATTTTGAAAAGAAAACGCGCGGCAAGGTGGCAGGCAATCATGGCTGCCGGCTTGCTCCTGGCAGCGAGCGCACCCCGCGCCGAACTGGCGGGGCGGTTTTTCTTTACGCCTCAGGAGCACGCCACACTCGATACCTTGCGCAACAACAGCATCGCCCCCGGAGTGCGCGCGGGAGGAGGCCCGATTACGGTGAACGGCCTGGTAAGCCGCAGCAGCGGGAAAAGCACGATCTGGATCAACCAGGTGCCGCAGCGCGAAAACGAAAACCCCCAGGGCGTGACGGTACAACAGGGGAAAACCTCCAAACCGTCTGCCGTGCTGCTGCTGCCATCGGGCAAAAAGGTGGAAATCAAGCCGGGGCAAACATTTGACGCTGGCAAGGGAAAAATACGAGAGGGGTATCAGGAGTCAGAAGACAGCAGTCAGGGGACAGAATACAGATGAAACCCTCAGCCCTCAGCCCTCTTCCCGCACCCCGCCGCGAACGCGGCGCCGCACTGCTCATCATCCTCACCATTATCGGGATCGGCGCGGCCTGGCTGTTGGTCAGCGCGCTGAAGAGCAACCCCCAGATCGAGCGGGATAAAATCACTGCGGATGCGCTGGCCAAGGCGAAGGATGCGCTGATCGGGTATGCGGCGACTTATCGGGATACCCATCCAGACACGGGCAACTATACGGACAAGGTGTTTGGCTACCTACCCTGCCCGGATACCAATAACGATGGAACCGGCGATCCTCCCTGTGGCAACAAGGATGTCACCGTAGTGGGGCGCCTTCCGTGGAAAGAGCTCGGATTGCCGCCACTGCGCGACAGCGCGGGAGAATGCCTGTGGTATATCGTCTCCGGCCGAGCCAAGAACAATCCTCCTACGGACGAGCTGAACTGGGATACTGTCGGCCAGGTCGAGGTGCAGGATGCCTCCGGCCAGATACTTGCGGCGGCCAATACGCACGACACGCCATGGGCCGTGATCGCCGCGCCGGGAAGTGCCACCGGTACGCAAGACCGTACCTCCGCCGGAGCGAGCGAATGCGGTGGCAGCATCAACGCCGCCGCCTACCTCGAAAGCTTGACGCTGAACCCGGCAGTGGGCGGCGTAAGCACACTCGTGCTCGCCACGAACGACAGCGCAAAGAATGGCACCAACAACGACCGTGGCCTGTGGATCGCTAGCCGGGAAATTTTCGAGCGGGTCAAGAAGCGCAGCGATTTCGCTTCCGACATCGGCACCCTGCTCACGGATCTGAAAACCTCCCTCGATGCCGCCACGCCACCCCGTGTCACGGCCTTCAACACGGCATCGACGGCTGGTTGCCCCGTGACTGACGGCCCAGCCGACCAGAAAAAGGATTATTTCCGCTGCAACTGGAACAACAACCTCAAGTTCGCGGAAAACGTCGGGATCACCGTCAACGGCGCGCCCTGCGATGCCGTGCTGATTTTTGCCGGTGAACGCACAGCCTCCCAGGTGCGCCTCACCGCGACCGACAAGGCCAATGCCGCCAATTACCTGGAAGGAGTCAACGCCACTTCATTTCCGGGCGGCACGACTTACTCCGGCATTTCAGCATACACCGCAACCACCGCCTCGGCGGATATAGTGGCCTGCATTACCGGGACTGGCGGAACAACGGTTTCTTTCTCCAATCCAACCCAATTCAGCAAATTTGAAATTGCCGGTGCGGGAGTGACAGTTGATCCCATCACCCAGACTGCAACCATCGATGTGGCGGGCGGCAGCGGCGGTGGCTGCCTCTGGTTCCCGGATCTCCTAACACTGAACGGAAAAATCCTGCGCACCTATTACGAATTCAAGTTCGCTTATCCAGACCCGCCCGGCGGGTCGGATTACGGCTACGGCTTCACCCTCTCCTTCCTGCAGGGTGACGCGGGCAAGCCGACCACGTGCGGCTCGCAGAGCACTATGGGCGTCATCCCCGCGAGCACCCTTCCCTTCAGCCTGTTCGTGGAAACCGACATCCGCCGAGAGAGCGCGAACGGGGAGCCCGTCGGCACCTCCAATCACACCGCCATCATGGCGAACGGCAATATCGTCCACTCGGCCACCAACGGCAACCTGACGATTGCTTGCAATGGCACTGCAGCGGGGTGCAACTACTCACTCAGCAACCAGTTCGAGGAATCGCCGGCAACACTGTTGCACAATCAGCGGGTCGAAATCCACAGCGGTTACAACAGCACTTGCACGGCAACCGGCGGCACTTACAGCTTGGTCAAGGTGTGGGTGGATTGCACTGCCTGCAACAATACTGGTGGCAACTTCACTGCAGCAGCCCCCACCGTAACCCGCTGCATCAGCCTGGATTCGTCCATGAGCAACATCTACTTCGGCTTCACAGCAGGCTTCTCCTCCTCCGGTGGGCAAGTGCAGGGGGTGACTCTCCAGAAACTCGAATTGCGCGTGGAATAATGCCGCAAGCGTAGGGCGCAATAACCAACGGGCATTGCGCCGTACGTTTCCGGCAAAACAAGTGCCCTTCTCGTTCGCTCCCTCCCCCGCTTGTCTCGCCGTGGTCGCTGCGAAGCAGCGGGAACCCGGCGGGGACACTCCTTGCGGGTGCGGGGAAGTGATGCATTGATCAGGTTGCACAAAAATCATTGACGCCCTTTGTTTGCGTGCATACAATAATTTAATGGAAATCACATTTGACCCCGCCAAGGACACCGCGAACATCTCAAAGCACTGCGTGTCTTTGGTCTTGGCGGCTGACTTGGAGTGGGATTGGCTGCTGTTCGAAAGAGATGCCCGCCGTGACTATGGCGAGGTACGCATGATTGGCTATGCGCCCCTCGGCGAGCGGGTCTATTGCGTGGTATTCACGGATCGCGGCAAAACGCGCCACATCATCAGCCTAAGAAAGGCGAATACGAGAGAGGTAAAACACTATGAGCGCCGTATCCAGACAAAAACGTAGCTTCATCCTGCCGACGCCAGAAGAAGAGGCCGCCATCAATGCCGGCATCGCCGCCGATCCCGACACCTATGAATTGTCGGACAAAGAATTTACGCAGTTGCGGCGGGTGGGTCGGCCGCGTGCCGAGGTGACCAAGGAACGCATCACCATCCGCCTGTCGCGCGAGGTGGTTGAACAGTTCCGCGCATCCGGCGAGGGTTGGCAAACTCGTGTGGATGCAGCCCTGAAAGATTGGCTCAAGACCCACTCTCCGGCGTAAATCGTCGGGTTCTCATAACCCGAACCCGCGTAGCCCACAAGGGCGCAATACCCGTAGGTTATTACGCCGTATGTTTCCGGCAAAACAAGCGCCCTTTTCGTTTGCCTCCTCTCCCCTCGTGGGAGAGGGTTGGGGAGAGGGGGTAAACGGGGGAGAGTTGGGGAAAGGGCTGAAATACGGTGCAATAACCCACGGACACTGAACTCTACATGAACCGGATGATATTTTATGAAAACGCACCGCAATAACGCCTTCGGTTTCACCCTGGTCGAAATGGCCATTGTGCTGATCATCATCGGACTGCTGCTGGGCGGGCTGCTGATGCCGCTTTCAGCGCAGATGGAACAGCGCCGGATCAGCGAAACTCAAAAAACGCTGGACGAGATCAACCAGGCGCTGATCGGGTTTGCGGTCGCCAACAAGCGGCTGCCCTGCCCTTCCACCCAAACCGATCCAGCCGCCACCGATTACGGC
>JAUYFW010000305.1 GCA_030690835.1 Sulfurimicrobium sp. | reverse complement strand
AAACATGGAAAAATACGTCCAAGTCGAAAACGTGCGCATGGTGTTCAACACCAAAAAAGGCCCCTTCGTGGCGCTGCGCGACATCAACCTGAATATTGCCCAAGGCGAATTCGTCGCCCTGATCGGCCACTCCGGCTGCGGCAAGTCCACGCTGCTGAACCTGGTGGCGGGGCTGACCCAGCCCAGCGACGGCGCCATGCTGTGCGCCGGGCGCGAAATCGCCGGCCCCGGCCCGGAGCGCGGCGTGGTGTTTCAGAACCATAGCCTGCTGCCGTGGCTGACCTGCTTCGAGAACGTCTATCTCGCCGTGGAGCGCGTGTTTGGTCAGGCCGAGAGCCGTGCCAGTTTGAAGACGCGCACCCACGAGGCGCTGGCGCTGGTGGGGCTGACGCATGCGGAGCACAAGCACCCCCACGAAATTTCCGGCGGCATGAAGCAGCGCGTGGGCATCGCCCGCGCCCTTTCCATGCAGCCCAAGGTGCTGTTGCTGGACGAGCCGTTTGGCGCGCTGGATGCGCTCACCCGCGCCCACCTCCAGGACGAACTGATGAAAATCACGGCGGAAACCCACAGCACGGTGGTGATGGTGACCCACGACGTGGACGAGGCGGTTTTGCTGTCCGACCGTATCGTGATGATGACCAATGGCCCGGCGGCGACCATCGGTGAAATCCTGCATGTCGACCTGCCGCGCCCGCGCGAACGTCTGGCGCTGGCCAACGACGCCAAGTACCACGAATACCGCGGCGCGGTGCTGGACTTCCTGTACCGCCGCCAGTTGCGGCCGGCGGCTTGATTTCAGATTGCCCACTGGAACGCATGTGCATGGTAGGAGCGCCGCCCCGGCGCGAATGCGACCGCAAATCGCGGCGGGGGCGCCGCTCCCACGGAGCGACTCCTCAACTGAAGCACAAGAATCCACCGCGAGCGAATCATGAAAGAAGTCAAATCGGTTTGCTGCTACTGCGGCGTTGGCTGCGGGGTCATCATTAGCGCGGATATCCGTTTCATCTGAACACCGGCCGTTTGCGCGATCAGTGGCATGGCATGACGCGCACTGGCACGGTGGCACGTCTGTTCAGCCATGTCGAGGAGCCGGTGCTGTCGATGAATGCGGAGGATATGCGCCTGCGTGGCCTGAAAGATGGCGATGTGGTGCGCGTATCCAGCAGGCGCGGCGCCTGTACGGTTCGAGTTCAAGCCTCGCCGGAAATGCAGGCGGCCCAAGTGTTCATGCCCATGCACTGGGGCAGTCAGTTCATCCAAATTCCTTGCTGGTTGAAACCCCGGCCTTCAGGCCGGAACGAGCGCCTCCCCGCCCTGAAGGCCGGTGACTATATTGCTGAGCACGCCCGGCGCCAATGTGTTGACGATCTCGATTTTCGACCCGGTGTCGTTTCAGCCCGAACTCAAGCATGCTGCGGTGAACGTCGAAAAACTGCCTTACACCTGGCAGATGGTTGCGTTGCGGCGGCATGGCGCGCTTGCCCGAGCTGAAACGCATGGTGGCGGGGGTTGGCGCTTCCCGGTGATTGCCTCCGCCCCATATCAGGGCATAAACAGGGCATGCCGATTGATTTGTGTGCATAAGCTGGCCATCAGGATCACTGGCACATTAAAAAACATTACAAGAACAATATATTACGGATATGGCACGGTGTTTGCTTTTCTGCCCATCGAATGATATTGAGTCCACCCGGGGTGGACATTCTTGATACCTGGAGAAACATTGATGAAGAAAATCAAACTGGTGATGGTTGGAAACGGCATGGCCGGGGTGCGCACCCTGGAAGAATTGCTCAAGCTTGCCCCGGACATGTATGACATCACGGTCTTTGGCGCCGAGCCACATGCCAACTACAACCGCATCATGCTTTCCCCGGTGCTGTCCGGTGAGCAAACCATTCAGGACATCATGCTCAACGATGTGGACTGGTACCGGGAAAACGGCATCACCCTGCATCTCAACAAGAAGGTCAACAAAATCGACCGCAAGAACCGCGTGGTGTATGCGGAAGATGGCACCATCGCCGAGTATGACCGCATGATTCTGGCCACGGGTTCCAATCCGTTCATCCTGCCGGTGCCGGGCAACGACCTGGGCGGCGTGATCGGCTTCCGCGATATCCATGACGTGGACGCCATGATCGATGCATCCGGGAAATACCAGCACGCGGTGGTTATCGGCGGCGGGCTGCTTGGCCTGGAAGCGGCCAATGGTCTGAAATTACGCGGCATGGATGTGAGCGTGGTTCATATCGGGGAATGGCTGATGGAGCGCCAGCTCGACAGGACGGCCGCCAAACTGTTGCAGAAAAACCTGGAGGACAAGGGGCTGAAATTCCTGTTGCAGAAGCAGACCGAACAGCTCATTGGAACCTCAAACCCCCCTCAGTCCCCCCTTATCATGGGGGAGGCAGTTGTCTCCTCCCCTGACAAGGGGAGGCCGGGAGGGGTTGGTGGCCGTGTTTCCGCAGTGCGCTTCAAGGACGGCAGCGAAATCCCCGCCGACCTGGTGGTGATGGCCGTGGGCATTCGTCCCAACACCGCCCTGGCGGAATCCGCCGGCATCCACTGCAACCGTGGCATCGTGGTGAACGACACCATGCAGACCTACGACCCGCGCATTTACGCCATCGGCGAGTGCGTCAACCATCGCGGCATCGCCTATGGCCTGGTGGCCCCGCTGTTCGAAATGGCCAAGGTGTGCGCCAACCACCTGGCGGAAATGGGCATCGGCCGCTACGTGGGTTCGGTTACTTCCACCAAACTCAAGGTCACCGGCATTGACCTGTTCTCCGCCGGGAATTTCAGCGGCAACGAGCATACCGAGGACATCGTGCTGTCCGACCCGGTAGGTGGCGTTTACAAGAAGCTGGTGATCCAGGACAACAAGCTGGTGGGCGCCTGCCTCTACGGCGACACCGTGGACGGTTCCTGGTATTTCCAGCTATTGCGCGAGGGGCGCAACGTTTCGGACATTCGCGACCACCTCATGTTCGGCCAGAATCATCTCGGCGACGCCGGCCACGCCGGCCAGAACAAGGCCGCCGCGATGACCGACGAGATGGAAGTGTGCGGCTGTAACGGCGTGTGCAAGGGTGACATCGTCAAGGCCATCAAGGAAAAGGGGTTGTTCACCCTGGACGACGTGAAGAAGCACACCAAGGCCGCCAGCTCCTGCGGCTCCTGCTCCGGCCTGGTGGAGCAGATACTCTCCTCCACCCTGGGCGGCGACTACTCCGCCACGCCCGCGGTCAAGCCGGTGTGCGGCTGCACCGAGCGCACTCACGATGAAGTACGCGCCGCGATCCGCGAACACAAGCTGCTGTCCATTCCCGACACCATGAGATTCCTCGAATGGCGCACCCCGGACGGCTGCGCCACCTGCCGCCCGGCCCTCAACTACTACCTGATTTCCACCTGGCCCGGCGAGGCCAAGGACGACGCCCAATCCCGCTTCGTCAACGAGCGCGTCCACGCGAACATCCAGAAGGATGGCACCTATTCCGTGGTGCCGCGCATGTGGGGCGGCAAAACCACTGCCGCCGACCTGCGCCGTATCGCCGACGTGGCGGACAAGTATGCCGTGCCCATGATCCGCGTCACCGGCGGCCAGCGCATCGACCTGTTCGGCATCAAGAAGGAAGACCTGCCCGGCGTGTGGGCCGATCTGGACATGCCCTCCGGCCATGCCTACGGCAAGGCGCTGCGCACGGTGAAAACCTGTATCGGCAGCCAATTCTGCCGCTTCGGCACGCAGGACTCCACCCAGATGGGCATCGACCTGGAACAGGCGTTCTGGAAAATGTGGGCGCCTCACAAGGTCAAATTCGCCGTCTCCGGCTGCCCGCGCAACTGCGCCGAGGCCGCCATCAAGGACGTGGGCATCATCGGCGTGGATTCCGGCTGGGAAATCTTCGTCGGTGGCAACGGCGGCATCAAGACCGAAGTGGCCGAATTCCTGGTCAAGGTCAAAACGCCGGAGGAGGTGCTGGAATACACCGGCGCCTTCATCCAGGCCTACCGGGAGGAAGCCCGCTATCTGGACCGCACCGTGCACTGGGTTCAGCGCGTGGGCATGGATTACGTGAAAAAGCGCGTGCTGGAAGATGAGGCGGGACGCAAGGCGCTCTACCAGCGCCTGCTCTACGCGCTCTCGGTGGAAAAAGATCCCTGGAAGGAAAGAGCGACGGAAGGCGTCGCCAAGCACGAGTTCGAGGTTTTTTCGGTTTAACCTGGATAGTTCATCAGGTTTTGAGGTATTACAAAATCAAGAGCCAAACCACCGCTGTGGGAGCGGCGCCCTCGCCGCGATTTGCGGCCGCATTCGCGCCGAGGGCGGCGCTCCTACATGTAAATGGACAATCCGGGTTTAATACAAAGGAGTTTTAGATGAGCAACTGGATCAAAATCGCTCCACTGAGCGAATTCCCGCAACGGGGTGCGCGCGTGGTGCGTCATGACGGTAAGGAAATCGCCGTGTTTCGCAACTCTGGCGATGAAGTCTTCGCCATGAACGATAAATGCCCGCACAAGGGAGGCCCGCTTTCACAGGGCATCGTCTCTGGCAACACCGTCACCTGCCCGCTGCATGGCATGAACATCTGTTTCGAGGACGGCATGGCGCAGGCGCCGGACGAAGGCTGCGTCGGCACCTATCCCGTCAAGGTGGAAGAGGGCGTGGTGTTTCTGCAGATTTGAGGATGGTGAAGTTCAGACTTGAGCTTGCATGCAAAGCAAGACCTGGTCTGAATTTGTAGGGCATCCTTGTGCCAATATCGGGCAGTTAGAGTTGATATTTTGGACTATTCTTGAACCAGCAGCCTCTGCTTAAGTTACATTTCAGTCTCTTAAATATGCAGGATACCGATGGTAGATCGCCGCAAACTCATCGATATTGGCGAGGAATAAATCCACCAACCGTGGATCAAAGTGTATGCCGCGCTGTTCGCCAAGCCATTCGACCACTTTTTCGAGTGACCAGGCCTCTTTATAAACACGTGGTGAATAGAGTGCGTCAAAGACATCAGCCAGCGCCACGATGCGGCCAAAGATATGGATATTTTCACCGGCCAATCCCTGCGGATAGCCGCTGCCATCCCACTTCTCCTGGTGCTGGTAAGCAATAATGCCGGCCGCAACCAGAACGTCACGCCGCGAGTGCCGCAACATGGCATAACCGATAGCAGGGTGGTTCATCATGATATGCCGCTCTTCATCGGTGAAGCGTCCGGGCTTCAGCAATACATCATCGGGAATTCCAAGTTTGCCAATATCATGCAGAGGTGACGCTGCGGTGACTAACTCCACTTCTCTCGGCGTCAACTGTGCCTTCTGCGCCAGCAGTTGACTGTAGAGCGAAACACGCCGGGTATGATTGGCGGTCTCCTTGGATCGTTTCTCTTCGATAACGCCCATGGTGTAGATTGTCTCTCGCAGCGTGCTTTCGATCTCGTTATTGAGGGACAGCAGCTCCTCATTCTTTTTCTTCAGCATGTCCTGATGGGCAAGGATCTCTGTATTGAAGAGGTTAAACTCATCGGCGACATGGGCAAATTCGCGGCTATTGAATTGCTCGGAACTCACCGGCTGATGTTGCCTGTAGGCCGTCATGGCGTGATCAATGAGTGTCTCCAGCGGCTGCTGAACATGATTCCTGATGGTGCGAGTGGTGTTCACAAAGACCAGCGCAAAAGCCATTATGGACAATGCCACCAGGCCCAGCATTACCCAGAAGGCATGATTGCGGTACTCTCTGACATCAAGCTCAATATCCACCGCGCCAAGCACTGTCCCCTCTGCAACCATATGGCAAGCGAGGCAATTGAGCGCCCCCTGCTGCGATGCAATATAGGGAATGATGATGCGAACTGTTGGCTGGAGTGAAAATTCATTTAGGATGAATACCGGTTTTTTGGTATCAAAGGTCTGTTTGGTGATTGGATCAGCGGCCCGCTCCCGGGCGTTGCCTGGGCCAAACTGCTTCGTAACCACATCTCCACGAATAATGTTCAGGGCATTAACATGGCGCAGTTTTTTGATCTCATCCAGATAGTAATCACGCCGATCCATAATGCCCGCCTTCATGTGGGCGGTCAGACCAGCCTTGACCAGATCGGCGTGCCCCAGCGCCTGATTCTCGATGGCTTGTGTGGAGAGAGAACGGAAATTAAGGCCAGTGATCAGCAGCAATACCAACGCCATAATCGACAGGACATTGATCAGATTTTTAACGGTGATGGTTTTTATACTTGGTTTTTTTATCATAAACGACGGGCTCACGCTCAATGTCAGGAAGCACGTATCTCACATGAGGGCATTGCATTATCCAGCGGGAAAATACGCGTCCAGAAACTTAATGGCTGCGCACATCATAAACCACAAAGATGTTTAATGGACGACAAGCAGAGGGGGCTTAGTGGGTTCTGAATCGGCCATTATGCGGGCATGGTGAGAATTCGCTGCGGATTATTGCGGATGAGTTAATCCGGCAGATGTCGGTTTATAATCGTTGCCGAGAAAATGATTCGTCTATGAATTTTCTCCGGCGAACTCCGAATCGACTAAAGGTAAAACGAAATGGTAACGGAACAGAACAGTAAAACCTATGAAGTGGGTTTTTCGACAGAGCAGATGCAGCACATATTCTATATAAGCTGTCCGGAAGACGTTGACGCAACAAAATTTGCCCATGCGGTCTTTCATTATTACGACACGCCGGCAGAATGGGGTAGAAAACTGGGCATAACGGCCATCGCGGCGATAAAATCAACAAATTGCATACCGGATTTTATGCATATAGGCTTGCTGGACAAAAAAGAATTGGCCATGGCGGAAGAAAACGAAGAATCGCACAAGGCTGTCAGGAAAGTAATTCAACAGGTCATGGAGGCTGGATGCGTGCCGATGGCCATCTATGACGAAGAAAACAAAACCATGACTGTCTACGCAACAAAAAAACTGGAAGTGGATCCGCAAGCCGGTGCGGCTAGTGTTGTTCTGAATTTCAGCCTGTTTGGGGGCGCTGTAGGCAGGGGCCGTTAAGACACGCGATTTATCCAAATTCCTTGCTGGTTGAAACCCCGGCCTTCAGGCCGGAACGAGCGCCTCCCCGCCCTGAAGGGCGGGGTTTCAAAGGCGCGGTTTGGGAGGGGTGCACACCCCTTTCAAACTGAAATACACCGGCCTGAAGGCCGGTGACTATATTGCTTACGTCAATCGGCCACAGACGACCATGCCGTCAGCCTGTCAGCAGCAAATAGCCCAGAGCCAGAATCACCACCAGTTGGATCAGCGATAGCCCTTTCCAGAAGCCCAGCGGATTGCGTTCCAGCAAGGGGCGGCTGCGCCCTTCGTTGAGAAGGCTCTGGTTTGGGCGGGTCAGATCGGCGACGAATTCGGATTCCACTTCATAGCGCCTGTTGGGATGGGGGTGTGTCGCTTTTTCCAGCGCGGCATCCACCCAGTCCGGAATGGCTGGATTATGCAGCCGTGCGGGGGTATAAGTGAATTTCTTCCGTGCGGCCTGTT
>JAUYFW010000303.1 GCA_030690835.1 Sulfurimicrobium sp. | reverse complement strand
GGAACTACACGCGGAAGTCGCAGCTTGGCAAGCGCACCGCGACCAGATTCATGCCAAGGTGAACTGGCAATTTACGACAGAAAATGCACGGGTAAAACTCAAACGACTATATCCGACATTTGATGCGTGACGAGACACTAGCTTTTTACCGCCATAGCTGGAAATCATATCTTGGGGAATTCGGCGGCGAAGAAAATACCGACCGTTTTTGTTCCGGAACATACCGGTGGGCAATATAGGCATTTCGTCAACTCCTGTTGGAGTCGAATCTGCCTCGCCGTCTTGTGTAGATGCTTTGTGTAGAAAAACGCGCTTCAATCTAATTGATTTCAAAGTATTTATTAAAAATCAAAGCACACAAAGTGTGTTGGCGGAGAGAGAGGGATTCTCCGCCACCTACTTTTTCAACCTTAACCAATTGAAAAACAAGCTTAATAATTTTCTATTCAACTCGAAAACAAGCCTGATTGTACCACCAGTTGGACACATTACAAGGCCCATCAAGCTGGCCAGCGCGGGTAGAAAAACAGTGTGCATTTTCGGTTGCCAGCCCAAACTGTGATGGAGTGAGCACGATCAGCAGGCTGTGAATTCGGGAATTGCGCGAATCATGAATTCATCAAACAACGGCACGGTGAACGCCATGTCTCCATGCGCCGGGCTGTAGATCATCCCCTTTTTGATAAGCTTGGATCGGACAGGGCCAATACTCTTTACATTAACCCCCAGAACGGCGGCGATGTCGCCCGTACGTTGACTGCCCGAACCGAGGTAGGCCATCGCGCGGAGAAAGTTTTTCTCCCCCGGTGTTAGCCGATCAAAACGCACCCGGAAAAAATTCTTGTCCAGCCGTCGAATCACCCCCGGCGTGGAGTCTTGCACGATCTGTAATGTGATCGGGCTGACCTCGGCACTATTCCATGCCTGGTAGCCCCATTCTTGAAGGAAATACGGGTATCCATGCGTCAGCCGAAACACCTCTTTTAGCGCATCGTCCTGAAATTCTACACCCACGTCGTGAGCTGGATCGCGCAAGGCCCTGGCAGCATCCTCCTCCGATAGCGCCCCGATGTCCGGAAAATTGAACAGCCGCTCGGCATATGATTTCGACTCCCCCGCCATGCCGGGTAGCACAGGCAAGCCAGCTGCAAGCAACGCCAGCGGCAACTGCTTCTGCTGCATCCGGTGCATCGCCATGATGATGGCGCCAAGCTCCTTTTGGCTCAGATACTGGATTTCATCCACCAGAATGGCTACAGCGGTGTTGCGCTCTTCCGCCGCCTCGGCAATGGCCACGAACAGGTTCGGCAGATCGATTTCGAGGTCGCCGCTGTCGGCCGTGCCTTTGGCCGGTTCGATGTCCAGCCCCATTGCAACATCACCCACGGTCAGCTTGATGCTGCCGATGAAACTCCGCAGTACCGCCAGCCCGCGTTTGACCTTGTCCCCCGCCCCAGCCACCCGATCCAGCTCGTAAAGCAGGCTGCGCAGCGCTGGATAGATGAGCTCACCTAGCGGCTTTTCCTCGTGCGCTTCCAGCAAAATCGTTTGATAGCCAGATGCCTTCGCCATCCGCTCGATTTCATTCAGCAGCACAGTTTTCCCCACGCCTCGCAGACCAGTCAGCAGCAGGCTTTTCTCCGGCCGCCTCTGCCTCACCCGCCCAAGTAAAATTCGTGCCTGTTCGAGTAGTGGGTCGCGTCCAACCATCTCTGGCGGCGGGGCACCCGCACCGGGGGAAAAGGGATTTTTGATCGGGTCCATGTGCTTCTCCAGTTAGTTCTACACAATTCTATCTAAAAACAGATAGACATGGATAGAAATTGTTAGATATAACCCGAAACCCCATCGACTCAAACCTTGAGCAGTGCCAATCTGAATCAAGAGCAGCGATTATCGTCACGCTATATATGTGTGACATTCCACCCTGGTCAAGGTCGGCTGCGCCCCTTCGCCGGGCACGGCCTAAGTTCTTACCTTATGCCTGCAAGCCCGCCAGCCATTCCCCCGCAGCAACCACGTCCACCCGCCCGCGCCGCGTTTCCTGGCGCAGTTCCGCCACAATCTGAACTGCTGCGGCCTGTGGCAGGCGCTCCGCCATGCGGTGAAAATAGGGCGATACCGCTGCATCGGCATGCTTGACCTCGATCAAGTCGGTGATGGCGCCTTCTTCCGCCAGCACGAAGTCGATTTCATGCTGTTCCTTGTCGCGAATGGTGTGCAACGTCACCGTTTTCCCCTCGGCGTCATGGCGGTAATGTGCGTGCCTGAGCAGCATTGCCGCCACCGCATTTTCCAGTTTTGCCCCACTATCGCCCTTGACCAGGCCCGTGTCGAAAAAATAGATTTTGCTTTCCTTGAGAATGGCGCGCGATATGTCGCGGTGCCACGGCGTGACACGAAACACGATATACAGCGCTTCCAGAATTTCCAGGTAGCGTGTGGCGGTGTTGGGGGATATTTGCAGTATCTGCGCCAAGGCAGAAATCTTGACTGGGGAGCCGACCCGCTCGCGCAACAGATCGACGAACAATTGCAGGCTGCGAATTTCATGGACGCGGGAGAATTCGAGCACATCTTCCCGAATCAGGTCCGTGGCATACTGGCTGCGCCAGCGCTCCGCCGCCACGTTGTCAGCCGCAAGAAAAGGCTCGGGGAATCCACCCCGTTCAAGCAGGCGGTCAAGCGCTTCTGACGGCTTCATTCCAAGCATGTCCACCGCTTCACGCACCGAAAAGGGATGCAAGCGCCAAGCGAAATAGCGTCCAGCTAGCGACTCGCCGCCCTGGCGAAAAGTTTCCATACGTGCGCTGCCTGTAACCAGTACTGCCTGACCGGGGCTGCGCCCGTCCCATGTGCCTTTCAGGAATGACTTCCAGTCGCGCATCTTGTGGATTTCATCGAATATGAGCAACCCGGCACGCGGTGACCAGGCACCCGAGAGGATGATCTCGCGGTCGACTGGCACGTCCCAGTTTAGATACTGCGCTCGCGGGTAATCTGCCATCAGCAGGCGCGCAAGCGTGGTCTTGCCTGCCTGCCGGGGGCCGGTGAGGATGATGAGCTTGTTTGGGAGATCGGCGCGAATGCGGTCCGCGAGTGATCGTTTTGCGTCCAATTGATCTTTTCCGGTTAAATAGTCATGACTATTTTGCACTATGATGAAAAATAGTCAACAATTGTTTTGGTGAAGGAAAGTAGGCGCTTTCAACCCCCCGCTTTCATCGCCAGCCTGAAATGAAATCTTTCAAGAATGATGATGTGAAAAATCAGCAGGCTGTGAATTCTGGAATTGCGAATCATGAATTCATCAAACAACGGCACGGTGAACGCCAACACCGATATTGCAGTGGCCCTACCCCATCCACCCCTCCGCCCCCACTGCCAAAAACTTCTCCAGCGCCACGCCCCCTGTTCCCACCAACAGGCCAGGGCCAGCGTGGAAACTTTCCGAGAAGTTCCGCAAACCGCTGAGCGCGCCCTTGTTGCGTCCGCTTTTAACTTCGATGGGCAAGATTTTACTGCCTTGGCGCAGAACATAATCCACTTCCTGATTACGGTCACGCCAATAAGTAATTTCCATGCCGTGCGGCGCAGTGTTGAGCAGATGAGCACCAACGGCGGATTCGACCAGGCGGCCCCATAGTTCACCGTCCTGACTAGCCATAGCAAAGCTCTGCGGCAGTTGTGCGGTGATCAGCGCAGTGTTGAGTGCTTGTAATTTTGGACTGGCTGCGCGGCTGCGCGCCTGGTCGCCGGAAAACTTGTCCAGGCCAGTCAGCATCCAGGCGCCGCCCAGCAGCGCCAGATAGTGGGCCAAGGTAGTGGTATTGCCGACATCCTGGAGTTGCCCGATCATTTTCTGGTAGAAAAGAATTTGCCCAGAGTAAGTGCAGCCGAGTACGAACAGGCGGCGTAGCAGCGCCGGCTTGTCGATGCGCGCCAGTTGCAGCACATCGCGCGACAGGGTTGGCTCGATGATGGCATCCAGCACATAACTTTTCCAGCGGAACTCATCGTCTACCAGCGCCGCCGCGCCGGGATAGCCGCCAAAATAAATGTAACGGTCAACATCCCATCCGAAGGCTTCTCGCATTTCACCGAAGGACCAATGCGGCACGCGGATGAGCTCAAAGCGTCCGGCCAGACTTTCGCCCAATCCCTTTTGCATGAGGAATTGCGAAGAGCCGAGTAACACCACATGCAGAGGACGCCCGGTAAAGGTATCTTCATCCCAGAGCATTTTCACCACTTCCGACCAGCGCGGCACCTTTTGAACCTCGTCCAGCACCAGCAACGCCGCGCCTTGCGCCGCCTGCAATCTGGCAAGCCGCCATTGCTGTTCGATCCATCCAGCATCGGGCGCAGCCGGCAGATCGGCGCTGGCGTAGTGCGCCTGTCCTGCAAAACGCGCTATCGCCTGCCGTGCCAGTGTGGTTTTGCCGACCTGGCGCGGCCCAGCGAGGATTTGCAGGAAACAGCGTGGCTGTTGCAGACGAGCGGAGAGTGTGGCGAGTTGGGAGCGTATGTCACGGATCGCCCCATAGGAGCCAAACCATGATCGCCTAATGGCCCTAATGGCGTAGGAACATGGCGTGTATTTTCACTCAATATATTGAGTAAATATACTCGATCAATGCGGTGTAAACAAGAAATGCGTTGCATGTGCTCCGCTAGCCTGGGGATATTGACGGTGTAACGGTCGATGCAGTGGAGGTCAGTCGGTGCGTTTGGTGATGCCAAAATAACCACAGCGTTGCTGAAAGGGGTAACAGGAGCGAACATTCAACTTCGTCGCATAGCATCCGTGCGGCATTTGATAAATGCCGCGTGGCCGGCCTCCGATGGAGATCAGCGTTCTCTACGCTTCCAGTCACGAGGAATAAGCCCTTTTCCGGATGCCCGTGTCCAACGTTCCTTGGTTGCCGCGATATAGCGCTGGTCGTGCGGGAAGTATGCGTGCTCCAGCAAGAGCACTTGAAGGTCGCTGCGCGCTGCGACTTCCTCGAAAAGGAAATCAATGTGCTGGCGCATCGCCAAGTAATCGTCATCGTCGGACTCGATGGAGACTTCATCAGGGCGATCGTCATCTGCGCTGACATCAAGATTTTCACCGTCGTCATTGTCTTCGTCGTCCGAATCGTTCATCTCCTCCCGCTGGTTCGGGAAGTACGGTCGACTCAACTGGTCCATCACGATCACGCCGGGAACCGGCCGGCACTCCTTCTCGAAGTGCCTCTGTAGGCCAAAGGCCAGCGCAACATGAACGGCAAGCCAGTTTTGATCCGAACCAAGGTCAGCCATCGAAAGAACTGCGCCTTCGGGGCCGGCCTCAATGAGGTTCATCTGGGGCTCTCGTGCCGAAAAGACTAGCTCCGCGTCTACGCAAGGCTCGACCTTGGGCAGTTTCGAGAACGCCTCGGAGGCGAACCTCGAAACTGCTTCTTCGGCCCGGCGCATGCGAATTCGGCGGTTGTCTGCGTCCACCAGAGCCTCGAGTTCGGCAATTTCGGCTTGTTGCTGCGTGAGGTCTTTCGCGGGTCGATGGAGTTGGTCATCGATCGTCTCCAAGAAGTACGACGCCTTGCCTCGGAAGTAGGCATGCATCTGGGCAAGATCAGTGAAATGCTTGGCCTCAGCGATTTGATTCAGCGTGGAAGCAATACCTGCATCGATCTCCCTGACCAGTCCGCTCAGTTTCTCCTCGCGTTGACTCAATTGCTCGATCGCTGCACTGATCTGTGGCCGCAGGCGCCCGACCGTACTTGTCTCAAAACGAATGGTCTCCAGCGAACGCTTTATCGCAAGGGCGAACTGAGCGCCGGTCTCTGTGTGGGATTCGCAAACCGGGCAGGTGGTAGGAACTTCAAGCAGATGGAGATGCTCTGCGATGCGCAGCTTCTCGTGCTGGCTGGTGACCGCAGATTCGTAGTCCTGCGACTCTTGCGCAGTCACTGTCATTGCACGCAGCTTCCGCTTCGTTTGATTCAGCTCTTTCAGCGTCGTTTGACGTCGCTCCTGCAGGCTATCGAGCTGATCAGCGCTCGGGTACTGCAGGACTCGCGCGGATGGAGATATGGCCCTACGTAGCATATCAAGGAGCAACACCTCGTCTGCCGCATCTGGTAGCCCTTCCACCAGGCCAAGCTGTTGCGCCTCGCTCAGTAGCACCCGAGATCGCTGCTTGACTAGGCTGTCCTTCGTATGGCGGGCCTCTTCGCGAGAGATGTCGATTTCCAACGCTCTGCGAGCTTGTCGCAAGCGCCTTTCTGCTGCCACCGTCGGCTCTGTCACGACGCCCAAGAAATAGGGCATCGTGGAAATGATGAGTGGGGCCTTGCGGTTGTCATCGAGTCCGTGCAGCAGCACCGTCTCGCTGTCGATCACCTCTTTGGTGACAAAGACGTACGGCGTGAATTGGCGAACTGATGGCCGATCGCGCGATTCCCGTTCATGCGTTGCGGCTTCCGCTCTCGGTGTTCCGTCAATTCCGAATGCCTGACCCAGTCTGGCCTTACTTGCTTCCACTGTTCCTCGTCCTTCGAATTGCTCGACGGTGCGGGGGATCCTGAGGTTGCGGCCAGTGGTCACAAACATGTAGGCATTTGGAGCCTTGCCGACGAAAGGGACCTGGCGGCAAGAGATCATCTCGTCCTGCCCCTTGACCCACTTCACGCCGACAGCCACGCAGCGCCGTCGCACATAGACAGGCAGCTGGCACTTGGATGAGCCCAGGCAATAGTCCAGCGCCTTGATGACCGCAGACTTGCCCGTGCCCGATGCACCGGTGATGACATTCACACGGCCGGGGTCCAAGTCGATGATGCGGAATGTCTCTTCTTCACCGATGAAGAAGATGCTTGCGATGTTCCACCGCGTCATACCGAAACTCCTAATGCTTCAAGAACCGCTCTGGGGGATCCCATCGCGGCGGCCCATGCTCCAAACAGCCGGGCACGTTTGAGGGCTGCGCCCGCAACGCCACCCGTTACCGAGGCGGGGAATTTTTTCAGGGCGGACTCCACATCGCCGTCGCCGGTCAGACGCAGGGTTCCCGTGACGCAGCCGAACCTGACTGCCGCAGTGGTGATCTCTAGCGTCAAGTTGACCTTCTTGGCGAGCTCGGCAACCACCTTCGGATTGCGACTCAGCCAGACGGCAAGTCCTGTGTCTTTGTTGCAGCTCTCAAAAGTCGGGGCTAGGTCCCCTGAGATTGCGATGGGCAATACCAAGTAGATCAGCGCTGCTGTTGGAGGGCGTTCAGCCGGTTGCGCCTGTTGATAGGCAAGACAGAATTGGGCAAACACGACGCAGCAAAAGGCTGGGTTGGTCTCAGCGAAAACATCACGTGCGGTAGTCATGTCTTCTTCTCCGCGAGCAGTACCCTGTAGTCGGGGTGCCAGCCAACCTCCTGTTCCACGGCCAAGACTTGGTAGCTTCCTCGTACGTAGTAGGACGTGTTCCAGTTATGCGCGAAGGGTGGAATCTGCGCGTGTGCCTGGCTGAACGACCATCTGAATATCTCCAGCCCAGAGGCGCGCTTCGCGTCTTCGGTGGCGTTTGCATGCGTCTCCACCATTACGCCGTGTTTGTCTCCCCAAGCTTCGACGAGGAGTTGGTCGTAGCCGTCGATGCGCACCGCCATATCGACGCGCTCATTGAGCCATTTGTGGCGCTGAGACCGCGCTCTCCACTCCTCGCGCTCCGCCGATTGAATCTCTCTCATGGTGCCGCCCACCAACTGAAGTTGCCGAGAGATCATGGAGGGAGGGGTGTGATCTCCAGGGGGCGTGACGAACTGGAAATCGGCCAAGAGCTCCTCGCGCTCCAACTCACCCGAGATCTCTGCCACCTTCTGCTGAACCTCAAGCATCGAGATGGCCCGGTCTCGCTTGTCGCAAAACGAGTAGACGACCTGAAGGTCCCACCACTCCATGAGTTTCTGGGTGATGGCCTCTCTGCGTTCTGGAGGGAAGTGCTTCAGTTCATTCGCGATGTCCTTCGGGATCTCGTTGATATTGCTGGCTGCGGGCTGGACGGTGATTCGGGAGAGGAGCTTCTCTCGAACGATGTCGTTGAGCTCCAGATACGCAGCACAACTGGAGACGCGATCAGAATGCGGATGAGGCTGCATCTTCGCCTTTTTGCCCGCGAGATGTTCGTCTACGACCCGTTGTGCTTCGTCTTGGAGGAGCATCAGAAGGTGCGTGCGAGACGACAGGTCGTCAAGAAGGACCTCAAGCGGGCTTCCTGAGGGAAGCGGGGCCACCGTCACGAGTTGGAAGCGGGTGTCGTTCAGGCTCACGGCGGGAAGCACGTCGATCCACGCCTTGAGCGTCTTCCACAGGGCAACGGAGCTAAGCGTCACCGCCGCTGGCTTCTTACTCAGTGAGTGCTTCAACTGAGATAGAAGCGATTGCCCGTTCGTGAGGATCTCCACGTCGTCGAGACGCTCGAGACACACGGCAGCGTCATCATTGGACGCTCTCACGATGGACAGGAGCCCGTACAGCGATTGGTAATAAAAGCCCAACGCCGCATTGACGGCGGAGTGGCCTCCGTCGTCGACGTGTGCTGCAGAACTCAAATCGTTCCTCCTGTTCCGCCGCACAGTATTGGCGCGGCTGGCCGTCTTGCTGTCTGACCGACATGGTCGGCTTAAGTATTAATCGCTGAAAACTGTAGCAAAAATTGAAGCAGCGGCCGAGTCAGTAGATCGGTGCATCAACAGTGGGGCGCTCAATGTTCGCAGTCAGCCTTGAACTTACTTCTACTTTGTCAGATTACAATCAAGACAACTGCTTCTGTCATATGATATAATGCAACACATTGTTTATCTTGTAATTTCATATGGAGTTGATTATTACGATGTCAACTCAAATACCCCGATAGCATATCCTCGCTGGTCG
>JAUYFW010000295.1 GCA_030690835.1 Sulfurimicrobium sp. | reverse complement strand
AGCTGATAGCTGATAGCTGATAGCTGATTAGCTGATTAGCTGATAGCTGATAGCCATCAAGTAATCACGGTCGGCTGCTCGCGCCCGGTACGCGTGCGAATCTGGCCTAGTTCCTCGGCCAGTTCGATGAGTTGGGCGAGGGCTTTCTGGGTGTCGAGATCGTGTTTGTCTGGGTCCGGCTGGTAGGTTTCGAGATAGACCCGCAGGGTCGCGCCCACGGTGCCGGTGCCCGAAAGGCGGAACACGATGCGCGTGCCATGCTCGAACAGGATGCGCACGCCCTGGGCGGTGGTCACGCTGCCATCAATCGGGTCGGTGTAGCTGAAATCGTCGCAGTGGGTGATTCTCAGATCGCCGAACGCCTTGCCCCGCAGGCCGCCGAAGCTGTCGCGCAGGTGCTGCATCAGGCCTTCCGCCGCCTTGGCGTCCACTTCTTCATAATCATGACGCGAATAGTAGTTGCGGCCGAATTTCTCCCAGTGCTCGCGCACGATTTGCGCTACCGGCTGCTGCTTCACCGCCAGCAGGTTGAGCCAGAACAGTACCGCCCACAGACCGTCCTTCTCGCGCACGTGGTCGGAGCCGGTGCCGAAGCTTTCCTCGCCGCATAATGTAATCTTGCGGGCATCCAGCAGATTGCCGAAAAACTTCCAGCCGGTCGGGGTTTCATAACACTCGATGCCCATGCGCTCGGCCACTCTGTCGACCGCGGCACTGGTCGGCATGGAACGGGCGACGCCCGCAAGGCCCATGCGGTAACCCGGCACCAGCATGGCGTTGGCGGCGAGAATGGCGAGGCTGTCGCTGGGGGTGACGAAAAACTTGCGCCCGAGAATCATGTTGCGGTCCCCGTCGCCATCCGAGGCCGCGCCGAAATCCGGCCCCTTGGCGCTGTCCATGATTTCGACCAGGTCGTGGGCGTAAACCAGGTTGGGATCGGGGTGGCCGCCGCCGAAATCTTCCAGCGGCTCGCCGCGCATCACCGTGCCGCCCGGCGCACCGAGACGGTGCTCGAGAATTTCCCTGGCGTAAGGTCCGGTGATCGCGCTCATGGCATCGAAGCGCATGGAGAAAAGCCCGGAATCGAACAGGGCGCGTATGCGGCTGAAGTCGAACAGGTGCTCCATCAGGTCGGCGTAATCAGCCACCGGGTCGATGACCTTGACTTTCATGGCGCCCAACTGGTATTCGCCCAGGGTGGTCAAGTCCACATCGGCTGCGTCCTCGATCCGGTACTCGATTATTGCGCGGCTGCTGGCGTAAATCGCATCGGTGATCTTTTCCGCAGCCGGTCCGCCGTTGCCGGCGTTGTACTTGATGCCGAAATCGCCGTCGGGTCCGGCCGGGTTGTGGCTGGCCGACAGAATGATGCCGCCGAATGCCTTGTTTTTTCGGATTATCGCCGAAACCGCCGGAGTTGAAAGCAAGCCGTCTCGTCCCACCAGAACCTGGCCGAAGCCATTTGCCGCAGCCATTTTCAGGATGATCTGGATGGCGGTTTTGTTGTGGTAGCGCCCATCCCCGCCGAGCACCAGGGTTTTGCCCTGATAGTCCGCGAGATTATCGAAAATGGACTGGACGAAGTTTTCCAGATAATGGGCTTGCTGAAATACCGTGACTTTCTTGCGCAAACCCGAGGTGCCGGGTTTCTGGTCATCGAACGGGGTTGTTTTGACGATTTTGAGTGTGCCCATGGCTGCCATGAAATTTTAATTTGATTGCGGCATTATAAACCAGCTCTCCCGTTCCCGGAGGCCGTGGCATCGACTGGTTTGTACTGGCCGGTTTTTACTTGCGCCAATTTCCGAAGAGTGCTGAAATGCGCTTGGGGGGGGTACAACTCCTGGACAAAATCAATGCGGACGGCTGATTCCGCCACTATGGGTACCATTCATGAACGCAAACACTAAAGAATATCTGGCCATTACCGCTTCGGGCGAGGACAGGGTCGGTCTGGTGGAGCAACTCACCAACCAGATTACCGCGGTCGGGTGCAACATCGAGCAGAGCCGCATGGGGGTGCTGGGTGGACAGTTCGCCCTGATCATGCTGGTGTCCGGCCCATGGAACGCCTTGTCCAAGCTCGAAAGCCAGCTCCCCGCAGCGGGCGAGGAACTGGGGCTCGCGGTGATTTACAAACGCACCCAGGCGCGTCAAAAGGGCGAGGCGCTCATTCCCTATCAGGTCGAAGTCGTCGCGCTTGACCATCCCGGCATCGTCCACAGTCTGGCGCAGTTTTTCTCGCGCAGCGGCATCAACATCGAAGAGCTCGAAACCGACACCTACCATGCGCCGCACACGGGTACGCAGATGTTCTCGGTTCACATGACGGTGGGCGTACCGGCCAAAATGCAGATTTCCACCCTGCGCGACACTTTCTTCGCCTATTGCGACGACCTCAACCTTGATGCCGTGCTCGAACCAGCGCGCACCTGAGCTGTCGCATGTCTGACGCTATTTCCGCCATCCGGCAGCAGCAGCCCCGTCTTGCCGCCCTGCGGCGCGATATCCATGCCCACCCGGAAACCGCTTTCGAGGAGCGCCGCACCAGCGACATCGTGGCTGAATTCCTTGCCGCCACGGGGATCGAGGTGCATCGCGGCCTGGCGGGCACCGGCGTGGTTGGGGTGCTGCGTGCCGGCAGCAGCGACAAGGCCATTGGCTTGCGTGCCGACATGGATGCCTTGCCGATCCTGGAGCAGAACCGCTTTCCCCACCGTTCCCGCTTTGAAGGACGCATGCACGCCTGCGGACATGACGGGCATACCGCCATGCTGCTGGGGGCGGCGGAATACCTGGCGGCGACACGCAATTTCGACGGCACGGTGGTGTTCATCTTCCAGCCCGCCGAGGAAGGCGAGGGCGGTGCGCGGGTCATGATCGAGCAGGGATTGTTCGAGCGCTACCCGATGCAGGCGGTGTTTGGCATGCACAACTGGCCGGGCCTGCCGGCGGGACAGTTCGCCATCATGGCCGGCCCGATGATGGCCTCGGCGGATCAGTTCGACATTACCGTCAAGGGCCACGGCGCGCATGCCGCCATGCCCCATCAGGGGGCCGACCCGCTGGTGGCCGGCAGCGCCTTGCTACAGGCCCTGCAAACCATCCCCAGCCGCACCCTCGACCCGCTCGACGCGGCGGTGTTGAGCGTGACCCGCTTCCATGCCGGCGATGCCTATAACGTCATCCCGGAGCATGCCGTGCTGGGAGGGACGGTGCGCGCATTCCTGCCCGAAGTGCAGGACCAGGTGGAAGCCGCCATGGAGCGCATCTGCAACGGCATTGCGGCGGGCTATGGCGTGCAGGTGAGTTTGGAGTACCGGCGCGGTTATCCGGCCACCATCAATGCGACGGCGGAGGCGGAGGTGTGCCGTACTGTCGCGGCTTCCTTGGTAGGGGACGACATGGTGCGCAGCGACCTGCGTCCCTCCATGGGCGCGGAGGATTTTTCCTACATGCTGCAAGTCAAGCCCGGCTGCTACGTGTGGTTGGGTAATGGTTTGGGTGAGGGCGGCTGCATGCTGCATAACCCCCACTACGATTTCAACGACGAGATACTGCCCATAGGCGCAAGTTACTGGACAAGGCTGGCGGAGCATCTGCTGGCCTGACGTGAAACTCGCATAGCGAGCCTTCGTCCCCTCCGTGTTCTCCATGGTTAGAACTCAGGTTTTAGGTTTAACCGGGATTAACCATTGGAATACTCGAGCATGTAGGAGCGCCGCCCCCGGCGCAAATCGCGGCCAACTCCCATCCCCATCCTAACCTTCCCCTTGAAGGGGAAGGGACGATCGCTCTCTCTCCCTGTGGGAGAGAGTTGGAGAGAGGGTTGGCGC
>JAUYFW010000289.1 GCA_030690835.1 Sulfurimicrobium sp. | reverse complement strand
TCAGCCTGCCTTTTATCAACGATGCAACTGCCTTATCCGCATATTTGATTTTTTTGCTGCCCGGCATAGGGTGGCTGTGGTAAAAAGCTCCATCGAAAGCGACCCCACATAACACTCAGGCATATTCACCATGACGCAATCCGGCCCGCGCGAAATTGTTACCCCGTTCCGACCCATCCCACTGGATGTGCCGGAGGGGATGAAACCCAACGAATTTTTCAACAGCACGGAAAATCTCAACGATCTGGAGCACAACAACGGATTGTTGATAAATCCGGAAAACCTGTTGCTCTATCGCAAGGCGCTGGGGCATAGCAACGCTTTCGACACCTCGATCATCTACAACACATCCAAGTGCATCCTCAATCCGCTGGGGCGACCGGTGCGGCGCACCCAGGTGCCGGACAATGTCAGGCATGTGTGGAACCGCATGAACCAGATCATCATCGACTACATGCTGGAACTTTATCCCGATCCGGACGAGGCGCTGATCCTGGCGGGCGAGGCGAGCCTGGACGCCACTTGGCCGCTTACCTCGCCCGGTGTGCCCAGCATCCGCATGTTGCACAATCACTTCATCGTTTTCCCCAAGGATGAATTGCGCAACGCCAAGCTGGCCGATTCCGGGAGCCCCAATCTGACCGATGGCGGCCAGCACAGCCTGTTTCAGGCCTACATGAGCGATGTGTATCGCGAATTTTTCGACAAGGCGCTGAACCTGGAAATTCTCAAGCCTGTGGGCGAAGCGGATGCGCGCATCGAGCTGACCGGCTACCCGCAGGGTTTGCCGAGTTGGGAGATTCAGGGCGGTGCGGCGGCACTGAAAGATGTGCGTTTCTGGAAAGAGTATGACGAGGTATTGAAGGGGTTTATCGATTTCTACCGGGCTTTCTTTTCGCAAGTCTCCACGCGTAACGCGCCGATTCCGCAGGACGCATATTTTCCTGGCGAGGTCGAGAGCGTCCTGCTGTTTAACAATGATTTTCTGAAAACGGCGAAAAAAGTACGAGATCACTGCATTGTCGACGCGAAATATGCCAATGCGATTCGCTGGCAGCCGGCCTTCAAGCAACTCATCTATCGCAATGACGAAGGAAAATTGATCGTCACCATCAGCCAGAATTCCATTGGCAATGCGATTACCGAATTGCTCGGGGTGGTGGTTAACCGGGTTGCCGATGCCGATGCTTACGGCAGGCAGGAGCCGCGGTTGGTCGGGCGTTTGCTCGAAGTTCGCCGTCGTTTGGTCGAAGCGGACTTAGGTGACGGCATTGCCACCGACTACTGGCCCAAGGAGTAAGGATTTGCGACTCCGCGCGCCTGGAAATGTAATTCGCGCGCCATCTTGAAATATCTACGCGAGCACTCCATGTTGGTTGATAATGCTGCTGGCAATCGATTGAAAAATCCATTAGAGTGGCCATTCATAACAACCAAGTATCGCGTTTGGAGCAAAAAATGAGTGCTAAAGGGCAAATGTTACAAGACCCCTTCCTGAATATTCTGCGTAAAGAGCATATTCCGGTTTCCATTTACCTCGTCAACGGCATCAAGTTGCAGGGCCAGGTAGAATCCTTTGACCAGTATGTCGTGCTGCTCAAGAACACCGTTACGCAGATGGTTTACAAACATGCTATTTCCACCGTCGTGCCCGCGCGGCCGGTGACTATTCCTTTCGAACATCCCGCAGACGCAGTTTGAGGGGGCTCCTAGATGTTTGACCGTCCCAGCGGCGCGGGTGCCGCGGTGTTGGTCAGTCTTGATTTCGGCGAAGCGGACTATGCGGATAGCCTGGAAGAATTGCACCGGCTGGCTGAAAGTGCCGGCGTCCAGGCTGTCGCGGTAGTCGAGGGCAAGCGCTCCCGTCCGGATGCGGCCCTTTATGCCGGTAGCGGAAAAGTGCAGGAAATCGCTGAAGCGTTACAGCAAAGCGGTGCCGGCATGGTGATTTTCAACCACGAAATTTCCGCTGCCCAGCAGCGCAATCTGGAAAAGCGCCTGGAGACACGCGTGGTGGATCGCACCACGCTGATCCTCGACATTTTTGCCCAGCGCGCCCGCAGTTCCGAGGGCAAGCTACAGGTGGAACTGGCACAGTTGCAGCATCTGGCGACGCGCCTGATTCGTGGCTGGACCCATCTGGAAAGGCAGAAAGGCGGTATCGGTCTGCGCGGGCCGGGCGAAACCCAGCTTGAAACCGATCGCCGCCTGTTGGGCAAACGCGTCAAGCTGCTCAAGGACAAACTCGAGCGCCTCAAACGCCAGCACCAGGTACAGCGCCGCTCTCGGGTGCGCGGCAAGATATTGTCGGTGTCGCTGGTCGGCTATACCAATGCCGGCAAGTCCACGCTGTTCAATCGACTGACCCATGCCACCGCCTATGTTGCGGACCAGTTGTTCGCCACGCTCGATACCACGTCGCGTCGCCTATATCTGGGCGAGGCTGGCGAGGTGGTGCTGTCCGATACCGTCGGTTTCATCAAGCATCTGCCGCACACCCTGGTCGCCGCTTTTCGCTCCACCTTGACCGAGGCGGTTGAAGCGGATCTGCTGCTGCATATCGTGGATGCCGCCAGTTCCAACCGCGAGCAACAGATTGATGAAGTCAATGCGGTACTCCGCGAGATTGGGGCCAATGCCCCGCAGATCATGGTGTACAACAAAATTGACGTGAAAGGCCAGGTGCCGGGCTTGGAGCGGGACGAGTATGGTAAAATCGTGCGCATTCATGTCAGCGCGCTGACTGGTGCCGGAATGGAACTGATCCGGGAGGCGTTGCTGGAATATGGCTCCAAGAGCCAAGTTCCAAGTTCAATAGAGGATGCCGCGCCAGCAAGGACAGGCGCGTCATGACTTTGAATTTGGAACTTTGTTCATGAAACCTGAAGGTTAAATATGGCTTGGAACGACCCCGACTGGGGCAAAAAAAACAACAGCGGTCCGCCCGACCTTGACGAGTTGTGGCGCAAATTCAACCAGAAGCTGAGCGCCATGTTCGGCGGCAAGGGGCCATCCTCGGGCGGCGGCATGCCATCGAGCGGTCAGGCTTTCGGCGGATTGGGCATTGTGGCCGCGCTGGCCATTGTCGTGTGGCTCGGTAGCGGCTTCTATATTGTCAACGCGGGCGAGCGAGGCGTGGTGGTGCGCTTCGGTAAATATGTCGAAACCACGGAATCTGGGCCACGCTGGCACATGCCCTATCCCATCGAGGGTGTCACAGTGGTCAACATGGAGCAGGTGCGCACCGTCGAGGTGGGCTACCGCAACACCGTCAAGAGCAAGGTGCTGAAAGAATCGCTCATGCTCACCGATGACGAGAACATCATTGATATCCAGTTTGCCGTGCAATACACCCTGAAAGATCCCAAGGCCTATCTGTTCAATAATCGTCATCCCGATGAAGCCGTGCTGCAGACCGCGGAAACGGCGATTCGTGAAATCGTCGGCAAGAGCAAGATGGATTTTGTTCTGTATGAGGGGCGCGCCGAAGTTTCAGCCAAGGCGGCCAAGCTGATGCAGGAAATTCTTGATCGCTACCAGACAGGTATCGCCATCAGCAAGGTGACGATGCAGAACGCACAGCCCCCGGAACAGGTTCAGTCGGCCTTCGACGATGCCGTCAAGGCAGGGCAGGACAAGGAGCGCCAGAAAAACGAGGGGCAGGCCTACGCCAACGATGTGGTGCCCAAGGCGCGTGGCGGAGCTTCGCGCTTGCTGCAGGAAGCGGATGGTTACAAACAGCGCGTGATCGCCAACGCCGAGGGTGACGCGGCACGATTCAAGCAGATCGTGGCGGAATATAACAAGGCGCCGGGCGTCACCCGTGACCGCCTGTATCTGGATGCGATGCAGCAGATTTATTCAGCTACCAGCAAGGTGCTGGTTGACCAGAAGGGCAGCAATAGCATGCTTTACCTGCCTCTTGACAAGTTGATTCAGCAATCGGCATCAAGTAATCCTCAGGCTGCCGGCGAAGCGAAGCCGGCGCTTGCTCCGGAGGCGGTTTTGCCTGACAGCACGGCACGGAGCCGCGAAGCTTTCCGTAGCCGTGAGCGGGAGGTGCGTCCATGAAAAAGCATATTAGTGGTGTGTTGATCGCGCTGTTGGCGTTGATTATTTTCTCCAGCCTGTCGATGTATACCGTCAATCAGTGGCAGTACGTAATCGTGCGTCAACTGGGTGAAATCGTGTCCATCAAACAGCAGCCCGGACTCTATTTCAAGATACCGCTGCTGCAGGATGTGCGTTTCTTCGATACCCGCCTGCGTACAGTCGACCCGACGGAATCCGAGCGCTTTATTACCTCGGAAAAGAAAAACGTGCTGGTGGATTATTTCGTCAAATGGCGCATCGTCGATGCAAAACAGTATTTCGTCAGTGTTGCCGGTGATGAACTGCAAGCGGAGAAGCGTCTTACGCAAACCGTGAACGATGGCCTGCGCGCGGAATTCGGCAAGCGCACCGTTCATGATGTGGTGTCGGGCGAGCGCGACCAGATCATGGAAATTCTGCGCCAGAAGGCGGACATCGATGCGCGCAAGATCGGCGTACAGGTCATGGACGTGCGGCTGAAGCGCGTGGAATTGCCTCAGGAGGTAAGCGAGTCCGTGTACCAGCGCATGGAGGCCGAGCGCAAGCGCGTCGCCAATGAGTTGCGTTCGCAGGGTTCAGCCGATGCGGAAAAAATTCGCGCCGACGCGGACCGCCAGCGCGAAGTGATACTTGCCGAGGCCTATCGCACGGCGCAACAAACCAAGGGTGAAGGCGATGCCAAGGCGGCTGCAACCTATGCAGCAGCTTATGGCCAGAACCCCGAGTTTTACGCCTTCTACCGCAGCATGGAAGCGTATCGTCAAAGTTTCAAGAACAAATCCGACGTGATGGTGCTGGAGCCGAGTTCCGAGTTCTTCAAGTACATGAAGTCATCGGGCGGCAAGGCGGCGAAGTAAGGGCTCGTAAATGAATTTGCTGGCCGCTTTTGCGCTCATGCTGGTGATCGAGGGCATCCTGCCATTTTTGGCCCCAGTCGTATGGCGCGAAACCTTTCGCAAAATGCTCGAGCTTTCCGATGGCCAGTTGCGTTTTATCGGCTTGGGTTCAATGCTGGGCGGCCTGTTGATTTTTTTCATGATTAGATAATGCAAACCTGGTTACTTCCCGAACATATCGAAGATATCCTGCCGCCCGAAGCGCGGCGTATTGAAAGCCTGCGCCGCCGCTTGCTGGACCTGTTCCATGTGCATGGCTACCAGCAAGTCATCCCGCCCTTGCTGGAATACCTGCCCTCGCTGCTGACCGGTACCGGGCACGACATGGATCTCAAGACCTTCAAGGTGGTCGATCAGCTCTCCGGTCGCATGATGGGGCTGCGTGCCGATATTACGCCCCAGGCGGCGCGGGTCGATGCGCACCTGCTCAATCGTGGCGGGGTGGTGCGTCTGTGCTACGCGGGCAGCGTGCTGCATGCCCTGCCGGATGGCATGATGCAAACGCGCGAACCCTTGCAGATAGGCGCCGAGTTGTTTGGCCATGCCGGCATCGAAAGCGATGTCGAAATCCAGCAACTGATGTTGAAGGCGCTGCGCTTGATCGGCCTGCAAGGTGTCCACCTGGATATTGGTCATGTCGGCATTTTCCAGACCCTGATGGAGCGGGGCGGTGTTTCCGCGGAACTCGAAGCTGCATTATTTCAGGCATTGCAGGGCAAGGATGTGCCAAGCATCGGCGAGTTGGCGCAGGGGTTGGATGCCGTCACCCGTGATGCGGTAATGCAGTTGCCGCGGCTTTATGGCGGCATGGAAGTGCTGGAGCGGGCACGGCAGAGTCTTCCCGATTATCCCGAGATCCAGCGCGCGCTGGCCGATTTGCGCAGCATCGCCGCCGGCGTTGTCGGAATGGTGGCCAGCATCGCCTTTGATCTGGCGGAATTGCGCGGCTACCATTACCACAGCGGGGTGGTGTTCGCCGCCTACCTTCCGGGCCAGGCGCATGCGGTGGCCAAGGGTGGGCGTTACGACGAAGTGGGTAGCGTGTTTGGCCGCGCGCGACCGGCAACGGGTTTCAGCATGGATTTGCGCGTGCTGTGCGGCGCGCTGGGGCCCGCCGCCGCGCTACCCGCCATCCTTGCACCGCATGACGGGGATGCCGCATTGGAGGATAAAATCGAGGCGCTACGCAGCCAGGGGGAAGTGGTTGTAGTGGATTTGCCCGGACACGAGGCGCAGCGCGATGAGTTGAATTGCGATCGGGTACTGGTCAGGCGCGACAATCAGTGGCAAATAGAAAAAATCAAGTCTTAGGGGTTGGATAATATGACAAAAAACGTAGTGGTAATCGGCACGCAGTGGGGCGATGAAGGCAAGGGCAAGATCGTGGACTGGCTCACCGATCATGCCCAGGGCGTGGCGCGTTTCCAGGGCGGGCACAACGCCGGTCACACGCTGGTTATCAATGGCGCTAAAACGGTATTGCACCTGATTCCGTCCGGTATTTTGCGCGACAAGGTGGAATGCTACATCGGCAACGGCGTGGTGGTTTCACCCTGGGCGCTGATGGAAGAAGTGGACATGCTGGAGAAAGCTGGAGTGCCGGTGCGCAACCGCCTCAAGATTTCCGAAGCCTGCCCGGTCATCATGCCGCATCACGTGGCACTCGACCAGGCGCGCGAATTTGCCAAGGGCGCGGGCAAGATCGGCACCACCGGGCGCGGCATCGGCCCCGCCTACGAGGACAAGGTATCGCGCCGCGGCATCCGCATTCAGGACCTGTTCCACCGCGAACGCCTGGCAGCAAAGCTGGCGGAAATTCTCGATTACCACAACTTCGTGCTGAAGAATTACTTCAAGGCCGAAACCGTGGATTTCCAGAAATCCCTGGACGATGTCCTGTTGATCGCGGAGCGCATCAAACCCATGGTGGCGGATGTGCCGCGCCTGCTGTTTGAGGCCAACAAGGCCGGCAAGAATATCTTGTTCGAAGGCGCGCAGGGGGCTTTGCTCGACATCGACCATGGCACCTATCCCTTCGTCACCTCCAGCAACTGTATCGCCTCCAACGCAGCGACCGGTTGCGGCGTGGGCCCCCAGATGCTGAACTACGTGCTGGGCATCACCAAGGCCTACACCACCCGTGTCGGTTCCGGCCCGTTCCCCACCGAATTGTACGATGCCGTGGACAAGCTCGATCCGGATGGCAAACACATGGCTGACCGTGGCCACGAATTTGGTGCCACCACGGGGCGTGCGCGCCGCTGCGGCTGGTTCGACGCCGCGGCACTGAAGCGCTCGATCCAGATCAATGGCGTGACGGGCTTGTGCGTGACCAAGCTGGACGTGATGGATGGCATGGAAACGGTGCGTCTGTGCGTCGGTTACAAGATCGATGGCGGCACTACCGATATCCTGCCGGTAGGGGCGGAGCTGCTCTCCAGGTGCGAGCCGATCTACGAAGATATGCCGGGATGGAGCGAAAATACCGTGGGCGTAAAGAGCTACGACGATTTGCCCGTTAAAGCGCGGGCTTACCTGAGTCGCATGGAAGCCATCTGCGGCGTGCCGATCGACATTATTTCCACCGGCCCGGATCGGGAGGAGACGATTGTGTTAAGGCATCCGTTTGAGTAAAAGTAAATAAAAAGGGCGGGTTCCGAAGAAACCGCCCTTTTATATTTGGTGCCCAGAAGAGGACTCGAACCTCCACACCTTACGGCACACGGACCTGAACCGTGCGCGTCTACCAATTCCGCCATCTGGGCTTCAAGAAACGCGAATTCTATAGGAAACGAAAATTTTGTCAAATCAAAATAGCAAGGCCACCAAAAAAGGCGGCAAAGTACAAGACCCGCATTTCGAACGCGAAAGCCGAAATTATGAAAAACCCCTGCCGAGCCGCGAATTCGTGCTCGATATTCTGGCAGAGCAGGGCGTGCCGATCAGCGACGAAAAACTGGTCGCGCTGCTTGGGCTGAACGAGGAAGATGCCGAGGTCTTCACCCGCCGTCTCCGGGCCATGGAGCGCGACGGGCAGATCATGCGCAACCGCAAGGACGCGATCTGCCTGGTGGAAAAACTGGATCTCATCAAGGGCAAGGTGCAGGGGCATGCCGACGGTTTCGGCTTCCTGGTTCCCGACGACGGTGGCCCTGACCTGTTCCTTTCAGGCAAGCAGATGGACAAGGTGCTGCATGGCGATCATGTCATGGCGCGGCAGATCGGCGTGGACCGGCGCGGGCGGCCTGAAGGCAGCATCGTGGAGGTGCTGGAGCATGTCAATACACACCTGGTGGGGCGATTGCATGTTGAACATGGCATCCTCTTCGTCACGGCGGAGAACAAGCGCATCAGCCAGGAAATCCTCATCGAACCAGGTTCCGACAAGGGCGCCCAGCCTGGCCAGGTGGTGATGGTGGAGCTGGTTGAACAGCCTTCCAAGCATAACCGCCCGATCGGACGGGTAGCAGAAGTGCTCGGTAATTATGCCGATCCCGGCATGGAAATCGAGATTGCCTTGCGCAAGCACAACCTGCCCAACGAATTTCCCGAAGCAGTGGCGGAGGCGGCGAAGAAGCTCAAGCCCAAGGTGCAGAAAAAGGATTACGAAGGGCGCGAGGACATCCGCGATCTGCCGCTCGTTACCATCGACAGCGAAACGGCGCGCGACTTCGACGACGCGGTATTCTGCAAGCCCCTGGGCAAGGGCTGGAAACTGCTCGGCAAGGGCGGCTGGAAGTTGTACGTGGCAATCGCCGACGTGAGCCATTACGTGAAGCCGGGCGAACCGCTGGATAAGGAGGCGATCGAGCGCGGCAATTCGGTGTACTTCCCGCGCCGCGTCATCCCGATGCTGCCGGAGGAGTTGTCCAACGGTCTGTGCTCGATCAATCCTCACGTGGAACGCTTGTGCATGGTGTGCGAAATGGACATCAACAGCAGTGGCGAGGTCAAGAAATACCGCTTTTACCCGGCGGTGATGAATTCCCACAAGCGCTTTACCTACACCATCGTGGCCGAAATGCTGGCCGACCCCAAGGGCAAGGCGGCACAGGAAAACGAGGCCTTGTTGCCGCATGTCCTGGAGCTGGAAAAACTTTACCGCGTGCTGGTCAAGGCGCGCGCCAAGCGTGGCGCGATCGATTTCGAGACCATCGAAACCCAGATGATGTTCAACGCTCAGGGCAAGATCGAGCGCATCGTGCCGGTACACCGCAACGACGCGCATCGCCTGATCGAGGAATGCATGTTGGCGGCCAACGTGTGCGCTTCCGAGTTCCTTAAGGATCACAAGCATCCCACCTTGTACCGCATACACGAGGGACCGACGCCGGAGAAACTGATCAATCTGCGCGAGTTTTTGCGTGAATTCGGCCTGGAACTGGGGGGCGGTGACGATCCCCATGCCAAGGATTACGCCAAACTCCTGTTAAAAATCAAGGACCGGCCTGATGCGCAATTGCTGCAAACGGTGATGCTGCGCTCCCTGCGTCAGGCGGTGTATAGCCCGGACAATGTGGGCCATTTCGGTCTGGCTTACGAAAACTACACGCATTTCACTTCGCCTATTCGCCGTTATCCCGATCTGCTGGTACACCGCTCCATCAAGGCGGCGCTGAAAAACGAGAAATACAAACCCGGCAAGTGGGATGAACTCGGTATGCATTGTTCCATGACCGAACGCCGTGCCGACGAGGCCACGCGGGACGTGGAGTCCTGGCTCAAGTGCTACTTCATGCAGGACAAGGTGGGCGAGGTCTTCAGTGGCAGCATCAGCGGAGTGACCGGTTTCGGCGTATTCGTTGCGCTGGACGATATTTATGTCGAAGGCCTGATACATGTGACCGAACTGGGCGAAGAGTATTTCCACTTCGATGCCGCAAAACATCAGATGCTGGGCGAACGCAGCGGTAAGCGCTTCCGCCTCGGCGACAGGATGCAGGTAAAGGTCGCGCGGGTGGATCTGGAAACCAGCCGGGTCGATTTCGTGCTGGTGAAGGAAGTGCAACGTCTGGCATCTGCGCCGGCTAAACCTCGCGCTGCCAGGTCTGCCAGATCTGAAGCGCCCAAGCCTCAGGCGCCAAAAACCGCAGCCGCCCCGCGTCGCAAGGCGAAGCCAAAAATCGGCCAGGAATGATGGCGCAGTCTGTTCTGATCCACGGCTTTCATGCCGTCACCAGCCGTCTGCGCCAGAATCCGGCCAGCGTGCTGGAAATCCACCTCGACGAGGGGCGGCACGACCAGCGTTCGCGCGACCTGCTGCAGCTTGCCGAATCTCATGCTGTGCGCGTGCTACCGACTGCGCGCCAGCGTCTCGACGGCATGGCCCCGGAGGGCCGTCATCAGGGCGTGGTGGCGAAGGTTGCGGCTGCGCTTGCCTTGCCTCATACCCTGGATGGTGTGCTGGAAGGCTTGAGCGAACCGGCCTTACTGCTGGTGCTGGATGGCGTGCAGGATCCGCACAATCTGGGTGCGTGTTTGCGCGTGGCGGACGCCATGGGCGCGCACGCCGTGATCGCTCCCAAGGACCGCGCTGCTGGGCTGAATCCCACGGTACGCAAGGTGGCCTCGGGTGCGGCCGAAACCGTGCCGTTCATCACTGTTACCAATCTGGCGCGTACCTTGCGCGAGTTGCAGGATCTGGGTATCTGGGTGGTGGGGGCGGCGGGTGAAGCGGAAAAAGATCTGTTCGGCATGAAGCTCGACGGCCCTCTGGCGCTGGTGTTGGGCGCGGAAGGGGAAGGGCTGCGCCGTCTGACGCGGGAAAATTGCGACCAACTGGCGCGTATTCCCATGTTCGGTACGGTGGAGAGTCTCAATGTCTCGGTGGCGGCAGGCATTTTCCTGTTTGAAGCCCGCCGCCAGCGGAACATCAGGATCGTTTAGAAAGGGTTTTTGGTTTTTCCGGAACTGGGGGCGCGCAGGGTTGGTTGCCAGTTTTCCAGCGAGCGTTTACGCGAGCGGCTGGCGAGAAAGTAGATCATGCCCGCGATCAGGATGCCCGGACCGGCAGGCCAGTAGTCCTTCCAGCTATGGGCTGGTTGCTGTGGCGGAGCAGCGGGCTTTTGCATCGAAGCCATCATCTTGTTTTGCAGGGCAATGGTTTGTTGCATTTCGGACAGTTTGGATTCGAGCTTTGCCAATTGGGCCTGCATCGCCAGAAACTGGGCTGTTTTATCATCCAGTTCCCTGGTTAATTCCTTTTCCCGTTGCTGCCAGCGTTCCTTTTCAGTCTGATCCGGCTTTGCCGGGGCTTCTCCCACGCCTGATACCACTTTTAGTCGATCCTTGGTCGGAGCGGCTTGCCTGGCAAGCGTCTTCCGTGCAATGGCAGGTGTGCCGCGTTTTGCGTCGCGCCTTGCCAAGCTCCGTGCGGCATGGCCGCTGCTTGCCCTGGATGGGGATGCGCCTTTTGTCGTGCTTGCCGGCAAGGCCGACTGTTTGTCCGCGGCTGGTTTTTCTTCCATGGCCTGCGGCACCGCAGTGAAGATGGCCGGATCGATCAGGACGGTATATTCCCTCACCAGGCGCCCCTGTTCCTGGCAGCCGCTCTGGATGAGCACGCTGACATAAGGCTCGTTCAGCGCATTGCTGCCGGAGACGACCAGTTGCCAGGTGCCGCCCTGCCTGGACAGGGAGAGTTGGGCATGGCGCAGGTACACCATTCCTTCCGCCGGTGGCGGGGGCGCGAGGCTCAGGCAGGCAATGTCCACTTCTTCGCCGGGTGCGGTTTGCAAGGGTATTGTCGCCCGGAAGGGGTCTCCAAGATATGATTGCACGCTGATTTCACCCAGGCTGAGGGCCGCGCCGGGCAGCGGTGCCAGCAGTGCCGCTGCAAGGGCGGCAACAGGTGCGTGTTTCCAGATCTTCATGGTGTTCGCCTCGGTTGGGAAATGGATTTTTTAGGTTTAATGCCTTGGCGTAAGGGAAAATCATTATGCGCTGATGGCCGACTCTCTATCAAGGCTATTCGGCTGTTTCGCGTATGGCTCGATGCTTTGGCTGGCTAAAGGTCGCACGGCGCCGTTACTGGGCCGGTTGGCGTTTTCGTGGTATCTTCCCGAACTGATTTTGATTCAACGGAATGGCATGAAGAAACATTGGTTACCTTTTTTGCTCGCATTTGTGTTGCCCCTGATTCTGACCTACTGGTGGTGGGGTGGATTCAACCAGGCGAGTTTCGAGACCGCGCAACGCGGGCCGTATCATTTTGCCTACATGACTCAAAAGGGTGACTATTCCAAATTGCCGGAAAAACAGCAGGAAGTGCTGGGGCGGTTGCAGCAGCAGGGCGTCGTTGCCGGGACGCCGATAACCTTGCTGCTGAATGATGCCCGCACCACCCCCAAGCGCGACTGGAGCGCCCAGGTCGGCTATCTGGTGGATGCGCAGGCCAGGGTAAGCGAACCGCTGGCGCTCGGCGACGTGCCGGCACGCCAGGCGCTGGTGGTGAAGGTCAAGGCCCAGCTTCTGCTGGCGCCTGGAAAGGCCTATGCGGCGCTGATAGACTATCTCGACGCGCATCACATGAAATTCAATCCACCCACGGTGGAACTGTATCAGGATGGGGTGCTGACCGTGGAAATGAGTCTCTAAAGAACTTCCCATGAGCTTTCTCGCATTGCTCGCCGCACTTTTACTCGACTACTTCCAGCCGCTGCCGTCGCATTTCCGCGCTTTCCCCCGGTTTTCCCGATATGCTCGTTATCTTGAGCGCCAATTCAATGCCGGGGAACACTGGCACGGCTTGCTGGCGTGGCTCTTGGCGGTCGTGCCCCCAGCGTTGCTGGCGACACTGGGTTATCTGTTTCTGAGTCAGCTCAACGTCCTGCTGGGATGGCTTTGGAGCGTAGCCGTCCTGTACCTGGTCATGGGATTCAGATACCTGGGTGTCAATGCGGCCAGTATCGCTTCGGCCTTGCGTGGCCAGGAACTGGACGAAGCGCGGCGGCAACTGGGACAATGGCTGGGGCGCGACAGTGCCGCCTTGTCTGCCGGCGAGGTTGCCAAGCTGGGGATCGAAGAAATGTTGCGCGGCGCCTATCAACACCTGTTTGGGGTGATAATCTGGTTTGCGCTGTTCGGGCCGGGCGGTGCGTTGTTGTATCGCTTGTCCCAGATTCTCGGCCTGAAATGGGGCGAGCTGGACGAACGGGAATTCGGCGATTTCGGCATGGTGGCGGCGCGGATATTCGCCTGGATGGAATGGATTCCGCTGCGTATTACCGCCATCAGTTTTGCCATCGTGGGCGACTTCGAGGATGCCATGTATTGTTGGCGTTCACAGGCGGAACAGTGGGCGCAGCGCGGCATGGGGATCATACTTGCCAGTGGGGCCGGCGCCATGGGAGTGAAACTGGGTGACCCCATTCCCGGCCGCGATGGGATCGAGCATCGTCCCGAACTTGGACTGGGAGATGAAGCCGACGCGGATTATCTCGATAGCGCCGTGAGCATGGTGTGGCGTGCGTTGGTGTTATGGCTGGTGTTGTTGTTATTACTTACGTTGGCTCGATGGACAGGCGCATAGCCTTTAACTTAAATAGAAAGTAAATCATGAAAATTACAACCATAGACCTGATCCGCCACGGCGAGCCCGTCGGCGGCAAGAAATATCGCGGCCAGACCAATGACCCCCTCAGCGAAAAAGGCTGGGAAGAAATGTGGGCGGCCGTGGGCGAGCATCATCCGTGGCAGCGCATCGCGACTTCGCCCCTGTCGCGCTGCGCCGACTTCGCTCATGCCCTGGCGGAAAAATGGCAGATTCCAGTGAGCGAGGACAAGCGCCTGATGGAACTGGGTTTCGGTGAATGGGAAGGCAAGACGCCGCAGGAGCTGATGGAGAACGACCCCGATACCCTGCTGAAATTCTGGCGCGACCCGCTGCATCACCACCCGATCGGTGCGGAGCCATTGACCGAATTCGCCGCCCGCGTCAGCGCGGTGTGGCACGTACTGGTCAAGGAGTACAAGGGTGAGCACGTGCTGGTGGTGGCCCATGCCGGCGTGATCCGCATGATCATGGCTTATGTGCTGGGCATGCCGATGGATCACATTTTCCGCATCCAGATAGGCAATTCGGGCATTACCCGGATTCATATCGAAGGCGAAGGGCTCACGGCGCTGCCGAGCCTGGTGTTCCACAACGGGGTTTTGTAGTTTCATTACTCATGCGGCGGGGAGGGGAAGAGACTCGTCGCGTGAGGGGGCGCGCCGCTTGAGGTGTTTTCCCCGTTATCGACAGGAAAACATGTAATGGACATCCACACCAAGACCATTCATGAGCGTATCGAATGGCTGCACGATCTGGCGCGCCGGCACACGGCGTCCTTTTGCAGTCCGGAGTCCTTTCTCGCGCGCAAGCGCTATCTGGCCGAGCATCCCACCGACATCGTGGTGCTCAAGTGCATGGACGGGCGCATCAACATCCCCATCGCCACCAATACCCCGGCCGGGATTCTGACGCCGATCCGCAACCTGGGTGGCATGTTCAACCTGGGCTGGCCGCATCTCGGCGAGGTGCTGTCCAGTCACGTGCATGAAGTGGTGTCGCGGGGTCACCGCGTGCTGATGTTGATTACCTACCATTTTTCCAAGGGCGACAAGCATCGTGGCTGCGCCGGGTTCTGCTATGACACCGAGGCCGCCATCGCTCACACCTACGCCATCAAGCGCCAGGTCGAGCACGTCTTCGGCAGCGGTCATGGCACCGTCTACCCCATCGTGTGCGGCTTCGAAACCGACGACGATTCACTCATCCTGCACGGCGACCAGGGAGGCATTCTGGATATGGCGACACTGGGCCCACAGGACGCCGACACCCTGGGGCTGCGCCTTGAGGCGCTGTTTCCCGATATGCCGAATCAGGTGCGCCAGGATCTGCTGCCGCTCATTCTCGGCAACATGGCCCATGTCGCCGAAGTGAGGCAGACCGCGCGTGCGCTGGATATCGAGCATCGCGAGTGGATGATCTGCCTGGGGCGCGGTTTCGATTTCATGCACACGCCCAATATTGCGCTCATCATCGGCCCCTACAGCCCCGACCTGGCCGACCCGATACGCAAGGCGGCGGGTATCATCGAGGCCAACATGCGCGCCGGACGCACTCCGGACGACGGCTTTCTGCTGCTGGCCTCCGTTCCCTACGCCGAGATTGGCGTGGATCGCGCCCGCGCTGAGCTGAAATCGCGTTTTCTGTCGCAGTTCGCCGCCGATGTGATCCGCGCCGAATATCCGCAACTGGCGAGCAAGATGCTGATGCACACCGCGGTGCTCAATTGGCGCTCCAGAGCCTTGGAAGAGATTGCCAGCGATTGATTTGGAGCTAACAGCGTGTCTGGGGTGACGGTATAATCAGCCTTCGTTGATCGAATCAAAATATGAAAATTGCCATAGCCCAAATTAACTGCGTGGTCGGTGATCTCGATGGTAATGCCGCCAAGATTCTCGACTATGTCAATCGTGCCAAAGCCATGGGCGCCGAAGTGGTGCTGACGCCGGAATTATCCCTGACCGGTTATCCGCCCGAGGACCTGTTGTTGCGGGACGGATTTTATGTCGCCTGCGACCGCGCTCTGTATGCGCTGGCGCGGCAGATCGAGGGGGTTGCCGTGGTGGTGGGTCATCCCCACCTGGACGACGGCAAGCGTTACAACGCGGCTTCGGTGTTGCAGGGCGGCAGGGTCGCGGCCACTTACCACAAGCAGAAACTCCCGAATCATTCCGTATTCGATGAAGTGCGCTATTTTTCACCCGGCACCGAGGCGTGCGTATTCGAGTTGGGTGGGGTTAAATTCGGCATCAATATCTGCGCCGATATCTGGGAAGAGGGCGCGGCGACATGCGCTTTCGGCGCGGGGGCTGAAGTGCTGCTGGTGCTCAATGCCTCGCCCTACCACATGAACAAGCAGGTATCGCGTTACGAGGCAGTGCGCGAGCGCATCGGGGAATGCGGCGTTGCGGTGTTTTATGCCAACCTGGTCGGCGGTCAGGACGAACTGGTGTTCGACGGCGCGTCGTTCGTCATGGATGGCAAGGGCAACCTGGTGCAACAGATGCCGGCGTTCGAGGAGTCGCTACGGGTGGTGGAACTGGTAAACGCTTGCCCGCGGGCAGGAGAAATCACCCCGGAGTATTCGCTGGAGGAAAGCGTCTACCGCGCCCTGTGCCTCGGGGTGAAGGACTATGTGGAGAAGAACGGCTTTCCGGGCGTGCTGCTGGGCTTGTCCGGAGGGATCGATTCCGCGTTGGTGCTGGCTATTGCCGTCGATGCCCTGGGGGCGGACAAGGTGCGGGCGGTGATGATGCCGTCCCAGTTCACCGCGGATATCAGCCTGCAGGATGCTGAAATCATGGCTTCGACTCTGGGCGTGCGTTACAGCGAGATGTCCATCAAGCCGGTGTTCGATGCTTTTCTCGATACCCTGGCCGACGAATTTGACGCACTGCCATTTGATACGACCGAGGAAAACATTCAGGCGCGCATCCGTGGCACGCTGCTGATGGCGCTGTCCAACAAATACGGCTCGATCGTGATTACCACCGGCAACAAGAGCGAGATGGCGGTGGGCTATGCCACGCTCTACGGCGACATGGCGGGCGGCTTCGCGGTACTCAAGGACGTGCCGAAGACCCTGGTTTATCGTCTTGCGCGCTATCGCAATGACCTCGGTTGCGCTATTCCGCAACGCGTCATCACGCGGGCGCCCTCGGCCGAGTTGCGCCAGGATCAGACCGACCAGGACAATCTGCCCCCCTACGAGGTGCTGGATGCCATCATGGAGGCCTATGTCGAGCACGACATGTGTCCGCACGACATCATCGCGCTGGGATTTGCGGAGCGCGACGTGCGGCGCGTGGTGAAACTGATCGACCTCAGCGAATACAAGCGCCGTCAGTCGCCGGTCGGTGTACGCATTACGCCGCGCGGCTTCGGCAAGGACCGGCGTTACCCCATTACTTCAAAATACCGTCCGTGGACAGAATAGGAGATTCAATATGAAAAAGATCGAAGCCATCATCAAGCCCTTCAAGCTCGACGAAGTGCGCGAGGCCTTGTCGGAAATCGGCGTAACCGGCCTGACCGTGACCGAGGTCAAGGGATTCGGGCGCCAGAAGGGGCACACCGAACTTTATCGCGGCGCGGAATACGTGGTGGATTTTCTGCCCAAGGTGAAAATCGAACTGGTCATTAACACCGCGCAGGTGGATGCGGCGCTTGAAGCGATCGTCAATGCCGCGCGCACCGGCAAGATCGGCGATGGCAAGATTTTCGTGACATCGGTGGAGAAGGTGGTCCGGATCAGGACGGGTGAAACGGATGAGGCGGCGATTTAACGTGAAACGGTTTTGTGAAGCGTGAAGTCACTCGCTACGCTTTGTTTGTGAAGCGTGAAATGTAAAAACAACCACTGATGTCTGCTCTTGCATTTCACGCTTCACAGCAAGGGCGTAGCCCAAGTGGTTTCACATTTCACTTGTCGCCTA
>JAUYFW010000008.1 GCA_030690835.1 Sulfurimicrobium sp. | reverse complement strand
GTCGTGGCCATGATGACTCTCCTGGAAAAAGACTAGCGAATGCATGAGACTCTATCCGAGGTTTGTTGCATTGTGATGACGCTGGAGTGTTTGATCGGGAACGGAAGGACATTAATCCGGGGGGCTCAGCTCAGGCCTTTTCCCAGCAGATACAGGGCGAGTGCCTTGTCTTCGCGCAGGATGTGATTCTCCGCACAGTCGGTGAGGAAGGCGGTGACCAGCACGGCGCGGCCGATGTCGTCCGGTTTGATCGCTTCCATCATGGTAACGGCCTGGCGCAGCACTTCCTTGTGTTCGGCCGCGTGTTTTTCCCGGTTGGGGAAATCGTGCCGGCGCATCAAGTCTTCTTCGTGGGCGAAATGCTCCTCGGTGAAGCGGATGATGTTTGCCATATGCCGGCGTGCCTGTTTACAGTCGCAGATGATGTTTGCCATATGCCGGCGTGCCTGTTCACAGTCGCAATCGTGCGCCACGGCTTCCGCCAGCGCGTTGATCATGTCCATCAGTCCGCGATGCTGGCTGTCTATGGAGGCGATGCCCAGGGTGTGGCGGCTATCGTCCCACGCCAGATGGAATTTCTGCATGATCGGTGCTCCTTGGTCAGGATGCGGGTTGACTGCTCAGGCTGGAAGCGCTTCTGGTTCGGTCGGGATAAGACCAGCCGTTGCGCCACGCTCCGACCACCAGGGTGGGATATTCGGGGCGGCCGAGGCTGCCGTTGTAACGGCCCAGGGCGCGGTAGAGGTCGCCTTTTTCGATATCCAGATAGTGACGCAGGATAGTGCAACCATAGCGCAGATTGGTGCGCAGGTGAAACAGATTGTTTTCCCTGGTCCCGATCAACTGGACCCAGAACGGCATGATCTGCATGAAACCGCGCGCCCCGGCGCTGGAAACGGCGTATTTTTTGAAACCGCTTTCGACCTGGATCAGGCCGAGTACCAGTTGGGGATCGAGGCCGGCGCGCGAGGCTTCATAATGCACCGTTTTGAGAAAATCCAGGCGCGTGGCGCGATCCGGGATGCGTTTTTCCATGCGGCGGGACATTTCATCAAGCCAGTTCGCCCCTTCCACGGGAGAGGCGAAGGACGGGCGCGGCGGTACGCTGTCGCTCACGGACTTGTACAGCGAGGCCCGCACGCTGGCGGAGAGCGGTTCGTACATCTGCGCCCCGGCGTGAGTTGCCGCTGGCAGAAGTAGCAGTAATAAGACTATCAGTCGCCGCATAGCTTTGATTTTACGAATTCCAGCACCGAATTCAAGGCGATGGCCTGCGCTTTTTCGTCGCGCCGCCCCTGGTATTCCAGGTTGCCTTCCTTCAGCCCGCGCTCGCCCACCACGATGCGGTGCGGGATGCCGATCAGTTCCATGTCGGCGAACATCACGCCGGGGCGCTCGTCGCGGTCGTCCAGCAGCACTTCGATGCCGGCCGCCTTGAGTTCGGCATAGAGTTTTTCCACGGTTTCCTTCACCAGTTCGCTGCGTCCCATGCCAATGGGCACGATGGCCAGTTCGAAGGGGGCGATGGAATGGGGCCAGATGATGCCGCGCGCGTCGTTATTCTGCTCGATGGCGGCGGCCACGATGCGCGATACGCCGATGCCGTAGCAGCCCATTTCCATGACGCGATCCTTGCCGGACTCGTCGAGAAAGGTGGCGTTCATGGCCGAGGAATATTTGTTGCCGAGCTGGAAGATGTGGCCGACTTCGATGCCGCGGCACAGTTCCAGGGAGCCCTTGCCGTCCGGGCTGGGGTCGCCTTCCACCGCGTTGCGGATGTCCACCACTTCTTTTAGTTCGGGCAGGTCGCGGCCGAAATTCACGCCGATGAGGTGATAGCCGTCCTCGTTGGCGCCGCAGACGAAATCGGCCATGTTTGCCACGGAGCGGTCGGCGATGACCGGGATGTTGAGTCCAACCGGGCCCAGCGAGCCGGCCTTGCAGCCGGCGGCAGCGAGAATCTGCGTGTCGCTGGCGAAGCGCACAGCCTCGGGGAGTTGGAGCAGTTTGCCCGCCTTGGCTTCGTTCAGCTCATGGTCGCCGCGCAGCAGCAGCGCCACCACGCCGCCATCGCGGCCTTCCACCAGCAGTGTCTTGACGGTTTTTTCTGCCGGTACTTTGAGGAAATCGCATACTTGTTCGATGCTGTGCTTGCCCGGCGTGGCGATTTTCTGCATGGGCTGGGTGGGTGCGGGACGCGGTGCGGCCGGGGAGACTGCCTCGGCCAGTTCCACATTGGCGGCATAATCGGAGTTGGGGCAGAAGGCGATAGCATCCTCGCCCGAATCCGCCAGCACATGAAACTCGTGCGAGCCGGAGCCGCCGATGGCGCCGGTATCCGCCGCCACGGCGCGGAATTTCAACCCCAGGCGGGTGAAAATACGCGAGTAGGTCTGGTACATCACTTCATAAGTCTGTTCCAGCGATGCGCGGTCGGCGTGGAACGAGTAGGAGTCTTTCATCACGAACTCGCGTGCGCGCATCACGCCGAAGCGCGGGCGGATTTCGTCGCGGAACTTGGTCTGGATCTGGTAGAAATTGATCGGCAACTGGCGGTAGCTCTTGATCTCGCGCCGCGCCACATCGGTGATGACTTCCTCGTGGGTGGGGCCGAAACAGAACTCGCGCTCGTGGCGGTCCTTGATCTTCAGCATCTGCGGCCCGAACACGTCCCAGCGCCCGGTCTCCTGCCACAGTTCGGCGGGAATCACGGCGGGCATCAGCAGCTCGATGGCGCCGCTCTTGTCCATTTCATCGCGCACGATGTTTTCCACCTTGCGCAGCACTTTCAGGCCCAGTGGCATCCAACTGTAAAGGCCGCTGCCCAGGCGCTTGATCAGGCCAGCGCGCAGCATGAGTTTGTGGCTGACCAGTTCGGCTTCGGTCGGTGCTTCCTTGAGGGTGGAGAGAAAAAATTGGGATACGCGCATGTTATGATCCGGACGGTTCTAAAAGATAAAGAGTCAGTCATTTTAGCATGGGATTTTTAAGTAAATGGCGTGCCCGCAAGGGGGCGGACGGGCCGGGCGCGGTCGACGTGAGCGAGCGGGATGGCGTGCGTTACCTGCATCTGGGCGGCGTCACGGTGCAAAGCGCGATGCGCATCAACGCGCCGCACGAGCTGGAACTGGCTTATACCCGCGCCATGATGGGGTTTCTGCTGTTTCGTGACGTTCCAGCGAATATCCTGATGGTCGGTTTGGGCGGGGGCTCGGTGGCGAAATTTGTTTACCACAAGCTGCCGTCGGTCAGGACGCACGTGGTTGAAATCAGCCCCCAGGTGGCGGCGGCAGCGCGCAGCCATTTTTTCCTGCCCGAAGCGGATGCGCGCTTTCAGGTGGAAATTGCCGATGGCGTGGATTATGTGCGCGCTCAATCGGCCGGCTACGATGTGCTGATGGTCGACGGCTACGATGACCGCAGCCTGGTGGAGGCGCTGGCGAGCCAGAGTTTTTACGACGATTGCGCGGCAGCGCTGGCGCATGACGGCGTGCTGGTGGTGAACCTGTGGAGCAGCGACAAGCTGTTCGATGTCTATCTCAAGCGCATCGAGGCCAGCTTCAACGGCCTGGTTGTGTGCATGACCACGGCGCGCTTGAGCAATATCATCGTGTTCGGCTTCAAGCGCAGCCCCGGCAACCCGCGCTGGCAGGATCTCAAGGAACGGGCGAAGCAACTGGAGACG
>JAUYFW010000286.1 GCA_030690835.1 Sulfurimicrobium sp. | reverse complement strand
GGACAACACCAACTGACGCGCTGCTTCAATGTCATTCTCACTATGGAAGCGGCGAGCCAAATCCATTTCCTCCGCTACCGAGAGCATCGGCATGCGGTTCGCTGCCTGAATGTAGGTCTCAATGCTGCCTGCGGTGGTCGGCAGGGAAAGGTGGCGAATTGATAAAGCATTGCTCATAAATAATCCTCCTTTGGGCTAATTTTAGCACTCCCTGCATACGAGTGCCAATAGAAGGAAAAGTTCATGGGCAAAGAGGTGTTCCTGGCTACGGATAGCTGGGGCGAGTCCAATCAACGGGAGCCTCTAACCAGAACACCTTCTGCTATTATGATGTCAACATTGCTTGGATAAGCATGATGAGATGTTTGCTGGGAAAAATGGTAAGCCTAGTCCTGTCGCTGATTATGACGGGGAGTGTGTTTGCTTTGGGACTTGGTAATGTGTCGGGGCAGGCAATCCTCGGCCAACCGCTGTTTATCGAAATTTCGCTGCTAGGAAGCGACGACGGAATCCCCTCTGGCGAGTGCTTTAGGGTCCGCCACCCGATGGCCGAGATCGAAAGCGCCTTCGTGTTGCGCAACGCACAAATTCAAATACTTGGCGAACGCGGTCGTGCCAAGTTGATTGTCACCACATCCGAACCCGTGCGCGAGCCAGTCATCGAATTCGGCGTGACAGTAGGTTGCGGATTCGAATTGTCAAGAGACTACCTGCTATTGGTGTCTGAGCCTTCCAGGATTACTTCGCCTGCTTTGCCGATCATGCCGCCAGTCCTGGCGCCTGTAAAATCGCAAAGCAGCCTGGAGACGCCGGCCCCGAGGCCGAAATCGACTTTGCCTGTCGCTCCAACAGACAAGTTCTTGCGTATTGAGAGCGATGTCACCCTAAACGCACTTGCACGGCAAAACTATCCGTTGCAACCCAAAGCGCGCGAAAAGTTCATGCGCATGATGGCACAGGCTAATCCGAACCTTAAGCAGGGCGAGGATCTGATCGTTGCCGGAGCCGAGTTGCAAATCCCGCCTGGGTTGCCGGTACGGCGCCAGGGGGCGTACCAAGGGGCTTACCAAGGGGCTTACCACAAGGAGTCCAAGGTCGCTTCGACCGATCGGGGCGCTTCCAAGCCTGATATCCCGTCGTCGCAACCACCCACGGCAAAGAAGCCGGCGGCAACAGCGGCGAAACCCCACCGGGATATCCTGGTGGTAGGGGCGTCGGCACGGCTTAGCGCAATCGAATTGCTGGCCGAAGCGGAGCGCCTGACTGCCATGCTGATGGAGCAAACGAATGCTCAGAACACGACTTCCGAGAAAATCACTCAGTTGGAAGATACTCTCAATGCACTAAAGAAGCATTTCAATGGTTTTGAGAGTCGCATCAATAAAATCGAGGTGGAAAGGCAAGCCGAGAAACTTGCGGCCAAGCCGGCTTCACTCGATTTTGCCGAATTATTGTTGGCGGTATTGGCTGGCGGTGCGATAGGCGGTTTGACGCTCCAAGTCTACAATCGCATACAGTTGCGACGCAGCCACGGCTTAAATCTTTCCGCCAGGACATCCACCAATGGGGGAGGTATTCCGGCCACACCTTTGGCTACTCCCATGCCGATCGAACCAGCTCCCCAGCCGCCTTCCTCTCCACAAGACGATTTCGATTTCGTCTCGAAACAGTCGTCTTAGTCATTGGTTCACTCCCCCTCTTTGGAAAACGAAAAAGCCACCTCGCGGTGGCTTTTTGTGACATGAACTACCCGATTTATTGCGGAAATCTGGTAGGCGCGATTGGACTCGAACCAACGACCCCCACCATGTCAAGGTGGTGCTCTAACCAGCTGAGCTACGCGCCTGAAGGAAGCGCATTGTAATCGAAAACGGCGCTTGTCGCACGCTGCTGAAAATCACAAATCACCCGCCGGCCAGCGCCTGCCGGATCTGCTCCAGGGTGCCGGGATCGTCGATGGTGGTCAGGTCGCCCGGATCGCGGCCTTCGGCCAGCGCCTGAATCGAGCGGCGCAGCATTTTGCCGGAACGCGTTTTGGGCAGGCCGGGGATAAACAGCACGCGCGCCGGACGGGCGATGGCGCCGAGCAGGCTGTCGACCGTCGCCATGATTTCCTTTTCCAGCTTCTCGCAGCCTGCCGCGGTGGCCACCAGCGCATTGTCCTTGACCACCGCAAAGGCCATCGGCACCTGCCCTTTGAGTTGATCGGCGACCCCCACCACCGCCACTTCGGCAATGGCCGCATGGGCCTGCACCGCCTCCTC
>JAUYFW010000333.1 GCA_030690835.1 Sulfurimicrobium sp. | reverse complement strand
GCTTGCTTCCCAGACCAGTTCGACTTCCAGGCCCTGGCCGCGCTGCTGCCCGGCATTCTGCGCGGTAAAACTGGCATCCGGGTTCTGCACGAAACGCAGGATATCCTTCATCTGGTAGCGGAACAGGTTCAGGTTGGCCTGTAAATTACCGGTGGGCTGCCAGGCGAAAGCCAGTTCCACGGATTCGATGGTTTCCGGCTTGAGGTTGGGGTTGCCCAGCGCCACCGGATTGTTGATATTGTAGAGTTCCGCGAATGACGGCGGACGGAAGGCTCGGCCGTAGAGCAGCTTGCTGGTGAGGTTGTATGCGGTTTCCCATACCAGGGCAAGGCGCGGGTTGGTGGTGCCGCCGAAATCGGAATACTGGTCGTGACGCACCCCGGCGGTGAGGTACCAGTCCCGGGCGAATGCCCATTCGTCCTGCACGTAAACATGGTTCACACGGCGGTTGTGCGGGCGCAGGAAAGGCGCGCTGTCGCTCACGTCCACCACCGATCCGAGCGGCGCCGGAAAGAAACCGCCGGGAATCGCCACTAAAGTGTAATTTCTGGATTCCCGCGTGCGGTACAGGTCATCATTCTGAGTGCCGGCTCCGAAGCGCAGCTTGTGGCTCTGCAACCCGGTATAAAAGGCCGACAGGTTGAGGCGCAAGTGGCGCTCCCACTGGTAGGGATTGCCGATCACGCCGTCTGGGAAGCCGGGGAAGCCGGGCGGGTAAAGCGTCAGATCGGATTGCTCGGTGATGTGCAGATAGCTGGCCTGGGCGGTCACATCCAAGTCGGGGGCGAAGTTCGTGTCCTGCCAGGTGAGGTCGGTGGAGATGCGCTCGCCGAAATTTCTGCCCGTGGGATCCAGCGCCGAAGCCACCCCGGGGCCGGTGCCGGCATTGTTGCGCTGCTGGTAGCCGGCGCGCAGACGCCATTTGTCGCGCGCCAGGTCGAGGCGGGCATCGATGGCGTCGCCACCGAGATTGACCGGTCCCGGCGCGAGCGAAGGAAACGGCGTGCCGGACAGCGCGTCCGCGCCTATGATTTGCCGCTGGCCATCGGTGGCGCCCACCCGCAGGTAGGCGGCAACGTCGAACCCGCCCCAGGTGCCGCCATGCTGCACCCAGGCGTCGCGGCTATTGAACGAGCCGGCGCGCACACCGACTTCGGTGCCGTTGATATCGGCGGCGGTCCTGGTGATGATGTTGATCACCCCGGAAAAAGCGTCCGCGCCGTAGAGCGCGGAACCGGGGCCGCGTATCACCTCGATGCGCGCGATGTTCCCCACCGGCATGCCGCCCCAGATTTGGGAACGGTTGCCGAAAAACACGCTGGTGATCGGAATGCCGTTCACCAGCATCAGCACCTGGGGGTTGTACTGGGTGTGGATGCCGCGCATGGTGTAGATCGGGTTGTAGCCTAAAGGGGAACGCGATACGTGCAGGCCCGGCACGGTTTCCAGCACTTCGTCCAGATCGGCCGCGCCGATGGCCTCGATCTCCTCAGCGGTGATCACGGTGGCGACCGACGGCGCCCGCGCGACGGGTTGCCGGACACCGCTGGCGATGGTGACGAAGGATTTGTCGCCGTAGGCCAGCGCCAGATCCTCTTCCTCATCCCCCTGACCGGCGCAGGCGCCGGCCCACGCGAGGGCCAGCGCCGCGGCCACTGCCCGCGCAATCGCTCTATTCATCCCGGATTATCCATTGGAATGCACGCGCATGTAGGAGCGCCGCCCCCGGCGCGAATCGCGGCGAGGGCGCCGCTCCTACAGCGGTGTTTTGGCCCTAATGGATAATCTGGGTTCATGACAACGCCCCTGGCAATCCCATTACCGCCGCCACTGGCGGCGGGCAACGCCTTCGTAAAGCATAACCCGGCAGGGCAGCGGAAATAACAGGCCTTCGGGTTTTTCCACTGCCTCCAGGTAGCATGGCGGCATGCCGGCGAGAAAGGCAATCATGCTGGAAAAATAATACTCGCGCGGCGACATGCCTACATCGGCCGCCAGCGCCGCAGTCAGTGCGGCATAGTTCATGTGCAAGCGCCAGCGTCCGGCGAGCAGAATTTTTTCTACCTCGAACGCAAGCTTGAAATGCGGCCCATTCTCCAGACCTTGTTCACGCACGATCGCCATGACAGGGGCAATCCGTTCATCGTTTCGAACAATAGGCCGGCCGTAGCCGGCGATGCCCCGCCGCCGCTTGAGTTCTGCGCGCACCAGTTCCTTCAGGTCTGCGCCAGCATCCACTTGAATTCTGGCGCGGATCAGGAATTCGATGGCGCGCAGATCCACGCCGCGTCCGTATATCTGCGCCTCGGAAACGGCCAGCGCGGCGGCAATACCGAGAGTGCCGGTGCTGCGCGCCGTACCTGCCAAGGCCGCCACGCGGTTGTTCCATAGCCGTGCATCGGGATAGCTGGTAGAGCACCAGAGGACTTGCATCACTCTCATCTGCTGCGGCGTGTAGCGGCGGCCGGTGATGCCGAACAAATAAAGTTCCAGCCAGTCCAGGTCCTTGAGCGATGCGTGCAGGTCATGGCCGCGGAACACCGCGCGTTCGCCCGGGAAAAATGCGCCGGCACTGGTGACGAGCCGCCCGACCTGTTGTTCCAGCAATTGCGGCCCCTTCATGCCCTGTCTTCCGTTTTCAAGCCTGCCCTGGCAGCGGGGCCGGGGTCGTTTTCCAGTTCGACCTGGAAAAATGGGAAATTCTTGTAGCCGTAATCCTTCTGTTCCAGCGCATGTACCGCAGCGCCCGGCAGCCGCAGCAACAAATGCAGCATTTCTCCCTGCGCCGGCGTGAAGCCGAGATCAAGCAAGGCCGCCGCAGCCACGCCGGACATCGCCAGCGGCAGTCCGGCGGCGGATTCCAGCGACGACCGATTAGCTTGCAGCCAGGCCAGAGACGATCCGCAACCTTGGCCGGCGAGGTGCGCCAGCGTTTGCAGCACCGGCCCGGTGCAACGCACACCGTGCGGATCGAATCCGGCCGGATGGCCGGGCGCGGGCCAGACATCCGCCGGATCATCCTCCGGCTTTGCTGCCAGACCCGTTTGCCACTGAGTCAAATCAGTGCCGCGTGCCAGCCAGTCTTCCATCGCAATGAACACTTCCCGCGCGCCGCCGGATGCGCCCGCGCCTACCGCCAGTGCCGCCATCAAACAGGATGCCGAGGTGGAGCCGCCCACTCCGCCGCACATCGCGGCATGGACCGCCGCATCGCGCGGCCCCGGATTCGCCAGCGCCATGGCCAAGCCCTCCAGCAGTCTGGCCTGCTGAGCTGACGGCGCCTCGCCGCGAAACAGCAGGAACAGGTATTCGATCCAGCTTGCATGAGCCAGCAGATCGCCGTAAACATCATAGCCATGGCAATAACAGGACGCCGCCGCGAATGCGTTGTCGGGTTCGGCTTCTTCCTGCCAGATGCGGGTGTGGATGAATTCCTCGCTCATCTCACCGACCCAGCATTCTGAGCCGCAGTTCCATGGGCGGGGCTTCCTCCCTGTCAACGCGCACGTCGAGCAAGGTCGGGCCGGGATGGCGCAGAATAGCGTCCAGGTCGAGACTTTCGAAATCCTCGGCGGTGCGGATCACATGACCCGGGATGCCCATGGATTCGGCCAGCAGCCGGAAATCTACCGTCGGCAGCTCGAAGCCGATCTGCTCCGCACCGGCCAGGCGCTGGCCGTGCTTTACCATGCCCAGTGCCGCGTCGTTGAGTATCACGAATAATATGGTGAGCTTCTCGGTCAGCGCCACGGTCATTTCCTGGCCATTCATCAGCAGGCTACCGTCGCCGGTGATGCAGACCACCGGCACCGCGCGGTTGGCCAGTGCGGTGCCGACCGCGCCGCCGATGGCCCAGCCCATCGGGGCGAAATTCATCGTGACGCGCATCCAGCCACCAACGCTGGGGTGGTGGTCATGCATGCCCAGAAGATGGATCGCCCAGATCGTGCTGTTGCCGGTATCGATCAGGAAACGCGTATCGGGCGGACTGCGCCAGCCGAGTTCGCGCATCAAATACTGGGGCTTGATCGGCGCATCGACGGACGCAGACTTGAATGGATCGTCAACCGAGATTTTTTTGAATCTTAGCTTCTCGCCAACGGAAATCTCTTTCGTACCATCCCTGCGCAGCGTTCGCAACAGCCGCTCGAACACCGGGCGGATACCACCGCGCACATGCAGCCGTGCCATCGGCGAGCGCGCCAAGTGGGCCTCGCAGGGATCGATATGCACCAGCCGGTTGTTCAACACTGCTTCGCTCCAGCCATTGCTGGTCCATTCACTCAGATTGGAGCCGACTACCAGAATCAGGTCCACACTCTTATCCTCCATCGCCGCAACGGCGGACCGGTGGCCGGCGAAGCCGAACACGCCACGGTACAAAGGGTGGCGCGGGCTGATAAATCCCTTGGCGTCGGGTGTGACGACGAAGACCCCGCCCATCCTCTCCACCAACTCTATGACCAGATCTATGGCCTCCCCGCAGCCGCTGCCGATCAGTACCACCACCCGCTGCGCCTGCGCCAGTTGCGTCTGTAATTCCCGCACCGCCGCGTCATCAACAGCAGACAGCGGCTTAAGCAGATGCGCCAGATTGTAGGACGGCCCGTGTTTTAACATTGAGCGATGCACGTCCATCGGAATGCTGAGATGAACCGGGCCGGGGGTCGGCTGGTAGGCGCTCAGTAACGCGCTGACCAGTTGCGTTTCCATCTGGTCGGGATGGGATATCAGCGCGCTGTAGCGTGTGCAGAGACGAAACATGGCGACCGTGTCGAAGCCCGCGCCGGATGATTCCTGCAATGCTCCCCGACCCAGCAAATGCAGCGATGGCTGGCCGGTGATGACCAGCATCGGGATTTCGTTTTCATAAGCGCAGGCCACGCCGGTGATGAGATTGGTGGCACCCGGGCCGGAAGTGGCGCAGCACACGCCGATCCTGCCCGTTTCA
>JAUYFW010000274.1 GCA_030690835.1 Sulfurimicrobium sp. | reverse complement strand
TTAAATCGCGCAAAGTTTGCGATCCCCCTAAATCCCCTTACAATTCATAAATCAAAACAAAATCATACCCAGCCATCATGCCCAGCAAGCTCAAAGCGGATTTCGTCAAACCTGAAATATTCGTCGACGTGTTCGTGCAGTGGTTTCGCACCGCCACGCCTTATATCCACAAGTTCCGCGGCAAGACTTTCGTCGTCGCTTTCGGCGGCGAAGTGGTGAGCGAAAATCAGCTCGTCACCCTGGCGCACGACCTCAATCTGCTCAACAGCCTGGGCGTGCGCCTGGTGCTGGTGCATGGTGCGCGGCCGCAGATCGAGGAGGAACTAACCGAACGCGGCGCCTCGATCCGCTACGTCAACGGCCTGCGCGTCACCGATGACGATGCCCTGAAGTGCGTCAAGGAAGCCTCCGGCACGGTGCGCGTGGAAATCGAAGCCCTGCTATCCATGGGCCTGGCCAATTCCCCCATGGCCGGCGCCGACATCCGCGTGGCGAGCGGCAATTTCGTCACTGCCAAACCCATGGGCGTGCGTAACGGCGTGGATCTGCAGCACACTGGCGAAGTACGCAAGATCGACGTGGAGGGCGTCAAGCGACGCCTCGACCAGGGCGACATGGTGCTGCTCTCGCCGCTGGGCTATTCTCCCACCGGGGAAATCTTCAACCTGTCGCTGGAAGACGTCGCCACCCGCGCCGCCATCGACCTTGATGCCGACAAGCTGGTGTTTCTCATGAATACCGCGGGTGTTGCTGATGAAAGCGGCGAATTGCTGCACAGCCTCACCACCCAGGATGCGGAAGCCATGTTGTCACGACCTCATGGCTTGCCCGAAGACATCGACTATTTTCTGCCCTGCGCCATTCGCGCCTGCCGCAACGGGGTGGCGCGCGTGCATCTGATCAGCCGCCACGTGGACGGCGCCCTGCTGCAGGAACTCTTTACCCACGAGGGCATCGGCACCATGCTGGCCGAGGACACGCTGGAAACCCTGCGCCCCGCCACCATCGACGACGTGGGAGGCCTGCTGTCCCTGATCGAACCACTGGAAACGGAAGGCACGCTGGTGCGGCGCTCGCGCGAACTGCTGGAAATGGAAATCGAGCGCTTTACCGTGCTGGAATACGACGGCCTGATCATCGGCTGCGCCGCGCTCTACCCTTTTCCCGAGGAACGGTCCGCCGAACTGGCCTGCATGGCGGTGAACAAGGATTACCGCGGCGCCGGACGGGGCGAAGCGCTGCTCGAATACATGCAGATTCAAGCCCTGGAAAAAGGCTTCCGCCAGTTATTCGTGCTCACCACGCGCACCGCCCACTGGTTCGTCGAACGCGGCTTCATCGAAGCCGGCGTGGAGGCGCTGCCCAGGGCAAAGCAGGGTTTATATAACTACCAGCGCCGGTCCAAGGTTTTCGTCAAAACCCTGTGAACCCTGTTTTCTGCATAAATTCTAGCGGCTGAAAAAATGCTTCTGCAGCAGATGGTCCAACGCCAGCTCGACCTCGCGATCCGAGGCATGGCTGATTAGTTGATGCAGGTCGTGCGCCAGGGTTTCGAAATGCGCCATGATAGCGGGGTCGAAGTGGCTGCCGCTGTCGCGACGCAAAATTGTCATCGCCTCGTCGAAACTGTAAGGTTCCTTGTAAGGACGTCGGGAAGTCAGCGCGTCGAACACGTCCACGATGGCGAAGATGCGCGCGTTGAGCGGAATCTCCTCGCCCTTCAGCCCGCGCATATAGCCGCTGCCGTCGAACTTCTCGTGGTGGAATTCAACCACGTCGCGCGCGTTTCCCAGCCAGTTTGATTTGGCAATAATGTCCACCCCCAGCAGGACGTGGGTGCGCATCACGGCAAACTCTTCCTCGCTCAGGCGCCCCGGCTTGAGGAGGATGTTGTCGCTGATACCGATCTTGCCCACATCATGCAGGAAAGCACCGGATATCAGCCCGCGCACCTCGGCGCTGCTGCGACCCATTGCTTCCGCGAGGCGAATGGCGTAAATGGTGACACGGTAATTGTGGATATTGGTATCGGAGTCGCGCTTGGCGATGGCACTGCCCAGCACCTCCATCAGTTCGATATTGCCCTTGAGCAGATCGCCCGAAAGCTTGACCAGCCCGCGGTTGAGCGAAATGATGATGGGGTAGAGCATCACCGAGGTGGCGAAAATCACTACCACCACCAGCATCAGGGTGCGGATCACGTCATGCTGGATATTGCGGAAAGTCGCGTCGTCCACCTCGTACACGCCCTCGAAATACCCAGCCAGATGACCTCCATCGTCCTGTAGAGGCAACAGCACCTGCATGTAAATTCTGGAGTTGATGTAAAATTTTTGGTACTGCACTGAATCTTCGAGAGGAAATCTGTGCACGTATTTCTTCAACTCTTTTTCCAGGGATTCCATGCCGGGATCGACGACTTCGAGAAACTGCTTCTTGTCGCGATTGTAAAGCTCGATTACGGTGAAATGATCTTTCAGGAACTCGTCCGCCGTGGCCCTGATCTGTTGCAGCACTTCAGGGTGCGCTTCATCGATGCGGTTGAAATGCCCCAGGGTCTCGCTGGTGAAAGTGCCCGCCTCCTGCGTGGCCAGCGCCAGCACATGATCGTCAACCTTCTCCATCTCCCAGAAGAACACCACGCCGCCGATAAGCAGGGAAAAACCCAGCCAGCCGAGCAACAGGCGCTTGAGAACTTTTTTATGAATATTGGAGTCCATTAGGATGGCTTTAACATTAGGATGGCTTTAATAACACGAAGCCGGCCGGTTGCTCAAGCGCAATTTCCTTGCTTTGCCATGGTTTCCGGCTAGAATGCCTTCCTGCGAGATAAACCATGGAGGATGTTATGAAAAAATTTCTCACCCTGTTTCTGGTAACGATTTTCAGTTTTGGCTTGGTGCTCGGCGAGGCCAACGCCAAGCGCCTGGGTGGCAGCAAGAGCTTCGGCAAGCAGCGCGAAAGCGTTTCCCAGCAAGCCACGCCCAAGGCGCCGGCTGCCGCGTCTGCCGCCGCGCCAACTGGCGGCAACAAGTGGCTCGGCCCCCTGGCTGGCCTGGCTGCCGGTGGTTTGCTGGCCTCGCTATTCATGGGTGGCGCCTTTGACGGCATCAAGATGATGGACATTCTGATGATGCTGGGCATTGCCGCCGCCGCGTTCTTCATTTTCCGCGCCCTGCGCCGCAACAGCGCGCCACGGCCTGTTCCGGCAACAGCGGGCGGCATGCAATACGGCGCTTACAACGAGCAGCCGGTAGCACAGCCCCTGGCAGGCGGCGGCAGCACGCCCTTAATGGCTGCCAGCAGCCGCCCCGCGTGGTTCGAGGACGAGCCATTCCTGCGCCAGGCCAAGGCCAATTTCCTGCGCCTGCAGGATGCCAACGACAAGGGCGATATTAACGACATCCGCGAATTCACCACCCCCGAAATGTCCGCGGAGATCAGCCTGCAGATTCAGGAACGCGGCGGCAAAGCGCAGCATACCGAAGTCGTGACGCTCAACGCCGAGATGGTCGAGGTCGTCACCGAAGGCGATCACGTCATCGCCAGCGTGCGTTTCTCCGGCCTGATCCGCGAGGAAGAGGGCGCCGGCGCCGAATCCCTCAACGAAATCTGGCACATCCAGAAATCCACCAGCCAGCCCAGCGGTAGCTGGTTCATCGCGGGGATTCAGCAGGTCAACTAGGCGGCCCGGCGGGGGGGAGTAATCGCCCTCCCCAATTCTGTTCCGTAGCCTTCCCACATGAAAATCGCCCTGATCCGCCAACGCTACACCCCGTTTGGCGGCGCCGAACGCTTTGTCGCCAACGCCGTGCGGGCGCTACGAGCAGAAGGCGCCTCCCTCACCGTGGTCACGCGGCAATGGGAAAGCGGCGGCGAGGGCGAATCCCTGATCTGCAACCCGCCCTACCTCGGCAGCCTGTGGCGCGACTGGAGCTTTGCGCGTTGCGTCTGTGACACGCTGCGAAAATATTCCTTCGATCTGGTGCAATCGCATGAGCGCATTGCCTGCTGCGACATTTATCGCGCGGGGGATGGCGTACATCGCGAATGGCTGAAGCAGCGCCGCCGCATGCTGAGCCCGCTCGGCAAGCTGGGTGTTGCCGTGAACCCTTACCACCGCTATACCCTCGCGGCAGAGAAGAAATTGTTCCAGAGCCGAATCCTTAAAGCGGTAATCTGTAATTCCCGCATGGTAAAAGAGGAAATCCAGCATTATTTCGGGCTGGCTGAGGAAAAGCTCCATGTGATTTACAGCGGCGTGGATCTGGAAGCTTTCCACCCCGGCTTGAGAATCTTGCACCGGACCCACGTGCGCAGCCAATACAACATCCCGGAGGATACTGTTCTATTCCTCCTTGTCGGCTCCGGCTTCGAACGCAAGGGGCTGTACACCCTGCTTCAGGCCATGACGCAAATCCCACCTGCCAGCCACCTGATGGTCGTCGGCAAGGACAAACATCTGGCACGTTACCGGAAGCTGGCAAAAAGCCTCGGCCTTGCCGACAGGGTGCACTTTGCGCACGGGCAGACAGACCCAAAACCTTTTTACGGCGCGGCCGATGTATTCGTCCTGCCGACTCTGTACGACCCCTTCCCCAATACCGCGCTGGAAGCCTTCGCCTGTGGCCTGCCGGTCATCACCAGCACCAAGAGCGGCGCGGCGGAACTGGTCAGAGAGGGAGAGAATGGCTTTGTCTGCGATGCGCTGGATCAGCGCGGTCTGGCGTCCGCCATGGCCAAACTGTCGGATCAAGCGACCCGGTTACAGGTTGGTGCTGCGGCGCGGGAAACCGTCACCCAGCTATCGCCGGAAAACATGGCGCGTCAATTGCTGGATTTGTACCGCAACCTAACCCATCAGCAAATCAGATAAGCTTTTCCATCAACTCGCCAAAACCTGCCAGCGCTTCGGCCACGCTGATGTCTTTCACTTCGCTGCTTTCCGGCTGCAGCAACACGTAAGGCACGCTCCACGGGTGCCAGCGCATGGCATCGGACTGGCCGAAGAAGCACAGAATCGGCTTGCCCAGTCCGGCCGCCAGATGCATTGCCCCGCCGTCACTGCACACCACCGCGTCGCACAAGGATAATCCCGCTATCAATTCTTCCAGCCGATGGGTGGGATAAGCGAGAATCGGCACATCCCCGAGGGCCGACATCATTTCCGCGGCCTTGCCATCATCGCCAGGGTGGAGGAGATTCTGTTCGTCGCCGGGAGACCAGAACAGCATGAAGCAGACGCCAGGCCGCTCATGCAGCAAGCGCGCCAGTTGAACAAACCTCTCCGCCGGCCAGCGCTGACTGGACTTGCGCGCGCTGATATGGATGCCGATGGTCAACCTGGCACCCGCCCCAACTTTGTCTAACTGGGAGCGGGCACGCGCAGTTTCAACCTTGTCAGGACAGACGGAGGCAGCAGGGGGAGTTCCACTGATACCCAGGGGTTGCAGCAATCGAAAAACATCTTCCGCCTCATGAAGATGAGGGATGAATACGAATGGAACGCCAATATCGACATGACGGGAGGTCTGTTTCTTTTTCCCGGTAAAACCAAGGATATGACGCGGCCCGATCATGCGAGCGAGCAACAGGGAGCGCTCCTGAAATCCCGGCGCGGCAAGGACGGCGTAATCAAAACGCATGGCGCGCAGCTTGGCCAGCATTTTCATGCGGTCAAAATAGACGCCCGGCACGCTCTGCCCTATCGGCCGGTGTTTGGCCTTGGTATAGGAAAAGACCTCATCAATATCCGGATTACCCTGCAAAACTGCCGCGTTGTAACTATTGACCAATGCACAAATACGGGCGGTGGGGAAACGCTCGCGCAGGGCACGAAACAGCGGCGTGGTACAAACCAGGTCGCCGATGTTGTCGCGGCGAATCACCAGGAAGCTGGGTTCTGCGCCAGCCACTATTTCATTCCTCGCCGCTTACCATACCCCAGCAAGATCCCCGCCGAAGCCCAAAAGAACAAGGCATCCGTGCGCCAGAACAGATTGTCGGTCATGTTTTTCGAAACAAGTGCCGCGAGCAGCCCAAGCCCTGCCAGTCCGACCATCCATGCTTCCTTTTCGGGGCTGCGATAGAGCCTCCAGAACTCTCGTCCCATAGCGCCGAGCAGAAAAAGAAACACCATTAAACCGGGGATGCCCAATTGCAAAACGTAATCCAGGAACAGGTTGTGGGCATGGGCAAACCAGAAGGGGGGCCATTCTGCGGGTTTGGCATAAACGAAGTGGGGCAAATCGCGTGCGAAACCCACTCCGGTGAGTGGCCGCTCGGCGATACGCTCCAGCCAGTAATGCCAAATAATGTAGCGTTCACTCTTGACGAACGTCGTGGCAATGGCAGTTCCGGCCGAGGCGGTCGCCGGCACCTTCATCTGCACCACCGACAGGAATGCCGCGCCCGTCAGGACAACGCCCAGCAGCCCCGCCAAGAGAAGCTTTCTGCGCGCGTTGACATCCGTCATTTTGTTCCACGCGCCCACCAGGAATATCATGAGCACCAATCCGAAGGTCACCCAAAACATGCGATTGGCGTTGAGGTAGGCCACACCAAGGTAAACAGGCAGAAGAACCCATGCCGCGCTACGCAATCCCTTGCCCATCGTCCCCAGCAAGGGAAGGAACAGGAACGGCATCGCCATGGCCAGATAAGTGCTGTAGCTCACATAGCCATGCTGCCAGTCCCAGTCATCATATGAAGGGGCATGGCCCAACTGAATTACCCGTATAGCCACAAACACGAAGGTGCCGGCAAGCCCGGCCAGTAACGCGCGCTGGTAGATTTTCCAGGCATCCGGATCGCGCGTGAGCACAAAAAATGAAAAGAATGCCACCATGCCATAACCGATTTCAGCCTTGATTTCGGTGAGCGAGAACAATGGATCGAATGACCATGTCAGCGACAGCAAGGCGATACCTGCCCATAGCGCCAGCGGGAGTTTTAACGGCAACGGGGGTGCGCCGATTTTAAAGTAACAGCGTAGCGCCACGGCGGCAGTCAGGAACAGGAAAATGAGACGCAACGCCATGGTATGGTTGAGCGGAAGCACAACCAGAAACAATACAGCGGGGAGAGTCTGCCAAAAGGGTAAATTGTTATTTTTTTCCACGATGCTCTTTCCATTGCGCGATAGCGACTAACAGGGTCTCCGCGCGCCGTTTGTAAGTGTGGTCGCGCATCACCCGACGGTGCGCGGCCTCGGCAATGGCACGGGATTCATCAGGGCAGGCAAGATAATGACGAATCCTGGCGATGCAGTCTTCCAGGTCGCGAAAATCCGCCCATTCCAAACCCGGTTCGAAATCGTCACGAGCGTGACGACGCTCATCGCTCAACAAGAAGCCGCCACATGCCGGCACGCCATAGCAACGTTCCGGCAACCCCCAACTCCTTACTCCACCATGATCCGCCGCCGCGTAAGCATTCAGATTGATATGGCTGCGCTGGATGATTTCCACCTGTTCAGTGACAGACAGATTCTCGGCATGGCGGAACAAACAGCTTATGCCAGACCCAGCCAGGCGCTGCTCAAGCTCGGCAAAGAACTCGGCCCGCTCGCGATGCTCGCGATAACGCCGACCATCAAGATTGCCGACAAAGGAAACAGCGTAGCGGAAGAACTCGGGGCGATGCATCTCTTCCAATGTCACGCCGTGAAGATGGTAATGGCGTGTCCAGGCGGCATTGGCCTGGTAAAGGGTTACCGGCGCAAAATTCAAGGTTGGCTGCAGGGTATGTGTGGCGTAAATATCCAACGGGCGCAACATACTGAACAGCCACAAGCGGCGCCGTCGTATCCCCAGATGCCACGGTGCATCCCGATCTATCCCGATGAGTGGAATGCCCTGTTTCTTGAGGCGTGACTTCAACCTCCAGGTTCGCAATGGCTGCCGCACTCCCTCGTAAAAGTTGATAATGCAGGCATCGATGTTCGCCAACTGCGCGTCGCTCGGTTCCCACAGGTTATCGAGTACCTCGCAGCCGTGCGCTTCCAGCCCCTCCCGGAGTGGGGTGAAGCCTTTCCTGAAATTGAAGATCAGGCGCATGAGGTTTCCTGCGCCAGCGCTGCGGCGGCATCCATCGCCCGGCCCACCCGCAGGACAAATTGCGCAAAGGAGAATTTGTCGAGATGCGCCAGCGCCTGGCGCGGGTCGGGATAGCACCCATCGGCGGCACACAACTGCCCAAGCAGCCGCGCAAAATCTCGTCCCTGATCCTGGCGTGGATCAACAAAGAAATAGCCGGTTTCTGCCTCCACCACGGTCTCTGTAAAAGGCGGGGCATTCACTGCCAGCACCGGGGTGCCACAGGCCTGAGCTTCGATCACGTTGAGTCCGAGCGCTTCCTTTTCGGGCAGGCCGGTAAGCAGGAAATCCAGTTGCGGGTAAATTGATTTCACGTCACTCTGGTGCCCCCACCAGCGCACCTGGTGCGCGATGGGCGCAAGGCTGCGCTCGAGATCGCGCACCGAGGCATAACCGCCGCTGCCGAAAATCTCCAGGTTGACGCGCGGAAACTGCCTGATTACGGGGGCAAGAATTCCGAACATCAGCGGAAACTGCTTGATCGGCGTCAGGCGAGAGACGATGCCCAGCGTCAGCCCCTCCTTCTTTTCGAACATTCGAGTGGGTTTGAGGGCGAAAACCAGCGGGTAGACATGGCTCAAACAGCGGTCACGGAATTTGCGCCGGTCCCAGTCGTAAACGGAATGCGCGCGGAACTGCCCGGTCAGCGCGGCAGGCCGCTCCAGGTCGGCCACGCCATACAGTGGTTCGGGATGGAAATTGGCCATCCCGGCCGCCTTGAGGCTGGCAATCACATGAGCGGAAACCGCGAACACCAGATCGTAGTGCCGGAACATGTCCGGCTTGCGTCCATAGAGCGGCATATGGGCAAAGCAGGTCACAAAATGCCGCTGCCGCAGGCGCTCCGCCACGCTCCCGCCCACCGGCGTCTGGAACACCAGCAAGCTTCTGGTTTGGGGCAGGTGTGCATCAATATCTTCCACCCTTGCAAGCGGAATAATGACCGCCCCTTCCTGCTCCAGCCCGCGCCACCAGGCGGCCTCTCCAGGCACCAGCAAAAACACTTGCCAACCCAGTTCCAGCAAGGCCCGAGTAAAGAAACGAGTATAAACCTCGCCGCCGCCAAAACCGGTTTGAAGATTAATCTGATAACAGGTTTTTTGCATCAGGCGCGCCCCGCCAGCATCTCATCCACGGTTGCCAGCACCGTATCCACGCCGATCGCCTCCATGCAGCGCGGCCTGGCGCATTCCCCGACGCCCCTGCCGCAGCGCCGGACCCAGCCGATATGGCGGCGGAACAACACATCCTGGTCGCGGCAGGCAATTTCCGCTGTCACCACGCGGTAGGGGCTGGCGCGCCAGAATTCCCCCGCGCCGCAAATCACCGCCGAGCCGGGCCCGAACAGGGTAACGGTCGGCGTTGCCGTGAGGCGCCCCAGATGCGCTACCCCGGTATCAGGGCAGACCAGGAGGCTGGCATGTTTCAGGAAATGCCAGAGCTGGGGCAAATCCAGTCTGCCCGCCAGGGAGGGGTATTTCCCCGCCGGATCAATACGCGACACCAAGGCTTCCTCGCCCGGTCCCCCGCTCCATATTGGTTGGAAGCCGCGCAGGACCAACTGTTCCGCCAGGGCCAGCCATTTGTCCGCGGCCCACATCTTGAGGGAGGAACTCGCACCGACGTGGAGCACGCAATACGGCTGCGGCGGCAACTCGAACGGCATAAAGGCTGGAGCAGGCCAATCCGCAACCTGATAAGGCCGCGGCGCCGGCCCTGCAACCAGCCCGGCCACCATGTCGCCCCAAGCAGCAGGCGTGCCGGGGTAAGGCGTTAATTGGTCTGCCGGCCAGTTCTTCCAGGCCGGCCTGTCACCGGCAAAAGCCACCACCCAGCGTGACCGCAGCGCCCGGGCCAACCAGCTGAAACGGTTGTCTCCCGGCACCAGCGCAAGGTCAAAACCACGTCGTTCCCATAAAGCGCTCAAGGTATGCCTGTCGCGCGGATCGTAGGCCAAGGCTTCCACGCCATAAGGCCGTCCCGCGTAAAGTGGCACAATCGGCTTGGGGACCGTCATCACGATTTCCGCATCGGGATAGCGCTGGCGCAGTTTTGCCAGCAGCGGGGTCAGCATCAGGGTATCGCCCAACAGCAGGTGGTGGGCAATCAGGATACGCCATGGCTTGTCAGCGGGACGGCGGCGCATCCCGGTGAGCAGAATATCGCCCAGCGCCAGGGCAAGGACCAGCAAGCGGGAGCTTAAACGGCTAGCCACGATCGATTGTTTGGAAAAACACGGCTTCCATTTTATCCAGCATGGCAGCGGTGCCAAAGCGCTGCCGGGCACGGGCGAGTCCGGCTTGGCCCATGTTCATGCGCATTGCGGAATCTGAAATCAACTTGGTGAGCGCATCGTACAGCGCGTCGGCATCGCGTGGCGCGACCAGAATTCCGGTCTCGCCGTCCATCACCGCCTCGCCGATGGCGCCCACCGTGGTGGAAACCACAGGCACGGCACAGGCCATGGCCTGCATGATGGCCTGAGGCACGCCTTCCTCGCCGTAAGACGGCAGGGTAAAAATATCCAGTGCATTGAGCCACAGCGGGACATCGTCGCGCTGTCCCACCAGCACCACTTTGCCGCCCAAACCCAGCTCGGCAATCTTGTGTTCCAGGTTCTGGCGTTGCGGCCCGTCGCCCACGATCAGCAGCCTGAGGTCGGGATGCGCGGCGCTCAGGCGCGTCATCGCTTGCAGCAAATAGTTGTGCCCCTTCCAGCTGCGCAGGGTGCTGACAATGCCGAGATAAAGCCCCTCCGGCGCCAGCCCCAACACGGCTCGGGCCTCGCTTTTGTCGCCCGGCGCGAAGCGGGAAAGATCGATGCCCGTGGGCACCGAGGTCAGATGCGCCAGGGGCAGGCCGTTATCTCGATGCAGTTGCTGCCGCAACGCTTCACCCGTGGTCACCACATGCCGCGCCGCCTTGCGGTACAGCCAGCGGGTGGGCCTGTTGTCCGGGACCGTGGAGGAAACATGGCGGGTGCGCACGATGGGCGGCGCCCGGCGCAGGGCGGCACATGCCAGCGCAACCAGCCAGCTGTCCGTGGAACTGTGGGTGTTGATGAGGCTGATGCCGCGATTGACTTGCAGCCAGCGCCGCATGGCAGCCATGCCGCGCCAACCCTTGCGCGCAATAGGCAGCGCTTGCACCGGGACACCCTGCTTTGATGCGGCAGCGAAAATCGGCGCTTCTTCGGGGCACAATAGCGTGACCTGATGACCTCGCGCTATCATGCCCCTGGCCTCGGTAAGAATGCGAATCTCCTGTCCGCCCCAACCGCAGGAGCTTTCCGTGTGGACGATGTGCAGAGCTTGCTTCACGCGGTTTCATCCTGCTTGAACTGGATGCGATGCAGGTTGGCGTAAATGCCGTTCTTCGCCAGCATCTCGCGATGTGTGCCGCTTTCCGCAATTTTCCCCTTCTGCATCACCACGATGCGGTCTGCATGCTCGATGGTGGAAAGCCGGTGGGCGATGACGATGGTGGTGCGGCCCTGCATCAAATTTTCCAGCGCGGCCTGGACATGGCGCTCCGACTCGGTATCCAGCGCCGAGGTCGCCTCGTCGAGAATCAGGATGGGCGCATTCTTCAGGATGGCGCGTGCGATAGCCAAGCGCTGACGCTGTCCGCCAGAAAGGCGCACACCGTTTTCACCGACGAAGGTCTGCAGACCCCGCGGCATCTCGCGGATAAACTCCATGGCATGCGCGGCCTCGGCGGCGGCGATGATTTCCGCTTCGCTGGCACCCGCCTGGCGGCCATAGGCAATGTTTCCGGCGACAGTATCGTTGAACAGCACCACGTCCTGGCTTACCAGCGCAATATTGGCGCGCAGGTCGGCCAGATTGAGCTGTTCGATGTCGTGCCCGTCCACCAGGATCTGTCCGCCGGCAGGATGGTAGAAACGCGGCAGGAGATTCACCAGCGTGGTTTTACCGCTGCCCGACTGTCCCACCAGCGCCACCGTCTCACCCGGTTTAATGGCAAGCGAGACATGGTCCAGGGCCAGCCTGTCGGTGGTATAGGAGAAGCTGACATCGCGAAACTCCACCTCTCCTTTTGACTGCTCCAGCCGCTGGCGGCCCGCATCCGGCTCCGCCTCTTCATCAATCAGGGCAAACACGCTCTCCGCCGCGGCCAGGCCGCGCTGCAAGCTCTCGTTGACGCCGGTGAGCCGCTTCAGCGGCGCAAGCAACATCAGCATGGCGGTGAGAAATGACACGAACCCGCCCACCGTGGTCTGGTTTGCCGCGGATTGGGCAGAGGCCATGTAAACAATCACCGCCACCGCAATGGCAGCAAATATCTGCACGATCGGCACGCTGGCGGAAGCCGCTACCGCCTGTTTAAGGTTGAAACGGCGCAGCGCGTTGACCGCGTCGTGAAAACGCCGCGCCTCATACGCTTGGCCACCGAATATTTTTACTACCTTGTGGCACTCGATAGTTTCCTCCAGCACATGGGTAATATCTCCCATGGAGCGCTGCGATCCGCGGCTCATGGCCCGCAGGCGGCCGCTAAAGGCCTTCACGACAAGCGCGATGGCAGGTATCACCACCACCGCGACCAGGGTCAATTTCCAGTTGAGATATAACAGCCAGCCGAGCAGACCGGCAATGGTCAGGGAATCCCGCACCATCACGGTAATCGCGCTCGTCGCCGCATCGGTGACCTGGCTGACATCGTATGAAACCTTGGAAATCAGCGCGCCCGAAGTATTGTTGGCAAAATAACGAGCCGGCAAATTCACGATGCGGGCGAACATCAATTCGCGCAAATCCATCACCACCTTGTTGGAAACCCAACTGATGGCATAGGAACTGATGTAGGTGGCAACACCGCGCACCACGAAAATCGCCACGATCAGGAACGGCATCCAGCGCATGGTTTCCGGATCCTTGTTGACGAAGCTGCCATCCAGCATGGGCATCAGCAAGGCCGGGAAAGCCGGTTCAGTCGCCGCCGTCACCGCCATGGCAATGATGGAAACAAGGAATATTCGCCAGTAAGGGAAAACGTAGCGCAGCAGGCGCAGGTAAAGGTCTTTGCTACTCATAAGTAGATGATTTAACGCGTTAGCGCCAAATCCTTATTCTTCGCGTTGAACATGTATAGATTCTTGGTCACAGGCTTTTTCATCCCGATATCGAACCATTTGGACAAATAGGCCAGCGCCTCGAAATCACGAATGCCATGCAGTTCACCGATAATCCAGCGGGCGGCGCCCAGGATTTCAACCGGCAAGGCCGTAAGAATGTCGTATTCGGCGCCTTCGGTGTCAATCTTGATCAGGTCGGCGCGGTCGATTCCCAATTCCGCGAAATAGGGCGCCACTGCCCTGATTTGAACAGGGATTTTTTGCGTCGCCAAGCTGGGGTCAGAGAAAAACGAAAAGCTGCCAAAGTTCTGGTCATATGCCAGCGCAATTTCCAGTTCACCATCCTGGCTGCCCAGCGCAATGGGCAACACGGTGACGTTAGGCAACCCCTTTACGTTTTTCTCCAGCAGGGCAAAATTGTCCGGCACCGGCTCAAATGCATAAATTTTGGCGTCCGGAAAACGATGGGCAAAATAAAGGGTGGCCGTGCCAATATTAGCGCCAATATCAAGGATGACTTCAGGATTGACCTCCTGCGGCACCCAGTATTCCCCTCGCGTGCGCAGCAACACGTCATTGATGATGCTTGCATCCCCGCTACCCGCACGGTAAAAGACCTGACGCCCCTTCCAGGCAATACTCTCCACCCCCTTGCCGGCCTTCGAAGGATGAAGATTCTGCATAAAGGTCATGGATCGCGAGCGAAGCAGGGCTTTGAATTGGCGTTTGGAGAGCATAATAAATTCAGGGGATAAATGCCGCCTATTATAGGGCTTTGATGGTGCCTTGGGTTTTGAAAATTTCCCTTAACAGTCTGCTGTAACCACGGGAATTTCATGACATGCGAGTGCCGCGGCGACGAAATCAGACACGTTGCCGGATAGGAGGAGCGGCATAAACTCCGCTATCTTGCTTTCGTTCCAATCCCACCAACGGATCCGGAGCAATTGGTCGATGATTTCTTCCTCAAACCGGTACTTGACCACTTTGGCAGGATTTCCCACTGCGACGGCATAGGCCGGAATATGCGATCCAACGACAGCTTTTGCTCCGATGACAGCGCCGTCTCCAATCGTGGCGCCGGAAAGCACGATGGTCCCATCTCCCAACCAGACATCGTTGCCGATCAGGACATCTCCTCGCGAAACGCGAAACCCCGAAATGTCCTTTGCGGCTGGCCACTCGAAAGGAAACGCAGGAAACGGATAGGTAGTTACCCAATCGTTACGATGGTTGCCGCCCAGAAAGATTTCCACGCTTCCGGCGATGGAACAATATTTCCCGATAGTCAGCCTGGCATCTGCCCCGAAGTGGAGTTTTGGCCGGCCATAGGAATGGTCCCCTATGGAATAGGCGTATTTTTCCACAAAATGCTTAAGCGCCTCCCTGGTAAGAACAGGGTCATTATTCTGTTTGCGGCCAAACAGATTTTTCCAGATCTTCATGGTGACAGGCCAAGCATCTCGCATGGATCATGAGCCAAGCAGGGCTTTGAGTTAGTGTTGGAAAACATAATAAATTCAGGGGGGAGATATGCTGGACATTATAAGGCCTTGATGATGCTTTGAATGCCCTGCCGTTCCATTTTCCTGATCCGAAGTGGCTGCGTTACCAGATTAGGAGTCAAGATGATTCCACAAGAAAACCCCTGCTACTCAATACGCATTCTTGTTAATAAAACCCTTGAATACCGTCAGCAGGATAATCCGTAGATCAAACCACAGCGACCAGTTTTCAATGTAATAGAGGTCATACTCGACCCGCTTGCGCATTTTCTCCAGCGTATCCGTCTCTCCGCGCCAGCCATTGATCTGAGCCCAGCCGGTGATGCCGGGCTTCACCTTGTGCCTGAGCATATAGTCGTCAACCAGGTCCTTGTACTGCTCATTGTGCTCAATTGCATGCGGGCGCGGACCGACGATAGACATCGTGCCCTGCAACACATTGAAGAATTGCGGCAACTCATCCAGACTGGTGCGTCGCAGAAACGCACCAAACGGCGTCACACGGGAATCGCCCTTGAATGCCTGGGTGAGCTGGCCGCCCCCCTCATGGTGCACTACCATACTCCGGAATTTATACACCATGAAAGACTGGCCATCCCAACCCAGGCGTTTCTGCCTGAATAGTACCGGGCCCGGCGAGCTGAACTTTACTCCCAGCGCGATCAGCAGCATGAGGGGGCTGATCAGAAGCAGAATAAGCGAAGCAAGTACTCTGTCTTCCAGCGCCTTTACCAGCCGGTTCACCCCCACCATCGGCGTGACGGAGAGATTCATTACCGGAAATCCAGCCACCTCGGTCACGGAATGGTTCAGCAGGCGGAAGCCGAAAATGTCAGGGATAAAACGGATATCCACCGCGCTATGGCGCAGCGCGTGGAGCAATGACTCCACCTTGTCCTGCTCCTTGAGTGGCAGTGCAATCCACACCTGGTCGATGCGCTCCTCTTCCACATAACCCGCAACGTCCGGCAACCCACCCAGAATCGGCACGCCCGGTTCGATATGGGCTGCGGCGCCGACGTTGAAAAAACCCGCCACCTGCAGGCCTATCCAAGGAGACACCAGCAAGCGCCGAGCCACCTCCTCGCCCAAGCCTTCAGTCCCCACAATCACAATGCGCCGCTGGTTAAAGCCATGACTGCGCAGCCAGCGCAAAGCCACACGTAAAAAGACTCGGCAACTGACCAAGGTGCCCCAGCCTAGCAAAGCCCAGATTCCGATCCAACCCCGGGAAAAATGAATCCCCATCTTCGTGGTAAAGGCAAAAGTAAAGAGCAGGAACAGCACCAGCGCCCAGGCCAACGTTATCGCCCTCACCTCGTCGAAAATTGACGCACCACGCCATGCCTGATAGAGATTGAAACGGGGAAACAGTAACGCTGCCAGCAACACTACAATGCCAATTACAACACCATAAGCAGCAGGCAGTCCCCAATTACCGAGATAGAAGAGGTGGGCCGCCCAGGCGGCAATGGCAATGGCGCCCCAATCGGACACATGCAACAACGCATTTAGCACTGTTGCATGTTCTTTTAAAATTCCACGGTAACCCATATTGTGCCTTAGTGCTGTAGATTCAAAGTGAATCCAAGCTAATCGACGCTCCCTGTGGGTGCAACCACTCTGTTCAGTTCCTGCTCAAAGTCCCACAGGATACTTTCCTTATGTAGATTGGTCTCGGCAAATTTTCGTGCATTATTTCGATATCGTTGGAGGCGCGTCATATCATCCAGCATGGCCCTAATTCCCATCTCGATGCCCTCCGATGACCCTGGCCGGACAACCTGACCTAACTCATTTTGAGTTATCACCTTATACAACTCAGTGGCTTCTTCAGCGGTGGCCAGGACGGCACCGCCCGCGGCAAGGATACCGGTCAACTTTGAGGGCATTACAAGATCCGCCGCTCCCTGCAGTTGCAAAACCAGATGCACATCAGCAGTCGCAAGAAGTGCGCCCAATTTTTCTATCGGCTGCAGCGGCTTGAAAATGATATTGGTTAATCCCTTTTCAAAAACCTCACGCTGCAAATCCACCTTCGCAGCGCCTTCTCCAACAATGAGAAACAAAACATCTGGTCGCCTGGCTAGAAATGCCTGTGCAACCGGAAACAATAATTCCAGTCCCTGCTTTTTGCCAATATTGCCAGCATAGAGGACCACTTTCGTATCACTTGGTATTTCCCATTCACCACCCCTCATCGAATCGCCCTGTTCCAGGGGCCTTAACACCCCACAATCTACCCAATTTGGGAAGAAGCCCACTTTGTCGGAAGAAACACCTTTTTGGCGAATGCGCTCCATCATGGCATTTGAAATTGTTGAAACCCGATCGAATTGCCCCATAAACCAGCGTTCGAAAATTCCCATTCCATGCGCTAACCAGCCAGGAATCATTCCCAAGCCCATGGCCGCATCCAATTCGAAATCCTGGATATGCAACCAGGATTTCGCTCGCATGGCCTGTGCGCCAAATAATGCGACTACGGCTCCAAATAACGGGGGTTCAATTGCAACGACTATGTCAGGCTTCCAAAATAGCTGTGCGATACAAGCCGGAATGCTGGATAAAGCAAATGATCCTAGATGGATAATTCTCTTAAACCCTGTCGGACGCTGCGGCACCCAAACTGGACAACGAAAAACATCCACACCAGCAATGGTTTCATGAGAGTACATCCATGAAGAATATGGCTTTTGCACCTTCCAATAGGGATAATACGGTGGTGCGCATATCACCCTCACTTCGTGTTCCCTTGCTGCAAGCCATTCCGCGGCCTCGCTAGTATATTTCCCAATGCCGGTAAGTTCTGGTGCGTAATTAATACCAACGATCAGGATGCGCATGCTGGTTCTAGTAGTCCGTTCCGCTAAAACAATTACAACAAACCGTTCGGCCGGAGCTTGTCGAAGGCCAGCATTGGCGCGGAATTAGCGGTTCGACAAGCTCACCGCGAACGGTAGCGGTTTTAACGGGATGCACTTCTAGCATCAAGACGGAATGAACCCAGATAATCCATTGGGCCCACTATCCCCTCCCCCTTGCAGGGGGAGGGCTAGGGAGGGGGTAGAAACGCTGACATTCCACCGAACCAGCCCCCATCCTATGGGTGAATTGGCAAGTAGCGTGATGGGAAAGGGAAGTTGATCTGGCTGCGCAAACGCGCGCCATTTATTGCCGCTCACAGGAAAACGTCAGCACGGACGTGGAAGCGGTGAGCAAGGCGCTTGGCGATTTCCTTGCTGATTGAGCGCTTGCCACTCAGGATGTCGGAGATGCGGCCTTGTGGTGCGCAGTCGTCCAAGTCCTCTTGCTTGAGTCCGTGTTGCTCCATCAGCAAGCGCAGCACTTCTTTTGGTTCCGCTTCGGGAATCTGGAAGTTCTCGTCCTCGTAGGCTTTCACCTGATCGGCAAGGTAATCCAGCACATCCGCCAACGGGTGGTTCTCGTTGTCACCCACTTCATCGAGCAAGGCGTCAATCGTGGCGCTGGCCTGTGCATAGTCCTCATCGGTGCGTACAGAGGTCACACCGATGAGCTGCTTGAATGGCATCCATGCCCGAAGAATGGCTTGCGGCTCGGGCACCTTTTTGAGTGCGTATTCCATCATTTCCTCCGTTTCCAGTCTCCACGGTCGTATTCGGCATGCGTCAGTACCGCACGGATGAATACCTTGTGCCGGTTGTAGTGGATTGCGGCGATCAATCGGTACTTGTTGCCGCCGATGTTGAAAACCGTCAGGCCGTCCACATAGTCGGCACTGGCGAACGTCGCTCTCAGGTTGTTGAAGTCGGCAAAGACCTCGCTTTCCATAGTGCGATACCAAGCCTGCAACGGGCTTTCGGCGTCCGGGTGCCTGGCCCAGAACTCAACAAGGGCAGGCTTGGTAATTACGTGCATAGATGAAGTATATACCAAAACGGTATGTTTCTGGGCGTCCGTAGCGCAACATTAATGAACCATAATAAGGGAAGGGTCAGTATGACTGCTATTTTACGTCACCCTTGGAAGACTAATTTTCGGGGGAAGCTCACCTCATGTTGTCCGCTGCTCAAAAAGCAAATCAGCCTGAATGCAATTTCCACACGCATCATACGATGGGTTGTACATCCCCATGAGGCTTAATCCCAACGAATGCAAGTAATCTATCACATCTCCTGCCAGCTTTTGATTCTTGTAAAGCTCTACAAAAGAGCACTCACAATAGACGTAATCAAAACTACCAATCAAACTTTCGCAACCCATTAGAGCCTGTAACTCAAAACCTTGCACATCGAGCTTGAGCATTGCTGGCCGTACAATTTCTTCTTTAGTAACAAACTCGTCCAGCGTTCCCACCTCGACCTCCAAAGTCCCAACCTCGTGTGTACCCGGAAAGAAATCAGATTGCGCCTCACCAATTTCAAGCAAAGAGGAAGAATCATCACGCGCCGATAAATGCATTAGCTTCTTTTCCGCTTTTTCACCAATCGCAGCCACATGCAACTTAACCGCCGGATCGTCAGAAAACACCTTCTGAAAAATAGCCGCCACCTCCGGCAAAGGCTCAAAGGAAACCACATTTGCGCGAGAAAATGCCCGAGCAGCCAAAGCAAATTGACCACGATTGGCACCAATATCCACTACTGTGGACAAAGATCGGCTAAGTGCGGCTTTATGTTCAACACCCGCCATAACCAGATGCTGAAAAAACGCACCGCGCAACACAGGTTGCAGCAATATGATCCGCAACTTCTTTAATCGCAGCATTAGCAAGGAAAAAAATGTCATACCGCCCGCCAAAAAATGTTACTCAAAGGTGCGTTGATTCAACATCAAGCGCAGCTATCACTTCTTTCTAAAAACAGGCTGCGACAGCAGAACAAAACCCAGGGTCGAAACAAACCGTTTGGCCACACTTGCCAATCGATAATGCAAAGGGCTACCAAGCACATCCCGCTGAATACGGTAAGGCTCAACAAAAAGCTGACCAAGCTTCTTGTACGACTGTCCTCCCACTTCAAATGTTGCTAGAGGCGCATCCAGGTATATAGCGTGTGCGCCTTTTTGCATCAACGTTGCTGCCAAGTAGTAATCACCGCACAGTGAATATTGCAAATCGTAGGGTGTCTTATCGAGTAAACTTTTACGATAAAAAGTTGCCTGATGATTGGCCGGCAATCCATGCCACAGGGAATCTTCCGCGATCCGTGGTGGGCGATAGACCATCCTTCCGCTGCCAGGAAAACTCAGCATGGCTCCACCGAACAAAATATCAGCAACCTGATCGTCCGCTGATAAAGCCTCCGCCACTTTGGCAAGCGCCTCGCTGTCGTGAAATATATCGCCGGCATTCATGAATACAACATAATCTCCAGAACACATGGAAACGCCATGATTCATGGCATCGTATATCCCGGCATCTTTCTCGCTAACCCAATGCACCGGCCCGGTCACTTCCTGCAGAAACCGGGTTATCTCACCACCAGAGCCCCCATCACAAACGATCCATTCCCAATGGGCGTAGTGCTGCGAAGCCAGGCTGGCGTAAGTTCTTTTTAAGCCATCAAGATCGCGCAGGACAACCGTTATTACCGAAAAAGACGGCTGATAATCGTTATAACGGCGCATTTGGTTTTTTGCCAAAAGCATAGAATTCGATATAACGCGCAAATGCAACGCCTCCGCAATAATTTTCGAATACTTTCTCACGCAATGACGCTCGGGTGGAATTCGCGTAACTATTCGGAATACTAAAATTTTGCAGTAACTCAACAATCTCTTGTTTGTTCTTTACGGGTCGAACACCAACAGCCATAAGCACTTCTCTTGACGCCAAACTATCTACCGCGATTACCGGCACTCCACAGGCAAGCGCCTCGATCATCACCAAGCCAAAAGTATCCTTCTCTGAAGTAAACAATGCTACGTCTGCTGATGCAATTGCTTCAACCATAAGCTTTCTATTCGCAATCCGCCCATAATTAACAACCCTTCCCTCAGTAAACGGGGAATTTAGGCCTACAGTGTGAATCTCGATGTGGGGCATTTCCAGCAACTGATTAACCAACGTCCGATCTACTTTGGTCGGGTCCGATAAATCATTCGCAATAATAATTACCATGATCTTCTCTGCTGTGAGATTTATCGGCGCAGTGCTCAAAGGAATATCTTGCAATGCTGCTACAAATTCGCTATCAATCCAATTGGGAATCACATAGACCTCAACACCCGTCAAACCCTCTCTTATCGCCTGAGCCACGAATTCCGAGGGCGCCACAACATGAAGCCGCGAACCAAGCTCGGCAAGCAACTTTCGTTTTACTTTGAATTGTGTGGCTGAAAAATCCAAATATGCGGGGGGATAGTTTTTTTGGGTCGGACAAAAACCACAACCCTTGCGCCATCCCTCACACCCCTCTGGAGAAGCACACCGTCCCGTCAGCATCCAGTAATCGTGCGCCGTCCAAATCACCGGCTTGCCTGCACGAACCAATTCCTTCACCAACCAGCCGAACGGCAAGAAATAACTATGAATCGCATGTAAATGAACGACATCAGACCAGTGGATGGCTTCAATCAGACTTTTTCGACCTGCGCCAACAGGCGGAACACAGTCAATTCCGGCCACCGCATGTAACAGCATATTGCTCGTGACCTGAATCTGTTGCCCTACTTGGAAACTATGTGGAACGCTGGCTTCCGCAGAAGACCTGCCGCCTTTCTCGCCCCAGCCGTAAGCAAACCTGCTTTCAACACCTGAGTTCAATAACTGCCGGTGCAGATCAAGTGCAATCCTTGCCGCGCCACCTTCTTGAAGCCGAACATTGACTTGTAGAACCTTCACTATGACAACCCAGCACTATCACTTGATTGAGCCCCCCATTTCGTTCGCCAACTATTTAACAGATAGCGTAAACGATAATATGCGTGCCAAACTTCAATTTTGAAACGCCAGTCCACCGTGTTTTTTATTTGCGCGGAACGCCATTCAATCAAGCTCTTCTTGATCAAGCGTGAGCTCATTCCCTCACCACCCATTACTGTAATGCAGCGCTCCACAAACTGAACCGATAATGTTTTCTTTCTCAACAATACGTCATAGTCCATCGCTATCCTGAACGCCTCATCAAACTTACCGACCTCACAAAAAAAGGAATTACGATGAAACGCTGCTTGGTGCGGGATAATCATTCTTCTCTTCAACTTACCCAGCTCACTGGCATCACCCAGCACTAGACCATGCGCCGCCCCACCCTCAAAAATTATTTGTCCGTAAACGACATCATTAACGCTGTCATTGCGCAAAATATTAGCCATATCCGACAACACATGCTCATCTTGCAAGCGATCATCCGCACCTAAAAAGAGAATCCACTCGCCTTTTGTATGCTCTAGAGCTTTATTCCAAGCATGCGCGATGCCACGATCTTTTCGTGACTCCCAGTAGCTTATGGCGGGTGCGTTCCTCTGCAAAATATCTACCGTGCCATCTGCCGAGCCCCCATCCATAATGATCAACTCTTTAGACGGATAGGTTTGATTCACGACACTATCGATGCATTGTTGCAACGTAGCTGCGCCATTGAAAACGGCAACGATGATGGAAATCAAAGGTGCGGGCTTATGACTCATAAAGAAGTGGCTCATCCAAATTGGACTGAGTTTGCCATTTCTTAGGCAATGGCAAACTGGCCAACATTTGCACCCACATCAATCACGGTTCCAGGGCATATTCCCTGTTTCAGTAATGAGGAAACCATGTTAAACGAAGTAACCGAAAATTTTCGGCCAGCTCAACAAAGCAGAAATGGCACCTTTATTCTGAACAAGTTGTAATAGCGCAATAAGATTTGTCATTGATTCATATCGCGTAATTGCGCAGGCCTCAGCGGAGGCGAAATCCCCCGGCGTCACAATACTAATAGTTAAACTCATCAGGCACATGCCTCCATATACATAGACTTACAACCCTTTCTCAGCAGCCAAAATTAAGTAATTTTTTCGTAATATCTGTCGATTACTCTTTCAAGATAGTCATTACCAAATTTAACACCTGCTTTATCCAGCACGGGAAATATGGCTCTAGTATCTATGAGATATTCTGAGCCACGCTCCACCGCGTAATATACCGCACGCTTGCCAACAACACGCTCCATTGCATTGACGATGTCAGCCATCGGATAATTAACCACATTTGCAATGTTAAATGTAGTATTTCGCGCTGAACTACTTGCGATTAATTGCTGTGCAATAGCCGCCGCATCAGCAACGTCAATGATGTTGCGTTTAGCCTTACTCCAAAGATTGAAAGACTCACTACGCGAAATGCGTGCATATAAAAAATTTAGCAATGTGTGCGGATTCGGGGTTTTTCCTGCGACCTGTGGCAAACGCAGGATCAGATTCCGCGGATGTGTGTAGACCATTTGCTCCATCGCCAACTTGTGTTGAACATAAGGCGTGTTTCGCGCCTCAGAGTCAGCGACGCTGCAAGTTCCAAAATACACAAAAGCATCAACATGCATTGTTTGCCGCAATGCATCCCCAAGGCGTTGACGTTCACGTACAAATTCGCGTGCATCTGTACAGCTTGAATTGGAAACCCCTGCCGCATAAATGCACACATCCTCGCGCTGCAAAAACGCGCGTGGAAAAGCATGCGCCAACAAACCAGAACCAATGATCATCGTTACAGAAATCGATCTGGAATACAGAAAGTCATTTGAGAATGCTTTGATAAAGTGCCAAATAACGATTAGCGACCACTTTCAAAGAATAGCGCTCTACCACCGTCTGGCGCGCACGCTGAGAAAGCATATCGCGGCGATTCTCGTTTTCTAGCACCCACATCATTCCGCCAGCAAGTTCATTCGTGTCAAAAGGGGTGGCCAAATAGCCATTTATTTGATGATCAATCATATCGGGCATGCCTCCAATATCAAATGCGACAACAGGCGTTCCACAAGCAAGAGATTCCATAACCGTATTGGAGAGATTTTCCTGCATGGAGGGGGCAACCACGACATCCGCTGCAGAATAAAGCAATACTTGGCTTATTTCATCATGCAAGTGCCCCATGTAATGCACGTTCATTCCCATATCTGGTGGGTTCTCCGGCCTGGATGCGCCGATGATCACCAGTTCGGTCTTTGATCCCCAGCCAGCTTGTGACATTTTCTCTAAGGCCTGCACAAGAAACTGGTTACCTTTGCGTTTGTCTGAAGTTGCGCTGAATGCAGAAAACAATATGAGGTACTTATCTTGCGGCAAGTTGTAAGCTGCGCGCGCCACCTCTTTATTAATAGGCTTATACCTCTCTGTATCTATACCATTAGGGATCACCTCAACCCGTTGATCTCTGAATAACGAGCTTGAACGCGCCATGTCAGCGAGCCAGTGACTTGTTGCAACTACAACTATCGGCACACCTTCCCAGGATGTTCGCTTACGCTCCCAAATACGTCTTGATAAATCTCGCTCCCGATCCGAATGCAATACCGGACAATTGCCGCAAGACTGCTGAAATTTCTTGCACTCATCGTCATAGTGACAGCCGCCGGTGAATGGCCACATATCATGCAGCGTCCAAACAATCGGCTGTTTTAATTTTTTTAACGTTTCAATTCTAAGAAAACCGCCACTCACCCAAAACAAATGGACTATATCCGGATTGAGCTTTGCCACCTTGGATGCCAACCTCTCAGGAAGCCAAGCTGGCGAGAAAAAAACTTTCTCACGCTTACGATACAACCTGGTCGCAACCCCATCCAAATAGGGCCGAAGAATAGCAAGAATCTTTTGCCACTTAGTGAGCGGGCCTATAACGCTGTGGTCGTCGGTTTTCTTGCCCTGCACCAGCAAACGCGAATTGATACCTATTGAGCGCAGGCCACGGTGAAGACGGTAGGTGGCTATTGCCGCACCACCTTGATTATCGAACGTGTTGAGTATTAGCAGATTCAAGGCTTAGAGGCCTCAAGATACAAAGAGTCGGGTTTCCTTATGGTGCCGCTCAAAACGTCGAGAGAATATTTTTCATATTCCGGTATACGACTTTCATTAGCCGCACAAATTTTCACATTGACAAAACCAGCCTGCTCCAACAGTCGCCCGAGAGAATAACGGTCATACATCCATTGATGCACCTCGCCGCTACCCCTAAACATTCCCACCTGAAAACTCCTGAAAGCCGCTTTTCCAGCAATCAAATAAACCAGCCAGCCAGCCAGCTTCTCTCGCGAGAGTTTAAGCAACCTCCCCCAAGGAATTCTATTCACCAAGGAATTTAGTAGATACCCCCTAGCCCTAGCCTGCTTGGGCACCCAAAACCTCTCCGCTTCAACACCAATCCTGGAACGCACGAAGGACCGATCCTTCTCCTTAAGATTTGCCAGAAAGCGCGCCATTTCCCCACCTGAAAAATTCCTGACGGCTTGGTCATACAGTTCAAGCATAATCCAGTCATAGTCCAATTCACGCGTCCCGTCTCCAGACGTAACCGCATCCAATACACGCAAATATTCCCGTACCAAAGCTTCCAGGTCTGGTAGAACCAATCTGATTACACCGCCTCGTTTCAAAACACGAAAACATTCGGAAATTAGATTGCATGCACCAGCCTTATCAAGATGCTCTAATACATGCGAGCTGTAGCAGATGGCTGCAAACTCCGCAGAAAATGGCAGGCCGCCATTAATATCAACTGCCATCACATTGGCGTCAGCGGGAGAAACATCCAAATTTATCCAGTCTGGGTGATTGGTTGCCCCACAACCAATATTCAGCATTTTAGAAACAGGCATCTCAATCAACCTTAACGGCTATGCGGCCAGTGTAATCAATTCTGTTGAGCAAGATTTTTACATCGTTTTTCTCAAGATACTCATCAACCGCTTTTCTTGCACCTTGCCAATGCCCATAATCGTCAATAATCAACACGCCACCTTTCGAAAGACGTGGAAATAAATGTTCCATTTCATGTTTTGTGGATTCATACCAGTCAGTATCCAATCGCAACAATGCAATCTTGGCGGGTACGAAATGAGGAATCGTCTCTTCAACCATGCCTTTAATAAAGTGGACTTTTTCGCTAGGGTAGCCAGTGCTGCCTAATGCTTTCCTTACAACATCCAAAGTCGCACGACACCATACCGATTCGTCTCTTTCCTTGTCCGAGCGGTCCAACAAGCTTTCGGCCGTGACCCCGACAATATCCACATCATTTACTGTAGGCGGTGGCATCCCTTCGAATGTGTCAAATAAATATAAATCTCTAGTTGTATCACCCGCCCTTAAAAGAATTTCGGCAACAGCCATCATGCTCCCGCCCTTCCATACTCCGCATTCAACAATATCCCCCTCGATATTTTTATCCTGAACGTATTTCACGGCCTCGCACAGAGAAATAATTCGCTCGGGAGATGTCATTGTATAAGGCTGAACCTTTTTATAGGTCTCCACAAAAACAGCGGGCACATCGGGAAAATAATGATCTTCCACTCGGACTCGCACTATCTCAAGGCCAAATGACTGGGCGATTTTTTTTACTAATTTTTTCAAATACATTCTTATATCCATAGCCTTTCGTTAAAGCATGAATCACCAACCAACCATCAAACAATTAGTCGACTTTTAATCGCCGCAAAAACCCTCTGAAAAAAGCTAGGCCTAATTGCCAGAAAAAAATTTCTGGTCCGATCATGTGCCAGTGCACTTTCGATAATATTATTCTCAAAATACGCTATTTGACGGCTTGCCAAAGCAGCCGAAAAATCGTGACTCCTCTTACAATGCTCCCCCGAATCATCATGTCCAATGTTGCTTACCATTGAGATAGCCGGATGCAAGCATAGGCCGCCCACTTGAAAAACAGAGGCGTACCAGAACACCGCCCATGTATTTATTAACCCACTTTCATTTTGTTCAACCTGCGCCCAAAAGTTATAAGTACCATCCATGTTGAAGCGATTAATTGTTTGCGCTGTGTATTCGCCAAGCAGTTTTTTTGGTTCTTTGCTAAAGTGCTCCCAAGCCCTATCCCATGTCGCCCATCCCCAACATGAGGCAGTCCGGAGGAAAAATGTTTCCGGCAGGCCAGTGACATCTATTGGGAACATGTACCCTGATATATGCATTACCTTTTCTTCGTCCTGATAAGCATCCAGTGCAACATTCATGAAAGATAGGAAATAAGGGGATGTGATCAGATCATCTTCCAGCACAATCACCCGCCCATATTCATTGCATAAGCGAGTGACCCCATCAATAATGGAATTGGCCAGCCCCCAGTTTCTGTCGCGCTCAACAATGGTGACCGACTTGAACCCATCAATTTGGCGAATGTATTGGCGAACCTCTCGTACCGCGTCAGTTTGCGCCACTGACTTGGGGGCATCTGAGAAAATGAACAAATCACTTTCTTTGGATAGCTGATTTTTTAGCAACGCCTCAACAGTCTGGTGCGTGTGTGTTGGGCGGTTATAAACGAACAAAGCAATTGGAGCGCGGTTCATTTATGGTTTGATCGCATCAATAATTAGTGAAGTATAAGTCATAGGGTTAATTTGGTTACGCTGATCAAAGCGAGTGGATCGTTTAATAAATCCATCTACAGTATCCCAACTTTCATAATGAAACTTTCCCTGCTCATCAAACCATTCCAGCAACCTGATTTTGTATCCTGCATTTTCAAGCAAAGAAGATAGTGTTTTGTAGTTATACAAAACCTTGTGATCATCTGCTCCCGGCCCATAACCGCCTGGTTTAACTTGGGCAATGTAATCCGCATCGGCATGAAATCCGTCTGGCACCGCTATCCGAATATAGCCACCACTCTTTAAATACCTATAAATGTTAGCAACCGTTGCCAACATCTGGTCATCCGTTAAGTGTTCGAATACGTGCTCCGACAGTAGTGTGTCAACTTGGCCAGGTTTGAATAACCGGCCCCATGATTTTTCGTCAACCACGTCTAAAGCTGGATAATCTGTTGAAATCCAACCGGGATAGCTCGTGCCGCCAGCACCCAGGACAACCCTAACAACATCTGCTTTTAATACACAAATCCTTATCACCCCCCTGTAAACCAAAATTTTCACAGCACGAAGTAAGTCCATAACCATCAAATTCCCAAAATGTTTTGACTTCTATAAAAAATGGCCGTTTGGCTCTTAAAGTTCACTATCGGACAAAAACCTGAAAATTCAATCTTCCGAAAACCACTGGCTGTTAATTGTCGAATGCCTTGTACGTATTCTATTCTATCGCTGTTGTCTAGTATTATTACGCCATTGGGTTTTATCCTCTTCAGTGACTGAATCATGCAGTTATTTCGATGACGTCCGTCAATAACAATTACATCGTAATAGCATTCATCAACAAGCACCTTTTCCTCATAACCGGTTCCTGTAGAAATATCTTCAAAATATAATTCAACATTAGAAGGCAGAACTTTTCTCATTTTTTCATACCATTCTGGGTCGTTCTCCACAGCCCTAACCCGTTCAGACTTTGTTGCCCACCAAATAGTCCCATTCCCACTGCCATACTCAAAAACACATTCCAATCTCGGCAACCGTTCAGAAAGAAAATCTATTGCTGGATATGTAATCCAAGGAATGGGGGTCCCGTTAAGATCAACAGATTGTCCCTCGAGGTGGCTCCTCACCCATCCATCCTGAACTAGGGGTCCCCACCTTACTAAACTACTCGCTGCCTTAAGCAATTTGATAATAGTCACTGACTCACTCCACTCCAATTAACCAATTTAAATATCATTTAACTCACTTGAATAAATAAACGATATTAAACGCTTTCAATTTCATAACAAAAGTGGCTCTCGTCTTTTCTGAAAAAACGTCAAAAACAAATGCAGCCATTATTTGCGCAATTACTGTCGCAATAGCGGCCCCAATTAATCCGTAAATTGGTATTAGCACCAGATTTAGGACAATGTTTATGAACAGACCGGACAGAGTTCTAGTAAAAGCAAACTGCTGAAGGTTTTCACTTGTTAGCCAGCTGCCGCTTGCCACACCCAAAAACACAAATACCCCCGCCCAAATATGTATCATCAGCACCTGTCCTGCTTCTCTGTACGCTTCGCCATACAGCAGCGTCACCAGCCATTCACTCAAAAACGTCATGGGCAGCGCTATCCCTATCGCCATCCACACCATGAAGGTATAGAGCCTCTGGAGCCTCAAGTAGTAAAGTTCCTTGCTTACTTTTTTGGCACTGACTATGGCCGGAAAAAGAGAACTCGTGATGACCATCGGAATGAAATACCACACCTCACTTAGCCTCACAGCCGCAGAGTAGAGCCCTACTTCTCTGTCGCCCAGCATCTCTTTGATCATTACCTGGTCCATGCGTATGTATAGCATGACAGCAAGACCACTAAAGATCAGCGGCCAGCTATCCTTTAGAATATTTTTGGCAGTCATTAAATCAAAATGGCGGTAAAAGCTTCCGAGTTTCTGGTGTCGATAAGCGATGTAGAGCGCCACGGCTAGCGTGGCTTGATCGACAAGGCTGACAACAACAAACCAAAACAAATCCGCCCCTGTAAGGACAAAATAAATCTTCATCAGTGAAGAGAGCAGTAATTGTGTCATCTTGCAGAGGGAGACGAACTTGGAGAGGACTTTGGATTGAAAGTAAAAATCGATGATTTCAAATGACTGGAAAATCATCCCGCTGGCGATGATGAAGATATAGAGATTTGTGGTGTGGTCATTGGAGGTAAAAAGCGTTGCAAATGCTATAACGCCGAATGTGATAAACGCCCCAACGAGTTTGAGCCAAAACGCCGTTCCCAGATAAACATCTCTTTTGTGCGGTTCATGCACGAGATCACGTACCACGATACTATCCAGCCCTAACTTGGCGATACTGGCAAATATCGCCACAAAAGCCAATGCATAGCTAAACACCCCAAACTGTTCAGGCCCCAGATACCGCGCCACCCATACACCCACAAGCAAACCGGCAACCATTCGCAATATCTGCTCGCCGAACATCCAGGCGGTATTGGAAAAATAGCGTTTAAAACCTTGGTGCGCTTTAAGTCTGACAAGGGCATTCTGTATTGGTGTCAGCAAGGTTAGCGCCTATTGGAGAGTGACATTAGGAAATGTGGTTTGGGCAGAAAGGAGTCTCATGGCCGCTAAAATTAACATCACTCAGGCTCGCCACAGAATAGATTAATCATTACTCATGCCCTTCTATTCAAACGGAATAAAATCTCATAAGAACTGAGATGCAGCATTTATTTATGGAATCGCTTTGACAACACCCATGCTGGCTACAAATCGCACGGTACTTGTCCGACTCGCGAGAAGCCGTTTCTTGTCACGGATCACCCCAATGGCGCCACCCAAGATCGGCCTAATGGCGCCACTTGGGAGCACCCGAAACGGGGTCTCGAACGGGGTCAAGAATGCGTGTTTTTTCCCCCTTTCGCAAGTGATGATTTTGGGGTGTCCGGCATAGGCCTTGGAGCGCGGAAGCTGTCCCCGTCCAGAACGACCCGGTAGGCCGCGTGACGCAGTCTATCCAGGGTAGCCGCGCCGAGCATCTTGTTGGCGGCGAAGGCATCGCCCCACTCGCCGAAGTCGAGGTTGCTGGTCAGGATCGTCGCCGTCCGCTCATAGCGCTCAGCGATCAAGTCATGGAAGTCCT
>JAUYFW010000063.1 GCA_030690835.1 Sulfurimicrobium sp. | reverse complement strand
ATTGTTTTGATCTTTTCAAATTTTCGCGCAGTTCGGGGCCATGAAAACGGGTAGATCACTCAAAACTGATTAATTTTACTTTGCCGCCATTTTGGCGTTGCTGATTGCCTTGACATAAAGCGATTTGAGAACCTTGATTTCCAGATCACCCGGGTAGCTTTCGCCAAGCTGACGAAGTGCCTCTTGTATCCGGTCATACTCCCTGAGTTCGAAATAGGCAGACAACAGATAGAGCTCGGGATTGCGATCACTGGAGGCCACTCTGGCTCGCATGTCCTGATACGTCTTTTGCACCTGGCCAAGGCTCTCGGCCAGCGCCAGGGACCGTGTACGAAGTGCGGCAAGCTTACCTTTACTGTCTGGCGCCGGTGTCCTGGCAATCTGTTTGGCAAGCTGCGGTGATAATTGCTGAGTCTGTAGAGAGGGCATCCCCGCCACCATCCTGCCCTGCGCTACGGCCACCTCAACGTTCCCCGGTCCTGACCATGTTTCTTGGCGGTTGCTCTGGAAATAGACTAGCTGCAAACGCGCTTTATCCCCAAGTTGCAGAATGTCGCCATCGCGCAGTTTTATAAAGGCCTGCAGAGGCGTCATGCCATCCGTTTCATCCCCCAGCCAAACATCACCCTTGATGGCCGTCACCAAGGCCACTTCCGCGGCCCAGCCTGGCGAAGATATCAATAAAAACACAGCCATTAGGAACTTCAAAAAAATATGCACAACGGAACCCTCCATAAAACGACTGCGTAAGTCCGCTGCGGCCGCCACCGGGTGAGGCAGGTGTTTCGGGCTACGCCCTCCATGCCGGAATCATTCGGCGATAAAGCGGACAATTCATTTGCTACAGAACGGACAGTTCTATTTGTTGCCAACAATCATGGAGTTGAAAGTCTACCCTTGGAAACTCAACAGGGGTAAAATTTGAGTCGTCTGTATGCCTTATCACTCACTCCATGAACATGACGCAGATCAAATTTTCTCTGATGGCTACTACAGTAGCAACGCTGGCAGTGCCCATCGCGGCGCAAAGCTCCTCCGGAACACAGGTCTGGATGGCACAAATCAACGTCTCGCGCGGCATTGAGGCCGATAACATTCAGACCTCCGGACGTGTTGAGCGCGAACCCTTGGTGACGACCGCCGACGAAGTAGCCGAGCCACGCAATCGGCGTGTTGAAATTTTGGTGCGCTAAGCGCTTGGACGCTTGATTTCTCAACGCTCGCGCCCTATCCTCCCTGAGCTCCCACGCGCCTTATTCATCCAAATTCCTTGCTGGTTGAAACCCCGGCCTTCAGACCGGAGGGAGCGCCTCCCCGCCCTGAAGGGCGGGGTTTCAAAGGCGCGGTTTGGGAGGGGTGCACACCCCTTCCAAACTGAAATACACCGGCCTGAAGGCCGGTGACTATATTGCTAGAGGTTTGCCGCACATGATTAGATCTTCTTTCATCGCCCGTGTCTGGTTGGGCACACTCGTCGCCTGCGCGAGCCTGCTCGCCCCCATCCATGCCACGCATGCCGCGCCAACGCCGAGCCGCGACCCGGTGCTGCGCATCGAGACTGGCGGCCACATGTCCATGATCACACGCATTTCGGCAGATGCGGCTGGCCGCTGGATCGTCACCGCCTCGGAAGACAAGACCGCGCGCCTGTGGGATGGCCGCAGCGGCCAGGCGCTGGCCGTGCTGCGCCCACCGCTGGGCAGCGGAAGCATCGGCGCCGTCTATGCTGCCGCCATTTCGCCAGATGGGCGCAGCGTGGCGCTCGGTGGCAACTCGGATTTTGGCGACAAAAGCGGACACCTGATGCATTTGTTTGATCGTGCCAGCGCCAGCGTGCCGCCAAAAAGCACCATTACCGGTCTCGAAGCACCGCTGACACAACTGGCCTGGTCACCCGACAGCCAGTTGATCGCCATTGGCCTGCGTCAGGAAGGCCTGCGCGTGTTTCGCCGCAACCTGCAATTTGTCGGTGCCGACCCGGAATTCAACGAAGCCATCTTTGGCGTAGACTTTGCGGCCGACGGTCGCCTTGCGGTGGCCTCGATCGACGGTTCCATCCGTCTCTACCGTATTGGCCGCGGCGGGCTGGAACGCATCGCGCGCGTCGCCGCGCCTGGCGGAAAACCCTACGGCCTGGCGTTTTCGCCCGATGGTAAAACCCTGGCAGTAGGCTATCAGGACAATGCCCGCGTCGATTTGCTCGATACCAGCAACCTTAACCCCAGCCACCGCATCGACATGGGCAGCGGCAACCTGGGCCGGGTGGCCTGGTCGACCGACGGCAGCACGCTGTTTGCGGCCGGCGGCTATGTCCGCAACGGACGCTTCCCTGTACTGTCCTTCGGCAACAAAGGCACAGCAGCGGCCACTGAGATCGGACATTTCTCCAACACCATCATGTCGCTCGTTGCCCTACCCGGCGGCAATGTCGCAGCGGCCTCGGCGGAACCAGGCTGGGCCGTGTTCACGTCGGGTGGCCAACGCCTCGCCGGAAGCCAGCCGCAAAGCGCCGACTTCCGCGACAGCGGCGCCAATTTTAGACTTAACGCCGATGCCAGCGTGGTTTCCTTCCAGTTTCGGGCCGGCGATGAAAGCCAGGTGTTCGATCTTCTTGCCGGCAACCTGAAAGCCGCACCGGCACCGGACATGGTCACACCTCCGCTACAAAGCGGCGCGCCCTATATTGACAACTGGAAAAACTCGACTGCCCCCAAGGCCAACGGTCACGCGCTTGTCCTCAAACAGGGAGAAGTCTCGCGCAGCCTGGCCATCAATGCCGCAGACCGCAGCTTTGTGCTCGGCACCGAATGGTTTGTACGCCGCTACTCGCAGGACGGTGCGCCGTTATGGGAACACCGTGTCGCCGCCCCGGCATGGGCCGTGAATCTCAGCAGTGATGGCCGCTGGATTATCGCCGGACTGGGCGATGGCAGCATACGCTGGTTCCGTGCTCAGGACGGTGCCGAGCAACTCGCCCTGTTCGCACACACCGATCAAACGCGCTGGATCGTGTGGGCTCCGTCCGGCTATTACGACACTTCGGTGGGGGGTGAAAATCTGGTCGGCTGGCATCTCAATCGCGCCTTCAATCAGTCAGCCGATTTCTTCAGCGCCGGTCGTTTCCGCGCACAATATTTCCGTCCAGATGTGGTGCACAAAATCTTGCAAAGCGGCGACATGCGCGAAGCATTACGCGCTGCGGGGTCTGAGGCAGCAAGTGCAGCCAAGCTGGCTTCAGCCGTATCTACATCCAAGCCGGTGACGGCCACACCGCCACCGTCAGCAGTGCAGAATATTTTACCCCCGGTGGTTGAACTTCAAACCAGCGACCAAATCGAAACTGACGCGACCAAGGTGCCGGTCAAATTCTCTCTGCGCAGTCCAAACGATGCGCCTCCGACCGAGGTCAAGGTACGTGTCGATGGCAAGCTGGTCCGCACCTACGATGTCCGTAGCCTGCCCAAGGCGCGTGGCGGGGAAACGCCGGCCCAGGAGCTGATGGTGTCGGTGCCACCGAACCGGGATGCTGAAATCGTCATTCTGGCCAAAAACAAGAATGGCACTTCGGAGCCTACCATCATCCATGTCAAACGCGCTTCGAAGGCGCCAGGGGGAGAGCCGGTCACCAAGCTGAAAAAACTCTACCTGCTGGCGGTTGGCGTTTCTGCTTATCCCAATTTGCCCGCGGATAGCCAGTTGACCTACCCGGCCAAGGATGCCAAGGATTTTGCCGACATGTTCCAGAAGCATGGCGATAAGCTTTATGAACAAATTGAAATTCGCATCATGGCAAACGAGCAGGCAACCCGGAAGAACGTGCAGGAAGGGTTGCAGTGGCTCAAGGCAGCGGTCGGCCCGGAGGACATGGGCATCCTGTTCCTGGCTGGACATGGATTCCTGCACCCCGCCACCAAGAAATATTTCTTCGCCAGCCACGATCTGGTGTTGAAAGACCTGGAAAAAACCGCCGTGCCAGGTGCTGACATTCAGGATCTGATTTCCAACCTGCGCGGACGCGGCATATTCTTCATGGACACCTGTCATTCCGGGTTTGCGCTCGACAATCTCCGTGTGAATACCGAAATGACGGGGGTATTGAACGAGGCCGATGACGAAAAAGGGGTGGTGGTTCTCTCTGGCGCGGGAGGCCGCCAGGCCGCGCTGGAATCCGACGAGTGGAAAAATGGCGCCTTTACCTACGCCATCAAGGAAGGCGTGATCGGGGGCCGGGCCGATTTTGAAAAGGATGGCCGCATTACGCCGCCGCTGCTTCATGCCTTTATCAGCAAGAAAATGAAGGAAATGACCAAGGGACTGGTCGACCGACCGCCGACACCTAAGCTCGTCGGGGCCAGCTTCAACGAGCCGTTTATCGTGATAAAATAATTTTCAAAAAAAATATCTTTATAATATTCAGGGAGCCTCACCATGCCGATTCTGTTTGCCACTCGCCGCCCTATCGCCGCTGCCATTGCACTGAGCCTGCTTGCCGCCGGCTGCGCCACCAATCCCGATGGCACAATAAAGATGGACGATAAAGCCAAAGGCGCTTTGTTCGGCGCTGCCGCTGGCTGTGCCCTCGCTGCCGCGACCGGCCAGGATTGCGTCAAGGGCGCGGTGGTCGGAGCCGTGGCTGGTTTCTTGATCGGATGGTACTTCGAGTCGAAGAAAATCGCTGACGCCAAGGTCGTGAACCAGGAATATACGAAGAACAAGATTAAGCCCCCCAAGGATGAGATCGTCCCCGCAGCCTTTACCACCCAAGTCGCCGAGTCCCCGGTCAATACGGATGGTCAAAAGGAAGTGAAGATCACCTCGAATACCGACCTGATCGGCTATGGCGACAAGGTGCCCGAGGTGCAACAGAAATACGCCCTCTACGACGAAAAAAATAAACTGATCGAAGAAAAGACAGAAAAGCTGGCCGCTGTCGATGGCGCCGGTCGCTATCAGTCGACCTCGAAGTTCAAGCTCCCCCCCGAAGCCAAAGGCAAGAAGTACACCGTCAAAACCTCGCTGGTAAGCAACAAAAAAACCTACAAGGAAAGCAGCTACAAGGTCGCCTTCGGCAACGACGGGCAAGTAATATTGCTGGCGATGGCGCAGTAAGCGCAGCATCTTGCAGGCGGGCACTCGCGGGAGCCCGTCAAACATAGAGATTCTCGGCGCGCGGACTACAACAGCAAGCGTAAGACTGTAGCCTCCTCGCCAAACCGTATGAATTTCAGGTTGAGTTTTCCCCAAATCGGGATAGGGGCGGCCAGACAATCCTGGCCGATCCCCTCCCACACCACCCGGCATGCGGGTCCGCACCGGGCGGTTCGAGTAGTTGAGGTTATGAGAGGCGTGGCACGCCGAGCCGTTCGAAGTATGCGTTGTTCAGCACACGATGTATTTCCGATCGGCTGGTGCGCCACCAGCGCCGGCCGTGGCCGGCGATTTTCGCAGCCAGATCCTTGCTCGCACCAAGAGCGCGTAGTTCGCGGAACATCGTGGTGCCACGCCGCCACTGCTTCAATTGCAGCGCGCGTAGCCTTCGGCGCAGCCATGCATCCAGCGCACGAAACACCTGGGGTGTCTGCGCCGGCTGGAAGTAAGCCTTCCAGCCTGGGATGTACTTGCGTAGCTGCTCCACCACTTGTTCCATACTGTTGCCACCGGTGCGACGCGTGATCTGCCGTACCTTCTCCTTGAACGAATCCAACGCTTTGGTAGCCACCGACCGCTTGACCTCGTCCTGGTACCGCCAAAGGCTGTAACCCAGGAACTTGCGCCCAAATACGGGCGCAATGGCGGTCTTGGCCTCGTTCACCTTCAGATGCAGCCGATCGTAGAGTTGGCGCAAGCCCTCCAGCACGCGCTCGCCCGCCTGCTGACTGCAAACATACACATTGCAGTCGTCGGCATAGCGCACGAACCGATGTCCGCGCTTCTCCAGTTCCCGGTCTACTTCGTCCAGCAGGACGTTGGCCAGTAACGGTGACAGTGGCCCGCCTTGCGGCGTGCCCTCGTGACGGGCCTTCACCACGCCGCCGTCCATGATGCCCGCGTTGAGATACCGGCGAATCAGCCGAATTACAGCATCATCGTCAATCCTCTTCCGCAGGCGGTCTATCAGGACGTCGTGATTGACCCGATCGAAGAACTTCTCCAAATCGACGTCCACGACCACCCGCCAACCGTCGTCTTGCACGTATCGCTGCGCTTGCAGTACGGCAGTATGCGCCCGGCGGCCAGGCCGGAAGCCATAGCTGTATTCGGAGAACGTGGGATCGATCAAGGGTTGCAGCACTTGCAACAAGGCCTGCTGGATCAGTCGGTCCGTCACGGACGGGATGCCCAGTTCCCGCATACCGCCCCCAGGCTTGGGTATCTGCACCCGGCGAACCGGTTGGGGCGTGTACCGCCCGTTCCGCAGATCATCCCGTATCTGGGGCCAGCAGGTGCATAAGCAGGCTGTCTTGCCCTGCGCT
>JAUYFW010000263.1 GCA_030690835.1 Sulfurimicrobium sp. | reverse complement strand
TTCCTCCGGGGTCTCGGTCTTGACCCGCAGCAGGGTGAGAAAGGCCCCCAGTTGCACCGGCTCGACCAGACCGGACATGATCAGGCGCACGGCGTCTTCCGTCTCCTGCGCCGTTAGGGCGCGGGACAGATTGGGGCCTTTGCCCAGGATGCGGACGTACTGGGCGAAAGGATGCTCGTGAGTCATGGTCTATATCCCTTGGTCTATATCCCGTGGTGAGGGTCCGTGATCGCGTCGGCCAGAGAAACCGGCAGAACGCGGAACAGCTTAACCACCACGGCGGTAATTGCCAAGGCGATGGCGACGCCCGACAGCGCTAGCATGATTTCCGGCAAGGACGGCGCATAGGCGTTGACCGCCCCATCGAAGAAGCTGGAGGAGACCTCCATCCCTGGAAACAGCGCCAGGGGATAGGCTTGGCCGCCAATGATGGTCACATACATCTGAGCCAACCCGCCCACCGCCGTCAGGGCGGCGGCGGCGTAGGGGGCAAACGGCATGTCGCGGTAGACCGGGGTGTAGACCAGGGCCAGGGGCGCGAGATAGCCGACGATCACTTGCCCGAACCAGAACAAGCCGGTGATGGTCCCGCCGTCCAGCAGCAGGAAGGCCTCCACCCCTTGGCGTTCGGCAGAATAAAGGTTGGTCAGGTGCTGCACCACGGTCATGTAAAGCGACCCGGCGACGAACACCCCCAACAAGTTGCCCAAGCGGCGCACCACGAACGGCCCCAACTCCCGCCCGGTGGCCGCGTAGGCCGCGCCTAGCACCAACAGGAAACAGGCCAGCCCGTAGGCCAGGGAAAAGACGATGAACATGGGGGCCATGATCGCCGCGTCATAGGCTTGGCGGGCTACCAGAAAGCCGAAGATGGAGCCGGTGCCGGTGGTCAGCGCCAGCCGCCAGATAAAGGCGAGGGTCCCGGCTAGACGACTGTAAGGCTTGAGCCTGCTCCCCAGCATGGTCAGCAGATAAAGGCCGACCACCGCGAAAAAGCCGTTATAGAGATAGATGTTCCAGGCGAAGATAGACTTGAAATTGTAGTGGGTCATGGCGACCATCAGGCGGTCGGGCCGTCCCAGGTCCAGCACCAGCACCGCCAGCCCCCCCGCCAGCAGGGCCAGCGCCAGGAAGGCCGACAGGGGCGACAGGGGCTTGTAGACGCTCTTATTGAACACCGAAGCGATGGAGGCCACGTTGAGCGCCCCCGAAGCGGCGACGATCAGGAACACCGCCATGACATGGGGCAGACCCCAGACGATCTGATTGGTCATGCCGGTGACCCAGTGGCCGTTGTGCTCCATGTATCCCATGGCCCCCAGCCCGCCGAGAATGAACACCCCCAACAGGGCGAGCAGCGCCCAGTAGTTGGCGCTGGTTCCATCGATTTCCAGGTGCTTGACCTCGGCCATGCTCAGACCCCCTTGTAATAGACGCCAGGCTCCACGCCCAGGTCTTCGCGGATGCGGGTGGTGGGCTCGGATTTGATCCGGCGGGAGATGTCGCTGTTGGGATCGTTGAGGTCGCCGAACAGCAGGGCGTGCTCCGGGCAGTTCTCCACGCAGGCGGGCAAGCGGCCCTCGTCCACCCGATGGACGCACAAGGTGCAGCCTTCCACCGTGCCTTTGCCACGCGGCATGTGGGGCTTTTGCCCGCGCACGTCCTCATGGACGAAGGAGCGGGCCATGTAGGGGCAGGCCATCATGCAGTAACGGCAGCCGATGCAGATATGGCGGTCCACCAGCACGATGCCGTCGGCCCGTTTGAAGGATGCGCCTGTCGGGCAAACGTCCACGCATGGCGGATTTTCGCAGTGCTGGCACATCATCGGCAGGCTGTGCGAATTGCCGTTGCGCATATCCTTGAGTTCGATTTTGCGAATCCACTGGGAATCGGTTTCGAGCTTGCCACTGAAGCCGTTTTCCTTGCCACATGCCGATACGCAATCATCGCAGCCGCTGGCACATTTGCCGCTGTCGATCAGCATGCCCCAGCGCACCTTGCTCGAAGCCGCCTCTTCCGGTGCGCGACCGTGGGCGAGGTCAAACAGCGTGATGCCGGGAGCAATCGCCAGGCCGGCCATGGCCGCGCCCCAGCCGAGAAACTGGCGGCGACCGTTGGCCTGCTCTTTGTCGTTCGATGTATTGTCCACGTTGTTGCTCATTTACTTGCCCCACCTGTGGTATTCGGTTCAACGGGGTTGGCCTGCATTTCCTGACGCATTTTGCCCGCCAGGCCGACATCCCCGCCCTGCTGCTCATTCTTGCTCACGAGTGGGTGGAAGGGGGTGGCCGACTTGGGCTTGCTGGCATGGCACTCGAAGCAATCCAGCTTGACCGCGGCGTAGCTATGGCAACTCTGGCAAAAGCCGTCCTTGCCCAATACGCTGTTGGTTTTCTTGCTTGCGTGGCATTCAACGCAGTTCTGCAGGCTCATCTCCTTGGTACGGATGCCCTTGCGCATGGTGTCATTGCGCTGATGCTTGAGTTCGTCCATGTGGTGCCGCTTCATGTACGCTGTATCCCTCACGCATTTGTCGCCCTTGCCTTCAAGCTGGACAGGCACTGGCACGCGGCCACTGGAGGATTTTTCGCTGGCATCCGCCGATGCCACTGACACAACGCTCACCGCCAGCAGCGCCGCAATGGCGGCTCCCCGCTGCCAGGTCAGCATGTCGCGCAATTTCGCCAGGCTGACCATTCTTTAATCACCCATGCCCATTTTGATGTAACCGGCTGGGCACACGTCTGCACAGATGTGGCAGCCGATACACTTGGAGTAGTCGGTATCCACATAACGACCCGTGGTCGATTCAGAGCGCTTGACCTTGAATACCGCAACTTGCGGGCAATAAACCACGCAATTGTCGCATTCAAAACACAGACCGCAACTCATGCAGCGCTTGGCTTCCGCCACCACCTGCTTGTCGTCGAGCTTCATCAGGCGCTCTTCGAAGTGTCCAAGCGCCTGTTCGGCGTTCAGCGTAATGTGTTCGCGCAGGTTGCGCGGCACGAACGGGAAGTGACCGAGGAACAATTCATTGGATGGGATTACATGCTTCTCGGAACGATCCTCAAAGTTGTGCACCGCGAATTTGGCGCTATCGGTGCCACGCAAGCCCAGATCAATTTCCTTGACAAAGGTTTCCACCTTGGCCATTTCCGCCTTGTTGGCGTTCTTGTATTCCGTGGGTGCGTGCTCGGTTTCCACCAACTTGCGAATCATGTCCCAATGGTGAACGTCGATCTTGGGGCGCTTGCCCTGCTCTTCGCCCTTCAGGTAGAAGTCGATGCTCTCGGCTGCGATGGAGCCGTGCCCGATGGCTGTTGTCAACAGATGTGGACGAATAACGTCACCACCGACGAAATAGCCTTTCTTGTTCGGCACTTCGTAGTTCTTGTTGGCGGTGATCAAGCCCTTGCCGTTATCGAAACCGTCAAAACCCGTGAAATCAACCGCCTGACCAATAGCGGATACGATCAGATCGGCAGGAATATCCTTTTCCGTACCGGCCTTGATGATCGTCTCACCCTTGACCACTTCAAATTCGGCGACGCGCAGCGCAGTTGCGCGGCCATCAGCGCCCTTGATCACGGAGATCGGCGTTACGCCACCGATGATCGCGATGCCTTCGGCCAGCGCCTGCTCGATCTCATGCTTGTTGGCATTCATCTTGTCGATGGCGGCACGGGAAACCAATACCACTTCAGCACCTTCGCGGGCAGAAACAGCTGCAACATCATGGGCGACCTGGCCGGCGATGATGTGCTCCGGACGCTCTTTCTCGGTTGTCACGGTGATGTTACCCAGACGGCGTGCAACGGTAGCCACGTCAATCGAGGTATCGCCACCACCGATAACAACTACGCGCTTGCCGACGTGTTGCAGACGGCCGTCGTTGAAGGCACGCAGGAAAGCCATGGCATTCACGCAGTTGGCGGCATCGAAGCCGGGAACAGGCAGCATGCGGCCGGATTGGGCGCCCATGCCAAGGAAAATTGCGTCGTATTCTTTTTCCAGTTGTTCCAGCGTGACGTCCACACCGATGCGGGTGTTGAGCTTCACTTCCACGCCCAGATCCAGAATGCGCTGGATTTCGGCGTCGAGCACCTCACGTGGGGTACGGAAGCCTGGAATGCCGTAACGCATCATGCCGCCAAGCATCGCGTGGTCGTCAAAAATCGTGCAGGCATGGCCCTTCAAACGCAGCTGGTAGGCGGCGGACATACTGGCCGGGCCACCACCGATGAGAGCGATTTTCTTGCCGGTGCTGGCGCCAGCTGCAGGCAGAGTCAGCTTGTTGGCAATGCCGTAGTCACCGACGAAGTGCTCAACGGAGTTGATACCGACAAAATCATCCACCTGGTTACGGTTACAACCGCTTTCGCATGGTGCCGGGCAAACGCGACCCATTACCGATGGGAAGGGGTTAGCCTGGGTGATGCGCTGGAAGGCATAGGTTTGCCAATTGCTGTCCTTGGGTGGTTTTTCCACACCGCGCACGATATCGAGATAGCCGCGAATATCTTCGCCGGCGGGGCAGCTGCCCTGGCACGGCGGGGTGGACAGCACGTACTCAGGGCACTTGTGTGTCCAACCGGCCTGCATAATCTTTTCCTGCCAGGCGCCTTCTTTATAATCGCCATCTTTATAGCGACGGAAGTTCAGTTTTTTGTTCATTTCTTCGGATGAGGCTGACATGTTGAGCAATCTCCTAATCTACAAATTCGTGTCACGAGCGATTAATCGCCGACCCAGTTGTGTTACTAATCGTCTGATGCTTCAGATTCTTGTGCAGTTTCTTCCGGCATTTCGAGCAGGATGGCAGTTGCCACAAGTTGGTGCACACCACCCACCATGCTCATATCAAAACCGTAATACGGTATCACCTTGCTAAATTGCGACTTGCAAATCGCACAGATCAGCGCCAGGAAGTTGACCTGCTTGTCCTGCACCACATTATTGAAGGCTTCCATTCTTGGCAGTGCGCCCTTGACGCGAAGTTCCATCAGGTCGTCGGTCAGGAGTCCCCCTCCGCCACCGCAACAGAAGGTTGCTTCGTGAATGGTTTCTTCCTGCATGTCGTGGAAATTATTGGCCACAGCCCTGATGATTTCGCGCGGAATAACAAATTGTCCACCAGGCATGTCACTCATGCGAGAACCGCGCGCCACGTTACAGGAATCATGGAAAGTAATGGTGCGATGATCATTTAACGACTTGTCGAATTTCAGCTTGCCCTGCTGAATCAGGTCGTAAGTAAATTCGCAAATATGCTGCGGCGCCGGGTATTTCGGATCTAGTTGTTGCTGCAATTGTTTCGAAAATGCGTCCTCGCCACCATGACCGACACCGGTCAGCGTGTTCCAGAAGCTGTAAGCCACACGCCAGGCGTGGCCGCATTCTCCAACCACAATACGCTTCACACCGAGATCCAGGGCAGCATCACGAATACGCATCGCACCGCGGCGCATATTGTCGTAGCTGCCGATGAACAAACCAAAATTGCCTGCTTCGGACGCCTTTGAACTCAACGTCCAACTGATGCCGGCGGCGTGGAAAACCTTCGCATAACCAATCAGGCTTTCCACATGAGGCTCGGCGAAAAAATCAGCTGAAGGGGTTACCAGCATGATCTCGGCGCCTTCCGCATCGAGCGGCAATTTTACTGGCACACCCGTGGCGTCGAATATGTCTTCTTCCAAGCCTAACAGGGTATCTTCCAGCGCAGGGCCTGGCAGACCCAGGTTATTACCTATTTTATGCATTTTACCAATAATTTCATTGGTATATTTCTGACCGATACCAACGGTATCCAGAATCTCACGACCAGCCATCGTGACTTCGGCGGTATCAATTCCATAGGGGCAATATACCGAGCAGCGACGGCATTCGGAGCACTGGTAATAATAACTGTACCAGTCCTGCAAGAGCTCTTCCGTCAGATCCTTCGCTCCGACCAGCGAGGGAAAGTATTTTCCCGCAAAGGTAAAATGGCGGCGGTAAACACTGCGCATCAATTCCTGGCGGGCAACCGGCATATTCTTCGGATCGCCAGTGCCAATAAAGTAATGGCATTTGTCGGTACAGGCGCCGCAATGCACACATGCATCCATGAATACGCGTAGCGAGCGATATCTATCCAGCAGGTCGCCCATCTTGGCGATGGCCTTATCGTGCCAACCCTCTACCAAAGGACCAGGAAAGCCAATACCCTCTTGAATGACTGCAGAGGCAGGGAATGATTTGATATGTGCGGACGCACCCTCTTTGACCGAAGGTACTTCAATAAATCCCGTCAGCTTAGGCACTTCAAATTTTGGAGCTGCCACTATTCCTCCTGCTTACTTTTATAGTTAACGCTTGTTTCTTTAAAACCGGACCGATAGCAAATTACGCGTCGGACTTGGATTGTGCGCCGGATTCCAGTTTTGCCGCCCAGGGCGATATATGGCGCCGATCGCGCGGATCATCCGTCTGATTGCGGGTCGGGCTGAAGAAAATGCCCGGCGCATGCAGAAGTTTGCTGATCGGGAAAATTGTCATCAACAAGGCCACTAGCGTGAGATGAACCAGTAACACAGGGTCCGCCGGTAGCGGCTGTAAATCAAACACCATCAAGCCGAGCATGAATTGCTTGACCGCGATAATATCGGTATGCGCGACAAACTTCATGCCGAGGCCGGTAAGACCAATTGCAATCAGCAGCGCGAGCATCAGATGATCCGATGGCGTGGAAATATAACGTACCCGATCCACCAGAAAGCGGCGCGCCCACAGTCCACCCAAACCCGCCACCATGGCGAAGCCGGCGTAGAGGCCGAAAGGTTGGACGATATCCACCCAGAACCATACCGGCTCGGTGAAATAGCGCAGATGCCGCAGCGTCACCAGCAACAGCGAGGCATGGAACAGGTAGCCAAACAGCCAGATCCACTTGTTGGACTTGAAAAGACTTTCAAACAATGCCACTTCGCGCGTCATACGCAGTACCACACCCGTCTTGGTTGTCGGCGCGGGTGTAGTTGGAATCTTCAAAGGTGCGGGCGTGCGCGCATAGCAGCGGATTTTCGAAAACAACCCGACCACCAGCAATGCAGTGGCGGCGTAAAACATGCACGCAAACAGTACGGTCAGCAACGACATGTACATCCCCTGGGAGTAGCCATATAAACGGCAAGCCGCGCTTGCCGCAATTATTCTGGGAGGCTGGGCGCGCCGCGGTCTGTCTTCGACCGCAACGCGCCGCTCGCCTTATTTCAAAAGCTTAGATACAGCCGGTAGGCTTCGGCAAGCCAGCAATCTTACATGCTTGCTTGGCCGGTCCATACGGGAACAGTTCATACAGGTACTTGCTGTTACCCTTTTCCGGCCCGAGCTTCTTGCCGATAGCCTTGGTCAGAACGCGCACAGCCGGAGCGATCTGGTAATCGTTGTAGTACTCGCGCAGGAAGTTGATCACTTCCCAGTGCTGGTCGGTCATCTCGACTTTTTCTTCAATTGCGAGGTGCTTGGCTGCTTCTTCGTCCCACTCAGCCAGGTTAACCAGGTAGCCTTCTTCGTCTGTTTCGTAGGTCTTGCCGTTGATTTCGAAGCCCATATATTTCTCCTTGGATCAAAAAACTAAAAGTTTACAACCATGACATCACTGAATTGCTGTCCGCCACCAGGTCCACGAAGCCGCTGTAGTCAACCTGCTTTACACCGTCAATAACGGTATCCTGCATGCCACGCGCTTCCAGATCAGGCCACAACGCGCTAATGGAGCAGGTTTTCATGGCTTCCTTAATAGCGCCTTCGGCCTTGTTGCCCTTGGTAACGGCATAGACTCCATCCTCGATGAGAAGAATGGTGCTTCCGGGCTTGACCATGCGCAAGGCACTGTCGAGAGCATTCCTATCCAGCGGTGATTTGTTAACGATGTGCAACATCTGCATCCCCTTCCTAGAAACTTATAACCACGTCTTGCTCTTCGAGCAAGGCAGCCAACTCAGCCGCATCCATCACTTCCACATCGACGATCAGATCATCGGTGGTCAGCCCGCGTGCATCCATGGACTCTTTCTCGACATACAATTTCTCGATGTCGTAACCCTCCAGGGCGCGATAGGTCGGGGAAAAATTCTTCATCCCAATAGCCTTGGTGGCCTGACCTTTTTTAAGCTGGTACACGCCATCATCCGCAAACACCAAGCTCACGTCCTGATCGAAAGCCGCGCTGATCAGCACCACTTCCAGCGATTCGAGCGCGTAGATCGTACCGTATGGCGCCTTGCGATTAATAAAGGCGAACTTCTTTACGGTACCGGACATGTCTTCTTCCATTTCGATACCTCCCGTGCTTTCACTCATAAATTCTCTCCCTAACTTAATCGCCAAAGGTCACGAGGCGGTCGGAGCGGATGCCGGATTCGACCAATTGCCCCAGACCGGAAATCCTGAATCCGGCAGCCAGATTGTCGTTGACGATACCGCGGCGCAGCGCGGCAGCCACACACACCACCAAATCCACGTTATGCTCTTCAGCCAATTTACTCCAGCGCTGAACAATATTACGGTCGTCTGCCGGCGGCTCGGTAAGTTTAGTCGCGTTATTCACCCCATCATGGTAGAAGAACACACGGTCAATCTCGTGCCCCTTCTCAAGCGCGGCCTTGCAAAACTGATATGCAGAGTCAGCGGCCTGATGGTTATAGGGGCCTTCATTAATCAATATTCCGAATTTCATCCCTGAATATCCTGTATCAATAATTTATTAAAAGTAGAGATAAATCCCGCCACCGCCTTGCAAGCCGGGGCGGGGGGATTACGCCCAATTAGAACCTGATGTGAGTCGAGGCATTCAGGGTGGTACGAGCACCGCGCCAATCATCGATGTGGTACTTGGTGAACGGCAGGCCGGTTTTCTCGAAGAAACGTGGCCAGCCAATGCGGTCGATCCAATCAGCCATACGCTCCCAAGGCTGAGCATCGGCCTTGTACACAGCCAGGATGTTCTTCACCACCGCAGCCACTTCAGGCCAACGCGGAAGATTGTTCGGCAGGCCGGAGGCTACCAACTTGTGAAAAGTCGGCTTGGAACGGGCATTGGAGTTCTTGCCACCCACCCAGATCGCGATCTTGGAATGTTCCGGATCGTTGATCTGCATCGGCGGGCAAGGCGGGAAGCACGCGCCGCAGCAAATGCACTTCTTCTCGTCCACTTCCAGAGACGGCCTGCCGTTCACCAGGGCCGGGCGAATTGCAGCAACCGGGCAGCGGGCAACGACGGTAGGACGTTCGCACACGTTGGCAACCAGATCGTGATTGATCTTGGGCGGCTTGGTGTGCTGCATGATGATCGCGATGTCAGCCTGACCGCCGCAGTTGATTTCGCAGCAGGAAGTAGACAGCTTGACGCGGTTAGGCATTTCGCACTTGATGAACTCGTCGTGCAGCTCATCCATCAGCGCCTTGACCACACCGGAAGCATCCGTTCCAGGAATATCGCAATGCAGGAAGCCCTGTGTGTGCGAAATCATGGATACGGAGTTAGCCGTGCCGCCCACCGGGAAGCCATGGCTGTTCAATTCCTTGATCAGCGGGTCAACCTTGCTCTCTGCTGTCAGCATGAATTCCACATTGCTACGGGCAGTGAAGCGCATGTGACCATCGGCATGTTTGTCAGCCAGGTCGCACAGCAAGCGGATGGTATAGCCATCCAGTTGACGCGCGGTACCAAATTTGACAGTCCATACTTCGGCGCCACTTTCGGCGCGGTGGTACAGAACACCCGGCTTCGGATGGGAATGGAAAACCCACTTGCCGTAGTTGTTCCTTAACGTAGGATGCATGAAAGGCATAGGATCCGGTACGCCGCACTCATCAGGTGCACGCAATTCAGCCATTATTTTTTCTCCAAAAATTAACTAAACAACCCAATACAGCTCAGTGCTTAGGCCGCAGCCTTGCGCTCGTTTGCTTTCTCGACTTCTTCGTCCCACTCGTCCATGCGTGCGTATGGGTTGGCACGGGGGTGATTAACCATGTTCGGGTCAATATCGATATCCACACCCTCGAGGAAATTCACCAGACCGATACGCTCGATCATTTCACCGGTACGCTCATGCTCCAAGGCATTTTCAGCGAAGAAGTCGATGATGTTGCGGGACAGATCGTTCAGCTTTTCGAAGTCGTCATCGGATTCCAGCTTCATGAACGGGATCACGACCGTGCCCATGGTGGCGCCGATCTTCAGCACGCTCTTGCCGCCGACCAGGATGGTCACGCCCTTGTCCTTGCCGGGCAGCAGCGCGCCGGGCATGACGTTCAGGCAGTGCATGCAGCGCACGCAGTCGTGGTTTTCGATCTGCATCACGTGCTGATCGTCAACCGCCACGGTAGAAACGCTGTCACCGGAAACGGCATCAGCCTTGTTGCGCAGGGTGATGGCACGGGTCGGGCACTTGCTGATCACGTCATTGACCAGCTTGTCCATGCCGTGGCCCTTCATGTAATCACGCGCCTGTTGCTCGTTGACCCGGATGTTGTCGCGCCAGGTGCCGATGGTGGCCATATCGGAACGCTGAATGGAGTTCACGCAGTCATTCGGGCAACCGGAAAACTTGAATTTGAACTTGTAAGGCAGGGCTGGGCGGTGCATGTCATCAATATTGGCATTGATGATGGTGCGCAGCGCGCGGGCTTCGTCGAAGCAGGACATTTCGCAACGCGCGGCACCGACGCAGGACATGGAAGTGCGCAGCGCAGGACCCGCGCCACCCATGTCGAAGCCCATGGCATTGATTTCTTCCCAGGCCGGCTGGACGTTGGCAGTGGAGCAACCTTGCATCATGATGTCGCCTGACTGCCCGTGCAGACCGATCAGGCCGGAACCGTACTTGTCCCAGATATCGGCGAATTTGCGCAGGGTGGCGGTGTCGTAGTGCATGCCGGCTGGCGGCTGAATGCGCAGGGTGTGGAATTCTGCTGCGTCCGGGAACACCGGGTTTTCGTTCGCGTCCTTGAGTTCGGTAAAGCGCGGAATCACGCCGCCACCGTAACCGAACACACCCACCGTACCACCTTTCCAGTAACCTTTTTTGGTCTTGTAGGACGTTTCCAGTTGACCCAGCAGATCAACCATGATGTCTTTTTTCGCGGCTTCGCGCTTCAGGCCGGTCACAAAACTGGGCCACGGACCGCTCTCAAGCTGGTCGAGCATCGGCGTATCGTGCAATTTTTTAGCCATAAATATTCTCCAAAAAAAAGTAACGTCCGGCTGCGCCAGTTTAATCTGGCTCCAGCCATCTCAATTTATGCTTCAACTTTAGTGCGTAACTCTTACTGCGTCCACGTGCTTGCTGCGCGGTTTCCGGCAGGTCGCTCGAACTCCAGCAGTTGGCACGAATATTACATCTGTTACATTTTCCATATCCATCATTCTTCACGGCTACCTCGCCCTTCATCAGGGAGTACCGATGCACGCCATTGGCGGTATCCCGATACTACCCATATGGGCTATGCTACTTGCGGATTGGCGAGGCGAACCTATCTGTCGTTATAATCTGGCGCTCTGAAAATTGAGAAAAGTATTATGGACGCGTTTATCGATCTCGACAAATTTCTGGCAACGCCTTATCGCCAGGAAATCGAGTTGCAACAAGTCAACCATGAAGCCGGCTTCCGCACGTTGCGGATCCGCATTCGTGAGGTAAAGCGCTTCACCATTTTCGAGATTGACAAAGAGACCGCGCAACATTGGGGCAATGCATTGCTTGATTGGGCAAAATCACAGGAACAGGGAGTCACAAAATCGGCTGGCTAGCATATCAACCGGAATCTCGCGCTATCGACGAATCCTTGGTTACAGACATTCAGTTCGACATCAAGGGCAGCTTATTGCCCATTGATCACGGTTATGCTCTTTTTCTTGAACTGGCGCGCCTATTGCCCTGGTTTGCGGATGAAGCACTGGGTGGCATTCATCCCATTCATGGCGCCGACACCGGGCACGGCGAACTGATTCTCAACCGTCGCACCAAGCTGGTGGTTCGCATCGAGGCCGCGCGCGTGGCCGATCTCATGAAACTGTCCGGACAAACGATACAAATCGGCGGGCACGCGCTTGAAATAGGCTCCGCCAAAAACAAACCCTTGACGCAGCACACGCCGCTATTCGCCCACTGCGTCGCAACCGGCAGCGAAGACGAGTTGGACTTTACCAATGATATTATTCACCTGCTGGATGAAATGAAAATCGATTCCCGTTTTGTGTGCGGCAAACGCCAGACCATTAAAACGCTGGACGGCACGGTCAGCGGTTTTAGTTTGATGCTGCACGGCTTGCCAGTGGAACACTCGCTGCTTGTGCAACAACTGGGCCTGGGCAAGCACCGAAAGATGGGTTGCGGTATATTTATTCCTCACAAATCCATTGCCGCGCTCACTTGAGCGTAATTTTTTAATCAACGACCTTAATTAAAGGAGAAAACTATGGGTTACGTCGTAAATGGCACCGAACTGGAAACGGACGATGACGGCTTTGTGCTGGAACCGGACTACAGCGAGGAAGTGGTAAAGGTTATCGCTGAAGCCGAAGGGCTCAAGCTTAGCGATGAGCACTGGACGGTGGTCAACTACATGCGCGACAAGTACAAGGAAGAGGGCCAGACCCCCAACTTCCGCAACATGTGCAAGGACTTCGACGCGGATCACCCGGGCACCGACTGGAAAAAGCATCTCTACGTCCTGTTCCCCATGCAACCCAACCGCCAGGCGGCGAAAGTTGCCGGACTGCCCAAGCCCTTCGGCAAAGGCGGCTACTAAGTTAGCTATCAGCTAGTCAGCTATCAGTCTTCAGCTAAAGCGGCTGACTCTAGCTGACGGCTGAAAACTGATAGCTCATAATGAAATACACCTCCCTCGTCAGCGCCGACCAGCTCGCGCAACACCTGAATGATCCCGAGTGGGTCGTTTTCGACTGCCGCTTCACCCTTACCGATCCCGCTTCCGGTTACCGTGCCTATCTGGCCGGACATATTCCCGCTGCGCGCTACGCCCACCTCAACGACGACCTGTCGGCTGAAGTGACCGCCACCAGCGGTCGCCACCCTTTGCCCGATGCCGCCGTGCTGGCTACAAAACTAGGGGCTTGGGGCGTGGACAACAGCAAGCAGGTTGTGGTTTACGACGACAGCTTTGGCGCCATGGCGGGGCGTATGTGGTGGCTATTGCGCTGGCTCGGCCATGACGCGGTGGCATTGCTCGACGGCGGCATCCAGCGCTGGACGAAACAAAAACATCCGCTCACAACTGATCTGCCGGTTATTGCAGCGGCCAATTTCGCGGCCCAGCCCAGCAAGGAAATGTGGGTGGATGCCGAGTGTATCGAAAAGGCGCTGGGCAATAACGAATGCCTGGTCATTGACGCCCGCTCCGAGGAGCGCTTCAGCGGAGAACGCGAGCCACTGGACAAGGTCGCGGGGCATATACCCGGCAGTGTTAATTTTCCTTTCGAGGACAATCTCGACCTCGACAGCACGTTCATGTCCGCCGATGACTTGCGTGCCACCTACCTTGAACTGCTCAACGGTGTCGAGCCAGCACGCGTGGTGCACATGTGCGGCTCCGGGGTCACTGCCTGTCACAGCCTGATCGCCATGGAACATGCCGGACTCAAGGGCGCGCGTCTCTACCCCGGCTCGTGGAGCGAATGGATTACCAACCCATCCAGGCCGGTGGAAACCGGCGATGAATAACGCCCCGATGCAAACAGGAGAATAGCAGCATGGCAATACGCGTTAAAAGCCAGTGGCACAACCGGGCTGACGGGGCCAAAAGCCCGCAGCAGGTAGCCACGGTCATCGCCTCGCTGATCTGGCGCGTGGCGGAAGAAAAAGTCACCCACATGCAGCAGGAAAAATTCCAGATCAGTTCGAAGGAACAAGGCTTCGCCATGATCGCGGAGTACCTGGCCTTCCTGCTCCAGTACACCGACCGCTTCGTTTATGGTCGCGTGGACGAGGAATACCGTGCCGCCCTGATCGGCGCCATCGCCAAGCGTCTGGCCGAGATCCTCGAAGATAATCAGAATGCCTTCATTGGGCCTTCGCCAGACAGTTACCAGGGCCGTTTCATCAACATGCTCAACGAACGGCTCGCGGACTACGCCATGTTCGACTACGAAAATGGCGAACCCAACTATCCATCCCGCCGCTTCCTCGGCAGCAAGATACTCGAACTGATGCCCGCGCGCGATCACTCGTGGACCATCGACCAGGTCGTGGAAATCGAGATCCCGGACGCGCTTGCCTTGCTCAAAAAAGGCCTGAGCGGTCTGTTCTCGGAAGAGTCCGGCACATTCGGCTGACTTGAAACCCCTCGCCTTTACCGTGCTGCGCCAGCTTTCCAGCGAAGCATTCTGCTCCGGGGAGGAGATCGCGCGTGAACTGAACATCTCCCGCGCCTCGGTGTGGCAGGCATTGCGGGATATGGATCGCCACGGCATCAAGCTGTTTCGTTTGCCCGGGCGCGGCTACCGCCTGGCCGAGCCGCTGCACTGGCTCGATGTTGCGGTGGTTAAATCTGCGTTGGGAGACAAGGCCAGCCTGATTGATCTGGAAGTGGTGGAAACCGCAGCCTCCAGCAATAGCATCCTGATGCAGAAAGCCGCCCTGGGCGCGGGACACGGCAGTTGCCTCGCGGTGGAACTGCAAACCGGCGGAAGGGGAAGGCGCGGCCGCACATGGCATGCCAGCCTGGGCGGCAGCCTGACTTTTTCCCTGCTGTGGCGCTTCAACCAGGGCGCCTCCTATCTTTCCGGTCTTAGCCTGGCCGTGGGCGTAGCCTTGATGCGCGCTTTACACCAGGCTGGCATATCGTCCGCCCGCCTCAAATGGCCAAACGATGTACTGCACGAAAATCGCAAACTGGCCGGCATCCTGATCGAACTGCAAGGTGACATGCTAGGTCCGAGCGCCGCCGTCATAGGCATCGGGCTGAACCTGAAACTTTCCGACCAGGCCAGGAATAATATCGATCAGGCGGCAATCGACCTCACTTCTCTTGCTGCAGACCTCCCCTCCCGAAGCCAATTGCTGGCGCTGATTCTGGATCACCTGACCGACGTGCTGCAGCAATTCGAAGCACATGGCTTTGTCGCCCTGCGCGAGGAATGGAGCCGCCATCACGCCTATCACCAGCAACCGGTGCGCATGCTGATGCCAGACGGCAGCACGCATCACGGTACGGTATCGGGCGTGGCCGACGATGGCGCGCTGCTGGTTCGCGACCAGGATGGCGAGCGCCGTTTCACCTCCGGGGAAGTCAGCATGCGGGGCGGCGTATGACTATACTCGCCGTCGATGCCGGCAATACCCGCATCAAGTGGGGCTTGTACTCCAACGGCCACTGGCTGGCGCAAGGCTGGACGGCAACCGCCCAGCCGCATCTGGACAGCCAGTTGGGCAAGCTGCCAGTACCGGAGAAAATCATCGTTTCCAACGTCGCCGGGAGCGATGCGGCGCAGGCGATCGAAAATATGTGCACCGCGTGGAATTCCGCGCCCCACATTGTACGTGCCCAGGCAGATCAATGCGGCGTCAGCAATGGCTATGCCGCACCGCAGCAACTCGGCAGCGATCGCTGGGCAGCGCTGATCGCGGCCCACCATTTATACCCCGGCCACGATGCGTTAGTGACTCAGGTCGGAACCGCAGTCACCATCGACGCACTTGCCGCCGACGGCCGCTTCCTCGGCGGCTTGATTCTGCCCGGCCTGAACCTGATGCTGGATTCCCTGGCGTGCAATACCGCCGGGCTGACGCCACAGCACGGCAAGTTCGCCGCATTTCCCGACAACACCGCCGATGCCATGTTCAGCGGCGCCGCCAATGCCATCGCAGGCGCGGTGGAACGCAGCTACCGGCAACTTGCTAATCACCCCATTTGTTTGCTCAGCGGCGGCGATGTGGATATTCTGCTGCCTTTGCTGGCCATTCCGGCGCAGAAGGTAGAAAACCTGGTGCTGGAAGGCCTGCTCCGAATTGCCCTAGAACCCGAGAAATAAAAATGAATACATTGATTTGCGGCTCCCTCGCCTACGACAGCATCATGGTCTTCCCCGACCGGTTCAAGAACCACATCCTGCCGGAGCAGATCCATATTCTGAACGTGGCCTTCCTGGTGCCGGAAATGCGGCGCGAGTTCGGCGGCTGCGCCGGCAACATCGCCTACAACCTCAAATTGCTGGGCGGCAAGCCGCTCATCATGGCGACCGTGGGCGACGACTTCGAACCCTATGCGCATAGGCTCGACGGCCTGGGCCTGGCGCAAACCCACGTGCGCAGGGCCATCGGCTCATACACTGCCCAGGCCTTCATCACTACCGACCTGGACGATAACCAGATCACCGCCTTCCACCCCGGCGCCATGAGCTTTTCCCACCACAACCACGTGCATGATGCCAGCAACGTCGCACTCGGCATCGTCGCCCCGGACGGACGCGACGGCATGTTGCAGCATGCCCGGGAGTTCCACGACAAGGGCGTGCCGTTCGTCTTCGATCCCGGCCAGGGGCTACCCATGTTCAACGGCGAGGAACTGCTGGATTTCGTCGCCCTGGCGGATTATGTCGCGCTCAACGATTACGAGGCCAAGCTGTTGCAGGAGCGTACCGGCAAGACGCTGGAGCAACTGGCCGGAGAAGTGCGCGCCCTGGTGGTCACTCTGGGCGCCAAGGGCTCGGTGATTTACAGCGGCGGCAAGATGCTGGAAATCCCCTGTATCGCAGCGCAACAGGTGGTGGACCCCACCGGCTGCGGGGACGCCTACCGCGCCGGACTGCTCCACGGCATCGTGCACGGCATGGACTGGGAAATGACCGGACGCCTCGCGGGCCTGATGGGTGCGCTCAAAATTGCCAGCCGCGGCGGGCAGAACCACGTCCACTCGCGCGAAGAAATTTCCGCCCTGTTCAAGCAGCAGTTCGGCACCAGCTTCGAATAATGAAACATACGTCCCGCGCCGTGCGGGCGTGGCGTCTGCTCAGGCTGGGGCTGCACATTCTGCGTGGGGTGCTGACCGCTTTCCTGGTGCTGCCCTGGGGTAGCCCAGGATTGCGCAGGACGCTTACCCAGGAATGGTCGCGCAGCCTGCTGGCCCTGCTCGGCGTGCGCCTGACAATACGGGGCAATCCGCCGGATGCCGCCAGCCACAACGTGCTGCTGGTATCCAACCACGTTTCCTGGCTGGACATTTACCTCCTCAACACAGTGAGCCCCTTGCGCTTCATCTCCAAAGCCGAGGTCCGCACCTGGCCGGTGGTGGGCTGGCTGGCGGTATTCACCGGCACGCTGTTCCTGGAGCGCGGCAAGCGCCGCGACACCGCGCGGGTTAACGACGCGGTCAGCGCCGCCTTGGCAAACGGCGATTGCGTGGCGTTTTTCCCCGAAGGAACAACCACCGACGGCACTCACCTCAAACCGTTTCTTTCTTCCCTGCTACAAGCGGCGATCAATGCACAATCGGCATTACACCCGGTGGCGTTGCGCTACGTCCTGCCCGATGGCGACATCGACATGGCCGCGGCTTATTACGGCGATATGTCGATGATGGATTCGCTACACAACGTCCTGGCGCGCAAGGAAATCAGGGCAGAACTGATCTTCCTCGAACCCATTTACACTAGCGGCAAGCACCGCAGGGAACTGGCACGCCAAGCCGAACAGGCTATTTCCAGCGCTTTGCACCCGGCAAGCCCGCGCACGACACCTGGAACAGCCGGCGATCCTCCAGCCGCAACGCGCTAAGCTCGCCGCTCCACAGGCATCCGCTATCCAGCGCCGCCAGATTGGGCCGCTGCATCAACCCCAGCGCCGACCAATGGCCGAAAATGACCGTGACGTCGCGACTGGCGCGCCCCGGAACGTCGTACCAGGGCAGCAGATTTTCCGGCTGGGTGCCGGGCGGCCCCTTGTGGGAAAAATCGATTTCCCCCTCCGCGTTGCAAAAACGCAGCCGGGTCATGGCATTGGTGATCAGCCGCAGGCGGCTCATGCCTTGCAGGTCATCACGCCACTGGCGCGGCTCATTGCCATACATATGAGCAAAAAAATCGCGGTAATGGTCGCCGCGCAACACCTCCTGCACTTCACCCGCCAGGGCCAGCGCCTGTTGCGGCGTCCATTGCGGCAACAGGCCGGCATGCACCAGAAAGTAGCCGTTTTCGCCATAAGCCAGAGGCTGGCGGCGCAACCAGCCAAGCAACTCATCCCGGTCTGGCGCCTGCAAAATATCCTGGATGGTATCGCTACGGTGCAGCGGTACAAAACCCTCCGCTACCGCCAAGGTGTGCAAATCGTGGTTCCCCAGCACCGTGACCAGCGCATCGCCCAGGCCCATGGCCCAGCGCAGCACGGCGGCGGAAGCCGTGCCGCGGTTGATCAGGTCCCCCACCAGCCAGATTTTGTCGCGCGCGGGATCGAATTCGATCCGTTCAAGGAGCTTCTCCAGGGCGGCATGGCACCCCTGTAAATCACCGATGGCATAAGTAGGCATGTTGTTTTGACGAATTTTTTGTTAATGTGTAGCGGATATTTTAACCGGTTTCCCCTCACCCCTGCCCTCTCCCAACAAGGAGAGGGGGACGAGGAGCGCCCTGGGCGACTTTATTAGCGGAGAACATGATGGAAATCGCATGGTGGCACTGGATTGCGGGCGGCATCCTGCTGGTACTGATGGAACTGGCCGTGCCCGCCTTCTTCCTTATCTGGTTCGGCCTCGGCGCCCTGCTGGTGGGGGTCATCATGCTGCTTGCGCCGATCTCGCTGGCCGCCCAGTTCACGCTATGGGGACTGGCCTCGGGTGCAATGGTGTTTTTCTGGTTCCGCTTCTTCAAGAACCCCGACCGCACCAAGGCGGGTATATCCACGGAAGCCTTTCTCGGCGAGACTGGGCTGATCGTCAAGGAAGTATCGGAAATGCACAAAGGCCAGATCCGTTTCCAGAAACCGATTCTGGGCTCTGAAACCTGGCCGGTAATCGCCGACGAAACCATTCCCGCCGGGGAACGGGCGCGCATCGTCGATGTGATGGGCCAAACACTTAAAGTTTCCAAAAAATAGGGAGAACCGCATGGAATTAACTTTTTTAGGCTTCATATTTTTCATCTTCGTCGCCATCACCGTGGCCAAGGGCGTGCGCATCGTGCCCCAGGGCGAAGAGTGGGTGGTGGAACGGCTGGGAAAATACCACACCACCATGCTGCCCGGCCTGCATCTCCTGATCCCCTACATCGACCGCGTCGGATACAAGGTGCCCACCAAGGACCTGATCCTCGACATTCCGCAGCAGGAGGTCATCACCAAGGACAACGCGGTGCTGGTCGTCAACGCCATCGCCTTCGTCAAGGTGACGGACACGCAGAACGCCGTGTATGGCGTCACCAGCTTCGAGCTAGCCATCGTCAACATCATCCAGACCACGTTGCGCTCCATCGTCGGCGAAATGGAACTGGACCAGGCGCTGTCGTCGCGCGAGCAGATCAAGGTTCGCCTCAAGGAATCCATTTCCGATGACGTGGCGGATTGGGGGTTGACGCTGAAATCGGTCGAAATCCAGGACATCAAGCCCTCGCGCTCGATGCAGGACTCCATGGAGCGCCAGGCCGCGGCGGAGCGGGAGCGCAAGGCTACCGTCACCAAGGCGGAAGGCGACAAACAGGCCGCCATTCTGGAAGCCGAAGCCCGCCTGGAATCCGCCAAGCGCGACGCCCAGGCGCAGATCGTGCTGGCGCAGGGTGCGGCAGAAGCGATCAAGCGCGTGACGGAATCGATCCCGGACCGGGAATTCCCCGCCTATTATCTGCTCGGTGAAAAATACATCCAGGCCATGCGTGAACTGGCCTCATCTCCCAACAGCAAAACCGTGGTGCTGCCCGCCGACATCATGCAGACGGTGCAAAGCCTGCTGGGGAAGCGCTGATGTAATGGTCATTGCCCCACGGGGATTCCGATCCACTACGAACTGAAGTTCGTGTGGAATCGTATCCAAGGAGCAAAGCGACGAAGCAATCTGTAACTTGTTTATTTGCTGGGGTCAATCGAGACTGACCCTATTGATGCTATTGATGCGCTATTGATGCTTCTGTGATGCTTCTGTGATGTTTCTGGGGTGAGCGAGCATCAACCCGGATTATCCATTAGGGCCAAAACACCGCTGTAGGAGCGGCGCCCTCGCCGCGATTCGCGCCGGGGGCGGCGCTCCTACATGCGCGTGCATTCCAATGGATAATCCCGGATCAAAATAACAATTAACTGGAGATCTCACATGATCCGTGGTGCGATATTTCTGAATTTGCTGCTGCTTTGGTGCGCGACGATTTCGCCCGCATTCGCCATGCAAGAGACTTTTCAGGGAGCGCAGTTTGATTCCAGTCTGTCTGGATCCTCGCTCTGCCTGACATGCCATGACGGCACGACCGCAAGAAATATGCATGCGCCAAAAATCACACTTTGGGATTCACACCCCTTGGGTGTGATTTATCCCATCAGGGACGGATACCGGCCACAATTGGATGCCGAGCAAAGAGGTGTAGTAATTATTGAGCAGATGGTTGAGTGCCAGAGCTGCCACTATCCACACAACATGGGCCCCATGGGCGGCATGGGCGGCAAAACAAACCAGCCTTTTTTACGCATTGCAAATATGGGAAGCACCCTTTGTTTCGCCTGTCATGACAAATAGCCTTAACCCGCGTAAGGCGTAGCGCCGCATGAAAATCCCCTCGACGGGGTGACAACGGGACAACAGGGGATAGACCACGGTTTTCTGAACCAAGATAGAAATCAAAAGTAGGAGGTCAGTTCTCAGGACTGACCCCGTTGCTCAATTCCGTTGCTCAATTTGAACGTTAGGTAATGATGTCCGGAAAAATCGTCCGCTTGTTGATCCTTCCGCTACTGGCGATGCTTACAGCTTGCAGTACAAGTGCTACATCCCCTATCAAAATCGAAAATCTCGCTTTCTCCTTGAATAGCAGAATCTTGTTTTTCAATTTCTGCAAGGACTCGAAATGTGACCTGATTGCATATTCGCTCGACAATAAAACCTTCACCCAGATCGTGCCAGCGGAGGGTATGTATCATTTTGGCAGTGCAGGGTTCGCAGGTAGCGAATCGCAGCTCGTTTCTATGCTTCGTTACCGGAAAGGTGAATTTACGTCTTATCCCCAAGTTGCCTTGATCAATCTGAACACCAAGACGTATCGCAAACTGACGAATGATCCAAGTCACAAGTACGCCCCTAACTTCTCTTACGATGGGAGCAAAGTCGCCTATGTGCAGTCTCATGGCCAGCGCACTTGGGCTAATGGCGACCCGCGAGCAAACCAATGGGATATTCATATTCTGGAAGTTGCGTCTGGCACTGAATCAAAAGTAACGAACTTCTGCTTCTATGGCGTCAGCAAGCCATTTTTCGCACCAGACAATGCTGACCTCATTTTTTCCGGTGACGGGCCGATGTGCAACTATCCCAATCTTGATCAACCTCCCGGCACTAAGGGTTTCGAGCAATACAGGGAGCGATTTGGGGAAGACACGATTGTGCGCATGGGGCCACAGCGAAAGAACCTGGAACCTTGGTTCCAAACCAAGGGAAGACATTCCAGCGCTCCACAGGTGGCACGCAACGGAGATGTGTTGTTTATCTCTCGCACCAATGTTTTGGATGGTATCAAAAAGGGGTATTACAACTACGATCTTTTCCTGAAACTTGGTGACACGGTCCAACGACTGACCCAGTTGAATACCGCGATGGATGGGATTGCGTTTTCCCCGAATAGTCGCTATGCCGCCTACATTAGCGACCCAGAGAGAAATCGCAATCGATCCCTGTGGCTGATGAATGTCGAAACAGGAGAGAGCGAACAAATATTGTTGTTGGCGCTTCTAACGGAAACAGAGAAGGTGCCCGTCCAACTGATATCTGAGGAAAAATGATTAGGCGACTCATTAGGCACATTCTGCAACAGCAACAGAGAACCGCTCAACAAAGGGGACGGATTTATTTTCTCAAAAATAACGCCCCCCTTTTTAAGGCCATATTCGAGCATCGTGTCTTTACGATATGAGCCCCGAACGGTTCTTTACGCAGCTTGGCGCAAGTGCATATCTACATGGATATCGGCGAACGGGCAGAGCAAGCCTCCGCGAGGGGTGCGCTCCACTAGGCCGAGATCGACAAGAGCGCTGGCGTCTTCATGAACGCGCTTTACATCACGTCCGACCCTCCGGGCCAACTCGCGCACCGGCAACTCTCCAGCCCCCTGCAGGGTATTTATCAACGCCCAACGCCGCTCTGTCAGGCGTGAAAAAAATGCGGCGGGAGAATCAAAGTTGAGTGTTTCTCCCTGGTAGGCGCTGGCCTGAAAAGCATCCCTCGCGGCATGCCGCAATGCACCTTGCCAGCTCGGCTCCATGGTAATAGTCAGTGTTCTTGCTTCCATCGCTCAACCTCCTCGATAAAATCGTCAATCAGCCTGTCAACCGTGGCAAACACGTATGGCAGCTCCATGCCACCTACATGCTTGTGGTCGCCTTTACCGCGTTCGTTATCAAAGCCCACCACACGGCGCCCGTCTTCCACATAGACCAGGCGATACTTGTACTGATGTTCTGACGGCGGCACCGACTCAGGCACGCGCCAGACTACCATTTCAATTCCTGTGCCGTCCTCGGATACGTTGCGAAAACGGGCAATCAGATCGGCCTTCATGTTGGCCATAATGCCAACGACAAATGGTGTTGTCAATAACGCCAATCTTTACCGAAATACTCGCTTTGCAAAATTGGGGGGCATCCAGATATGACAATTTAACCAGCATCCTTTAAGAGGGAAAATAAGCTCTGGCATGGTAATATCGCGCCTCGTTTTCAGGCGTTTATTCCCCTCTCATGCTTTCCAAACTCAATCCCCCGCAACGCGAAGCCGTCAAGTATCTCGACGGCCCGCTGCTGGTGCTGGCGGGCGCGGGCAGCGGCAAGACGCGTGTCATCACCCACAAGATCGCCTACCTGATCGAGACTTGCGGCAT
>JAUYFW010000259.1 GCA_030690835.1 Sulfurimicrobium sp. | reverse complement strand
CGCTCCTACAGGGCCGTGTTACGAAATCCCCTGACTCATCAGATAATCCTCGTAACTGCCGATGTGGTGACGGTAGCCGCCCTTGCCATCCAGTTCGAGGATCTGTGTCGCCAGCGAGGAGACGAACTGGCGGTCGTGGCTGACGAAAATCAGCGTGCCTTTATATTGTTCCAGCGCCATGTTGAGCGCCTCGATGGATTCCATGTCCATGTGGTTGGTGGGTTCGTCCATCACCAGCACGTTGGGGCGCTCCAGCAGCAGCTTGCCGTACAGCATGCGGCCTTTCTCGCCGCCGGACAGGACGCGCACCGATTTCTTGGTGTCGTCGCCGGAGAACAGCAGGCGGCCCAGCGTGGCGCGGATGATCTGGTCGTCGTCGCTGCCCTGGCCCCACTGCTGCATCCAGTCGAACAGGGTATCGTCGCAATCGAAATCGGCGGCGTGATCCTGGGCGAAATAGCCAAGCTTGGCCTTTTCCGCCCATTTCGCATTGCCCTGATCGGGCTCGACCTCGCCCACCAGGATTTTCAGCAGGGTGGTCTTGCCGGCGCCGTTGGGGCCGATGATGCCGAGGCGCTGGCCCGGGTCGAGGCTCACCACCAGGTTATGGAACAGCACATGGTCGTAGGCCTTGGCCAGTTCCAGAAGCTCCACCGCCTTGCGGTGCAGCTTGTCCTTGTCGTCCGTTTCGAAGCGAATGTAGGGGCTCTGGCGGCTGGAAGGCTTGACCTCGACCATGCCGTCCTTGAGCTTGTCCACCTGCCGGGCGCGGCTGGTGGCCTGGCGCGCCTTGGAGGCATTGGCGGAAAAACGCGCCACGAAGGCATTCAACTCGGCAATCTGGTCTTTCTTCTTGGCATTATCCGTCAGCATCCGCTGGCGCGCCTGGGTCGCGGCGATCATGTATTCGTCGTAGTTGCCGGGATAGATGCGGATGGTGTTGTAATCCAGATCCGCCATGTGGGTGCACACGCTGTTGAGGAAGTGGCGGTCGTGGGAAATGATGATCATGGTGCTGGAGCGCGCATTGATCACGTCTTCCAGCCAGCGGATGGTGTTGATGTCGAGGTTGTTGGTGGGCTCGTCCAGCAGCAGGATGTCCGGGTCGGAAAACAGCGCCTGCGCCAGCAGCACGCGCAGCTTGAAGCCGGGCGCCACTTCGCGCATCGGGCCGCTGTGCGCTTCGAGCGCGATGCCCACGCCCAGCAGCAGCTCGCCGGCGCGCGATTCGGCGGTGTAGCCGTCGAGTTCGCCGAAAGCGGTTTCCAGCTCCGCGGCACGCATGTAGTCGTCCTCGCTGGCTTCCGGGTTGGCGTAGATGGCGTCCTTTTCTTCCCTCACCGCCCACAATTCAGCGTTGCCCATCATCACCACGTCGAGAACAATGTTGTCCTCGTAGGCGAACTGGTCCTGGCGCAGCTTGCCCAGGCGCTCGCCCTGGTCGATGGAAACATTACCCCCGGAAGGCTCCAGATCGGCGCCGAGGATTTTCATGAAAGTGGACTTGCCGCAGCCGTTGGCGCCGATCAGGCCATAGCGGTTGCCCTCGCCGAATTTGACCGAGACGTTCTCGAACAGGGGCTTGGCCCCGAACTGCATGGTGATGTTGGCGGTGGAAATCAATTTATAGCCCGTTCGCGAAAAAATGTGCTTATTATAGCAACTTGCGACGATGAAACGCTGCCATCTGGCTCAACCCCTTGCAATGCAACGAAAAAACATGCCGTCACCCACCCCGCCCGCGCCCGACTTGCCGCCCCCCGCTCCCTGGGTGAGGCTTTCGGTCGGGCAGAAACTGGCGGCGATTTTTTTCGCTTTTTTCCTCGTTACCGCCGCCACTCTGCTTCTGGTGGAAACCCTCTACAATAGCGTGGCGGATGCTTCCCGGCTGGTCAACGAAAGCGGCAAGCTGCGTTACCTGAGCCAGAGACTGGCCTATTACACCGCCGAATCCGCGTTGCAGAAACGCCCCAGCGCCGCGATTCCGGCCCTGATGCAGCGCTTTGACGCCACGCTCGCGCTAGTCGAACAGGAGAGCGGCAACCTGCACCCCCTGCTGTTGCGGCAAAGCGGGGAGCTGGCTGGCGAGCTCGGGGCGGTGCGCGCAAGCTGGCTCACCTTCCGCCAGACGCTGGAAAAATCCCTGTCCGATTCCGCCACTATCCTGGAGACGGGCGACCTGCCCCGCCTCAGCCGGGAAACCGATGCCATCCTGGAGCGCGCCGACCGCGTGGTGGGCACGCTCACCGAGGCGGCGCAGCGCGCGCACCGCCAAATCAACTGGCTGATCGCCGGCGTGGTGGCGCTCAACCTGGCGTTTCTCGTCACCCTCGTGGCCTATGCGCGCTGGCGCATCGTCACGCCGCTGGTCACGGTCACCGACATGGTCAGGCGCTTTGCCGCAGGGGACCGCAGCGTGCGGATGAAAAACCACCGTTATGATGAAATCGGCGACCTCATGCGCGGCTTCAACCAGGGCGCGGAGCAGATGGAAAGCCAGATCGACGAGATTTCCCGCCTGGCGGAGATTCTCGAAGCCACGCCGGATTTCGTTGCCACCGCCACGCCGGACGGCAAGATTCTGTCCGCCAACCGGGCGGCGCGCAAAATCCTCGGCATCGGCGCCGACGAGGATATCGCCGGCACGCCTATCGCCACCTTTCTCCCCGAATGGGTATTCAGGGTAATCGAGCAGGAAGGCATGCCCAGCGCGATGCGGGAAGGGCACTGGGAGGGCGAAACCGCCCTGCTGAGCCGCGACGGCAGGGAGATTCCGGTTTCCCAGGTGATTCTGTCCCATCGCACGGCGGACGGAAAACTCGCCTACCTGTCCACCATCATGCGCGACCTCAGCGAACACAAACGGACGGAAAGTGAGTTGCGCAAGCTCACCCAGGCACTGGAACAGAGCGCCAACACCATCGTCATCACCGACCGCGATGGCGTGATCGAATACGTCAACCCCTATTTTTATGCCCTGACCGGTTATCCCCCGGAAGAAGTCATCGGCCACACCCCGCGCGTCTGGCAGTCGGGCGAAACACCGCTGGAGACCTACCGCGAGATGTGGCAAACCATTCTCGCCGGCGAGGTGTGGCGCGGCGAGTTGCATAACCGCAAAAAGAACGGCGAGTTGTACTGGGAAGCCGTCACGATTTCCCCGGTCAAGAACGAAAAAGGGGAAATCACCCATTTCGTCGGCGTCAAACAGGACATTACCAGCCGCAAGGATGTAGAGGTAAAACTCCGGCTGTGGCAACGGGCGCTCGAATCGAGCGTCAATGCCATCACCATTACCGATGCCAGCCAGACGAATTTCCCCTACGTCTATGTCAATCCCGCCTTCGAGCGCATTACCGGTTACAGCGCCGAGGAGGCGCTGGGGAAAAACGGCCGCTTCCTGCAAAACCAGGACATCGACCAGCCCGAGCTGGAAAACATCCGCCGCGCGGTCAAGGAACAGCGCGACGGCAAGGCACTGCTGCGCAACTACCGCAAGGATGGCCGCCTGTTCTGGAACGAACTTTACATCTCGCCGGTGCGTAACGATGCGGGGCAGGTCACCCACTATATCGGCATCCAGAACGACGTGACCGAACGCAAGCAGTATGAGGAGCAACTCGCCTACCAGTCCGCCCACGACACCCTGACCCAGCTGCCCAACCGCAACCTGGCGCAGGACCGCCTGGCCCAGGGCATCATCTTTGCCCGGCGCGCCAAGCGTCAGCTCGCCCTGCTGTTCATCGACCTCGATAATTTCAAGGTGATCAACGACAGCCTGGGACACAATGTGGGCGACCAGCTGCTGCAGATCGTGGCGCAGCGGCTCAGTGACTGCATTCGCAGCGGCGACACCGTGGCAAGGATGGGCGGCGACGATTTTGCGGTGATCCTCACCGATGTTTCGCAGGAAGAGGATATTTCGCGCGTCACGCACAAGATTCTTGCCGCCATTGCCGAGCCAGCAACGGTCGAGTCCCACCAGCTGACCGTCACCTGCAGCATCGGCGTCAGCCTGTTCCCGCGTGACGGCGAGGATGCCGCCGCCCTGCTGAAAAACGCCGACGCCGCCATGTACCGGGCCAAGGAACAGGGCCGCAACAGCGTCCAGTACTACACCGCCGAGATCAACAGCCGCATTTTTCAGCGCCTGATGCTGGAAAACAGCCTGCGCACCGCGCTGGAGCGCAATGAATTTGCCCTCCACTACCAGCCCCAGGTCAGCTTGCTGAGCGGCGAGGTGATCGGCATGGAGGCGCTGCTGCGCTGGCACCACGCCGAGATGGGCATGATTTCACCCGCCAATTTCATCCCCCTGGCGGAAGATACCGGCCTGATCATTCCCATCGGTGCCTGGGTGCTGCATACCGCCTGCAAACAAACCAAGGCATGGCATGACGCGGGCCTGCCGCCGGTGCGCGTGGCGGTGAATATTTCGGGCCGCCAGTTCCGCGAAAACATCCCGCAACTGGTGGAAAAAGCCCTGGCGGAAAGCGGGCTGCCGCCCCAGTACCTGGAACTGGAAATCACCGAAAGCGTGGCCATGCAGCACGCCGAAAGCACGGAAAAAACCCTGACCGCCTTGCGCGACATGGGCGTCAGGCTGTCGATCGACGATTTCGGCACCGGCTATTCCAGCCTCAGCTACCTCAAACGCTTCCCCATCAACAAGCTCAAGCTGGACCAGTCCTTCGTGCGCGACATCATTTCCGACCCGGACGATGCCGCCATCTCGATGGCCATCATCGCCCTGGCTCACGGCCTCAAGCTCGACGTGATCGCGGAAGGGGTGGAGACGGAAAGCCAGTTGAGTTTCTTGCGCAGCCACGGCTGCGATGCCATCCAGGGCTACTATTTCAGCCGCCCGGTGGCGCCGGAGCAAATGGAGCAGTTGTTGCGCGATGGCCGCCGGCTGGTGCTCCCCGGCGAGCAGGATGTCCCGGCGCGTACCTTGCTGCTGCTCGACGACGAGCCCAAAATCCTGACCGCCCTGCAACGCGCCTTGCGCCGCGAGGGTTATCGCATTTTCGCCACCACCAGCCCGGCCGAGGCCTTCGAAATTCTGGCCCGGAATTCGGTGGGCGTCATCGTTTCCGACCAGCGCATGCCCGAAATGAGCGGTACCGAATTCCTCACCCGGGTCCGCGAACTGTACCCGGATACGGTGCGCATCGTGCTTTCCGGTTACGCCGACCTGACCAGCATTGCCGAGGCGGTAAACCACGGCGCCATTTACAAGTTTCTCACCAAGCCGTGGGAGGACGACGTGCTGCGCGCGCAACTCGCCGAGGCTTTCCGCTACCGCGAAATGATTTTGGCGGGCGCCAAGTAACAACTTAACAACGGAAATATAAGTCTCCTGAATGGTTCCCCACCTCACCACCGCCCTAACCGGCCCGCTGCTGGCGCTGGAACAGCATATCCTGGATTCGCAGCCGCGCATCGAGCAATGGTTCCGCTCAAAATGGCAGGAATACAACGCGCCTTTTTACGCTTCGGTGGATTTGCGCAACGCTGGATTCAAGCTCGCGCCGGTCGACACCAACCTGTTCCCCGGCGGCTTCAATAATCTCAACAAGGCGTTCCTGCCGCTGTGCGTGCAGGCGGCGATGTCGGCGGTGGAAAAAATCTGCCCGGTGGCCCAGCGCTTTCTGCTGATCCCGGAAAACCACACGCGCAACACCTTTTACCTGCAAAACGTGGCGCAACTGGCCACCATCCTGCGCCACGCCGGACTGCACGTGCGCATCGGCAGCCTGCTGCCGGAAATCACCGCGCCCACGGTGCTGGACCTGCCCGACGGACAGACGCTGACACTGGAACCGATCCGGCGCGAAGGCGACAAACTCAAGCTGGACGGTTTCGAGCCCTGCGCCATCGTGCTCAACAACGATCTCTCGGCAGGCGTCCCGGAGATTCTGCAAGGCCTCAAGCAACCGATCATCCCGCCGCTCCACGCCGGCTGGGCGACGCGGCGCAAATCCCAGCATTTCAGCGCCTACGATCAGGTGAGCACGGAATTTTCGCAAATCGCCCACATCGACCCGTGGCTGATCAACCCCTACTTCGCCAGTTGCGGCAAAATCAATTTCCACGAGCGGCTCGGCGAGGAATGTCTGGCAGCCGCAGTGGACGAACTGCTCAAGGACATCCGCGAGAAATACCGCGAGTACGGGGTGGAGAACGACGCCTTCGTCATCGTCAAGGCCGATGCCGGCACCTACGGCATGGGCATCATGACGGTCAAGGACGCATCCGAGGTCAAGGGCCTCAACCGCAAGCAGCGCAACAAGATGTCGGTCATCAAGGAAGGCCAGCAGGTCAGCGAAGTCATCATCCAGGAAGGCGTCTACACCTTCGAAAGCATCAACCAGGCGGTGGCCGAACCGGTGGTGTAC